>JBGQJV010000033.1:0-26518 GCA_041499215.1 Gemmatimonadota bacterium | reverse complement strand
GCCGGAGAAGGAGGCGCGCATCGTGGCCGAAGTGCAGGAGGAGTTCCGCCAGCGGTTCGGCCGGATGCCGGTGGTCTGGGCGACCAGAGCGGGAGGGGGAGTGAGAAGTGAGAAGTGAGAAGTGAGCGGTGAGAAGTGAGCGGTGAGCGGTGAAAGCGCCTTCCTGGCATTCCGAGGGCGCGTAGCGCCCGAGGAATCCCTCGCGGTGAGAGCGGTGCCGACCCGGAGGGATTCCTCCCCCTCGCTACGCTCGGGGTCGGAATGACAGGCTCTCCTCACTCACGTCTGACGTGTGACGTCTGACGTCTCACGTCACTGCACCGTCAGGGTCACGCTCCCGCTGCCGGTCGACCCGTTGGGGTTGTCCCAGTAGATCAGGAGGAGTTCCGTGGCGCCGCGAGCGGGCGGGTGGCGTTTGGACCTCCGGCACGGGGGCTCGCTGTGCAGTTTGGCTAGCGGGCTGACGTCTTAAGCTGCATCATCACTGCGGAGGGCCTCCCGTGCCGGCAAACTCCTGGATGCCGCATTTACTTTGGACTGTGGGATTCGTCTCGGCCTGCCGGGCGGACTCTGGCCTGCCACCGGTCGACCGGAGCATCAAGATCTCCTATCCGCCCGGCGTCACCGGCGATCTGCCGAGCGACACCTTCGGTGCCATCCACCCCCTGCTGGTGCGGGCGACGGACGCAGCCGCGGGCACACCACTCAAGGGGATCGAGGTGACCTGGGACGGTCTCGCGTACCCGCCCCCGGTGCAACCCAGATCGAGCATCACCAACGACAGCGGCTATGCCAGCGCCGTGTGGCGGCTGCGTCCATATGCCGGTATCCAGTCGGTCCGAGGCTATCTGCCTGGAGCGGTGGGTAACCCGGTGGAGTACCGGCTCCTGGTCACTGCGCCACTTCCCAAGCCGTGACCGCATTCGCCACGGTCCGCTGCCGGTCCATCATCCACGCGGGAGGACGCTGGGTTATTCCGGGATGGGCCGAGCCTGCTATCGGGAGTGATCGGGACAGCGACATCGCGCCCACGCGCTGCACGCGGACGAGGGGTTCGTCCGATGTTGCGGACGGGGCTCGAGACGATGAAGTTCCACGCGCCCGCTCGGGTGGCGAAACTGGCAGACGCATGGGACTTAAAATCCCTTGGGGAGCAATCCCTGTGCGGGTTCGATTCCCGCCCCGAGCATAGACCTGTCCGTATACAGCACGAGGCCGCGTCCTCCTGGCACTCGTGACGTTGCGCAAACCTGGATGCGCGCCCGGATGCTCCTGGCGGACCGAATGTCGATCAGGTCCGACCGCGGCATTGACGCGAGCGGTTTCGGACGTGACTATGAGGTAGCTCGGCTGGGCGGTGCTCCCCTGGCATGTGCCTGCGAGCCGGTGCTGCCCAATGGGCGAAAGCAGCCACGGTTCAGTTCCTCTTCCAGTTGATGGGGTGGCTCGGGCTCAGGCCGGGACGGTCGACCCGACAGCTTCAGCCACCCCACCCGGCACGCCAGTCGATGATCGTTTGCTCGCGCTGCCGGGTGCGGAGGGTTGGGCGACTCCGGATGGGGCGGAGGGTCGGGCACCCCGTATCCTGGTCGTGGACGATGATTCTTCCAACGTACGATTGCTCACCCGCTCGCTTCACCGGGTCGGGTTCTCCGAGGTAGAGGGCACCACGGACCCGTTCCAGGCCTTCCGCCTGTTCTGCTCGTTCTCACCCGATCTCATCCTGCTCGACCTGCACATGCCTGGTCTGGACGGCATGAGCCTCTTGGAACAGGTGCGGGCCGTGACTCCGCCGGACGCGTTTCTCCCCATCCTCATCATCACCGGCGACCTGCGGCCGGAACCGCGTCGCGAGGCGCTCGCCCGGGGGGCGACGGATTTCCTCATCAAGCCGTTCGACCCCATCGAGGTTGTGCTCCGCGTTCGAAACATCCTGGCCACCCGCGCCTTGCACCTGATGCTGCAGTACCAGAATCGCCGCCTCGAGAACAGAGTGGCGGCGCGGACCCGGGAGCTGGAGCAGGCCCAGCTCGAGGGGCTGGAACGACTGGCGGTCGCGGCTGAATTCCGCGACGACACCACCGGGCGACACACGATCCGGGTCGCGACCCTCGCGGCGACGCTGGCGGAGGCGCTGCATCTGCCGGCCGCGAACGTGGATCTCATTCGAAAGGCGGCCCCGCTCCACGATGTCGGCAAGATCGGGGTCCCGGATCAGATTCTGCTGAAGCCGGGGGCGCTCAGCCTGGACGAGGCTCAGGTCATGCGGACCCACGCGACGATCGGCGCCAGGATTCTGGGCGGGGGGCGGTCCATGCTCATGCAGATGGCGGAGCGCATCGCGCGGAGCCACCATGAGCGCTGGGACGGGACGGGCTATCCCGACCACCTCGCAGGCGAGGCCATTCCCCTCGAGGCCCGCGTGATTGCGGTGGCCGACTCCTTCGATGCGCTCACCCACACTCGGCCGTACCGTACCGCCCTGCCGCTGGAGCGAGCCCGGGAGGAAATCGTCGCCTACCAGGGCCGCTACTACGACCCGACCGTTGTGGAGGCCTTCCTGGCCCTGCCGGAGGCCCAGAGTATCGTCGGCTGAACCGCCCCGCCGGGAAGCCCGCATCCCCTAAACCAGCCTCAGGTCAGTCCGCCCCCTTCCGTGCCAACGCATCGGCAATGCGATAGGCAACGTGTTGCACATCGGGCCATCCTGCGCTACAATGGCACTCGGCGCCGTTCTGGCCCCCCCGCTGCCACGCTCCAGTCCGCCACTCATGGAAGCCCTCAATGCCTGCGCCAACCTCCGCCCGCCGGCCTGGTCCGATGCTGCGTCACGAAACGAGCCGTGTCGACCGCTCGGTCGCGTGCCTGCCTGGCGCGTGGGCTTCGGTCGGCATCGCCGTGTTGCTGGCGGGCCTCCTCTTCGTGGGAATCGCGGTGCCGCTCGAGGCCCAGGGCGTGACCGGCAGCACCCTGGAGGTCCGGGTACGCCCCGCCACGACCAGCCCACTGGAGACGGTGACCATCACGGTGACCGACCAACGGACCGGCATCACGCTGGAGCGCTCCTCGTCCCAGGGCGCTCGCGCCCCCGTACGTTTTGTCGACCTGACACCTGGTGGTCCCTATGATGTCGAGGTCCGGGCCATTGGCTTCCGGCCGGTGACTGTCACCGGTGTGAGGCTCTCCTTGGGCCAGATCCTGCCGCTCGAGATCTCCCTGACCCCGGTCGCGGTGGAGCTTCCCGAGGCTGTCGTCATGACGCCGGCGCCGGGCGATGTCGGGCCGGACCGGACCGGGCCGGCATTCACGGTGACCGACACCGCGGTGCGGCGTCTCCCGCTGCAGAACCGTGACTTCGTGGATCTCATCCAGACCGCCCCGGAGGTTTGCGGCACCGTCATCGGCGGCAGCAACAACCGCTATAACAACATCCTGATCGACGGCGGGTCGGACAACGATTTCTTCGGCCTGAGTCGCGGAACCGGGGCTCCCGGTGGGCAACTCGGCGTGCGTTCCCTCCCGCTCGAGGCTGTGCGCGAGTTCCAGGTGCTGGTGGCACCCTACGACGTGCGTCAGGGACTGTTCGTTGGGGGCGAGGTCAACGCCGTGACCCAGAGCGGTACCAACCAGTACCATGGGTCCGCGTTCACCTACTACCAGGGCCAGGTTCTCACCGGAAAGGATACGACCGGCGTGCGGGCCGCGGACTTCTCCAGCTGGCAGTTCGGCGCCTTGGCGTCCGGGCCGATCGTGCGAAACCGGCTGCACTTCTTCGTGGCGGGCGAGTTGCGACGCCGCAACGCGCCGTTTACGGGCCCCATTATCGCGCCCGGGTCAAGAGTGGGGATATCGGTGGACAGCGTGGATCGGTTTGCCTCCATCCTGCGCGGCTACGGGCTTTCCCCGGGAGACTTCAGCGGCTTTACCACGAGGAATACCAGCGGCAACCTCTTCGCCAAGCTCAGCGCGTCGCTCGGCCGCCGGGGGCTGCTCGAGGGCTCGGTGAACTACGCTCATGGAGAGATTCAGGACACGATCGCGCCGGCCCGAGCCATCGGCGGCGACTACCGGCTGACCTCAGCCGGATTCGCGCCGGCATCGACCCAGTGGAGCGCCCGTCTGCGCTGGACCGCTCTGCTGGGATCGAGGCTCGCCAACGAATTCCTGGCTGGGTACCTGCACACCAATGAGCCGCGCCAGCCGAATTCGTCCTACCCGGCGGTCTTCGTCGGTGGGGTGGGAGATTCGGGGTTCGCGGGCGCGCGGCTGGTGGCGGGGGCGGACCCCTCGTCCCAGCGGCTCACCCTGACCCAGCGGGCCATCGAGTTCACCGACAACGCCACCATCGATCTCGGTCACCACACCGTGACCGTCGGCGGCCGGGCCGAGTTTCTGGACTTCGATTTCGCCTCCTTCGCCAGCGCGATCGGGCAGTACCAGTTCACCAGCCTGGCCACCTTCGAGGCCGGGACCCCATCCCGATTTATCCGCGGCATCGAGTTGCGGCCGGGCGCCTCGGCGGCACGCTTCGGCGCCACCAGCCTGGCGGCGTATGTCCAGGACCGCTGGGAACCGCTGGACCGGCTGGCAGTGACGGCGGGTCTCCGGCTCGATCTGCCGACGTTTCCCGATCACCCGACGACCAACGCCGCGCTGCTCGCGAGCCCGTTCGGGGTGAACACCGGGAAGTTCATCGGGACGACACCGCTGTGGGGCCCCCGACTGAGTATCAGCTACGCGGCGGATCGGCGCACCGCCCTTCGGGGGGGCGTGGGGCTCTTCAGCGGCAGGGTGCCGTACAGCTGGATGTCGTTCGCCTTCACCCAGACGGGAAACGACGCCGTCCTGCTCAACTGCAGCGGCGCCGCGGCGCCGGCGTTCCAACCCAACCCCGCCGCTCAACCCAGCGCCTGCACCACCGGTTCGACGCCCGCCACACCGGTCGTGTCGTATTTCGATTCCCGCTACAAGCTCCCTCAGAGCCTCAAGCTCAGCCTGGGCGTGGACCGGGAGCTGCCCTGGGGGATCGTGGCCTCGCTCGACGGCCTGTACCAGCGCGGCTACCGTCAGCCGTACATCGTCGACGACAACCTGACGGGTCCGGCCGGAACCCTCCCTGGCGAGGGTGACCGGGTGCTGTATGGCAGCATCGCTGCCAGCAGCGTCAGGGGGGCGCTCGCCGCCGCCACCCCGGGGAAGGTCAGCAATGCGTTCGGTCCGGTCCTTCACACCAGCTACGCCAACCGCGATCGGACCTACCTGATCACGGCCCAGGTGCGCAAGCGATTCGCGGGGTGGCTGGAAGCCAACACCGCCTACAGCTACATGGATGCGAAGGACCTGTTCTCCCTGCGAGACGCGCAGACCGTCTCCAACTACGGTTTCCTTGCGCTGGACGGCCCCTTGGCAAACCGGCGCCTGGGCACGTCGGTGTTCTCCACGCCCCACAAGATCACGATCAGCGGTACCGTCAACCTGCCGGGGCAGACCAGCTTCTCCCTGACCTATCTCGGCCGGTCAGGGCTGCCTTTCACCTATGTGGTCAATGGGGACGCCAACGCCGATGGAGTGGGCAGCAAGGCCGGCGCCTTTGACCGGCAGCAGAACGATCCGGTCTATGTGCCGCGGGATGCGGCCGACTTCTCCGCCGTCCGTGACAGCGTGACCACGGGAACCAACACCGTGCTGGTGGCGGACCCGGGCGGATACCAGCGGCTCGCCGCATTCGTCGACAAGCAAACCTGTCTCTCGAGCGCGCGCGGGGGGCTGCTGCACCGCAACGCCTGCCGCAATCCCTGGCAGAGCGTCCTGAACGCCAGGCTGGCCAAGCATCTGGATCTGTGGAATACCCACTCGGTCGAGCTCTCGCTCGACGTCTTCAACCTGCTTCATCTCCTGAACGGGGATTGGGGCGTGATTCGGGAGACGGGGACCTTCGCCGCCGCCGGTGGTGAGACCGTGGCGCTGCTCAAGCTCAGGGGCTACGACGCGGCCCTCGGCCGGAACCTCTATGAGGTCACGCTCCCCGCCCGGAACGCGATCAACATCGACGCGTCGCGCTGGCGGATGCAGCTGGGCGCCCGCTATGCGTTCTAGGAGTGCATCGGCGTGGCTGGTTCTGGCCTCAGGGCTCATGGCCGGGTGCGGCCACGCCGGCACTGCAACGTCAGGTACGAGCCCGGTGACCGCGACGGGGAAAGACACGCTGGTGGTGTTTCACGCCGGCAGCCTCAACCAACCCATGGCGGCACTCGCGGTACGGTTCGAGCAGGCCCACCCCGGCGCGGTGGTCCTGCGGGAGAGCGGCGGCAGTGTCGGCCTGGCCGAGCGCGCCAGGGACTCCACCCGGACACCGGATGTACTGGCCGTAGCCGACTACGCCATCATCCCCCAGCGCCTGCTGCCGCGGTATGCCAGCTGGTACGCTGCATTCGCCCGAAACGCGCTGGTGCTGGGTTATACCGGGCGTTCGCGCGGCGCGGCCGAGATCACCTCCGCCAACTGGATGGACGTGCTCCAGCGCCCGGACATCCGGGCCGCGCATTCCGACCCCGCACTCGATCCCGGCGGGTATCGCGCCCTGTTGCTGTTCCAGCTTGCCGAAACCCACTATGCCCGTCCCGGTCTGGCGGTTCGGCTCTCTGCCGCGGTACCCACCCACACGCCGGCGGCGCCGGCGACACTCTATGACGAACTGCAGGGTGGCCAGCTGGACTATGTGGTGACCTATCGTTCTTCGGCGCTGAGTAACGGCCTCAAGGTGGTCGACCTGCCGCGAGAGGTGGATCTCAGCGACCCGACTCTAGCCGATGCCTATGCCAAGGCGGTCATCCGGGTGGCGAGCCGGCCGGGCGCGCCCGACTCGGTGAGTATTCGTGGGGAGCCGATCGTCTACGGAATCACGATTCTCGCCAAGGCCCGCCGTCCGAGACTCGCCCGCGCGTTCGTGCAACTGCTGCTCTCGGGCGAGGGCGCCGACCAGCTCGTGGCCGCTGGCCTGTTGCCGATCCGTCCGGCGATGGTGCAGGGCCGGGCGCCGGGTGGTCTCGTGTCGCCCTGAAGCCGACGACGCCGGCACTGTCCGAGGAAGCCGGTACTGCGCGGCTTTCGCCGAATCGGCGAGCCGTGCCTTCCGGGTCGCCAGCCAGCCCTTGAGCCGAGCCAGGCCGGCCACGTCTGCCATGGTCTCTTCGGCGGCGTAGCACTCCAGCAGGCTCTCCTGCCGCACGCTCTCCCGACCAGTCGGGAGAATCCGGGGTTCCGGGAGGCACTCCCAACACAGAGCCAGTGGAAATCCCAGAGGTGAGGCGGGGGCACGGCCGCGGCCGGGCCGAGCTTGCGCCCCGGTCAGGTGCCGGTACCTTGGCACCCTCAGCCCCTCACCGAATCCGACCTCCATGCCTCTCAAGCCCATCAAGCCCGGCTCCAAGGTCCAGCTCAAGGATGCCAGTGCCGTCGACGACCACGAGCCGAAGGGCGACGCGGTGGACCCGTTCATCGAGCCGCTCCTCAAGAAGCTCCCCGAGCTGCAGACCGCGCTCTACGCGGAGGCCAAGCAGGCGCTCCTGATCGTGCTGCAGGGTCGCGATGCCTCGGGGAAAGACGGCCTCACCCGCCGAGTCTTCGGACCGCTCAACTCCCAGGGGTGCGTGGTCTCGAATTTCAAGAAGCCGACGGAATACGAGCTGGCCCGCGACTACCTCTGGCGGGTCCACCAGGTCGTGCCGCCCAGGGGGACGATCGGAATCTTCAATCGATCGCACTACGAGGATGTCCTGGTGGTGCGGGTGCACAACCTCGTGCCCAAGTCTGCCTGGTCGCGCCGCTACGACCAGATCAACGACTTCGAGCGCATGCTGAGCGAGAATGGCGTGACCATCATCAAGTTCTTCCTGCACATTTCAAGGGAGGAGCAGCGCGATCGGCTGCTGGAACGCCTGCATGATCCGCTGAAGAACTGGAAGTTTGAGGTGGGCGACCTGGAGGAGCGCAAGCTCTGGGACGAGTACACCGAGGCCTACGAGGATGCGCTGGAGCGCTGCAGCACCGAATGGGCCCCCTGGTACGTTGTCCCCTCCGACCGGAAGTCCACCCGCAATCTGCTCGTGGCCCAGATCGTGGTGGCTACCCTCGAGCGCATGGCGCCCAAGTTCCCTCGAGTGGATCCCGAGGTACTCAAGATTGCGCGGGAATGGGAGCGGGAGACCACGGCCACGAAGCGGATCGAGGAGTGAGAAGTCAGGAGTGAGAAGTCAGGAGTGAGGAGTAAGAAGTAAGAAGTAAGAAGTAAGAAGTAAGAAGTGACGGGTGAGAGTCCTTCTCACTTCTCACTTCTCACTTCTCACTTCTCACTCAGTAGTTCCCGTCCTGATCGATCAGGATGAACGTCAGCCGGTTCCCCGCGAAGAAATAGGGCGACTTGGTGCCCAGGTTCTGCTGCAGCGCGTTGATCAGCGCCGCGTCGGGAGTCGTCATGGAGATGGCGAGCTGGAACGGGATCAGGCTGGGGCTGCGGTTGTCCCAGTCCAGCTGGTAGCGCGTGTCCACGAAGCTGAATCCGTTGGGCAGGTAGGGAATCATCTCCGGCGGCACTACCCCGGGGCCCTCCTCGGGTGGCCATTGGTTGTTGTGATCGGCCTCGAAGTTGTAGGCCGCGAGCCGCACTGTGGTAAACTCGCCCGCAATCTTGGCTGCCAAAGCGGTCCGGGAGAGGTCGATGTACTTCTGGACGGCAATCGAAGCCAGCAGCCCCATCACCACCAGCGTGACCATCATTTCGACCAACGTGTAGCCACGCCGGCTCATTTCCTTCGCTCCCTGATGAGCTCATAGCTGTTGCCCAAGAATGCCTCCGCCGACGTCCCCGAGGTGTACGATAGCCGGATCATGCCATTCCGGCCGTTCAAGGTGTAGCCCTCGCCGCGGGAGGTGTACTGCAGCCCTACGCTGTCCCCGCCCGCCTGGGTCAGGGTGGTCGGTAAGCGTCCAGTCGCGCCCTTGAACCGATCGATGCGGTCGATCTCCACGTACATCCTGATCCGGAGGCTGGCCTCCTGCATCTGAGGCGGTTCCGGAGCCGGTCGCAAAAACAGCCAGCCTGGCTGAAATACCAGCAGCGCCGCCAACCCCGCAATAGTCAGGCCCATTGCGATCCAGAACGGACGGCGGGTGGGGCCGGAGTCGACGATGGGGGCGGGCTTTTCCTTTGTGGCGCGTACCACCTCCTGGTAGGCTTGCAGGAGCGCCCGGCGATCGGGCTTACCGGTGGGAGGGGGGGCGGGTTGTGGCGGAGGTCGTTGGGGCGAATGCGGCATCAGTTGGTCACGCGTTCCCCTTCGAGGGCCCGGGCCACCTGCTCGGGAAAACTTCGAATGTCGATAGGCTTGGTAATATAGCCATCGAAACCCGCCGCGAGAGCCCGTTCCCGATCGCCTGCCATCGCGTGGGCCGTCAGGGCCACGACCCTGAGGGCACGGTGGGGTGAGGCGCGGATCTCCTCCAGCAGCGCGAACCCGTCTTTGCCGGGCAGCTGGATGTCCATCAGCACGAGCGCCGGCTGAGCCTGCTCGATGGATTCCAGCAGGCCATCACCGCTCGCCAGCCCCACCACGCTGTGCTTGCGCAGCACCAGGAGGGTCCGGAACAGCTTCATGTTGTCGGGGCTGTCTTCGACGATCAGAATGGTTGCCATCCGTGGCTCCGGGGTTGGGCCTGCTATGCCTTGACTCTCCTGAGCACGGCCCGCACGCGGGCGGTGAGCGCCGTGGGCCGGACCGGCTTGGTAAGGTAATCCCGGGCGCCAAGGTCCAGCGCCTTCGCTTCGCTTTCGTCACCCAGGGCCGTCAGCACGATTACCGGGATCTGGGCGGTGGTCACCTGGGCCCCCAGCTCTTCCAGCACGCCCATCCCGTCCAGCCGCGGCATGGTGAGGTCGAGCACAATCAGATCGAATCGGTGCTGACTCACCAGCTCCAGCGCGTCGAGCCCGTCCGCGGCCTCGAACACCTGCACGCTCTCGCGCTCCAGCACCGCCCGCACCAGCCTTCGCATCTGCGGGTCATCGTCCGCCACCAGCACACTCGGCCTGGTCGGTTCGGCGGCCTCGGCCGCCGATACTGCGGCCTGTATCTCCTGCGGCACCAGCGCCTCACTCGGACGCTCCTCGGAATCCGGCGTCTCCCCCGGCATCCGCTCGCCCAGCACCCGCACCAATTCGTCCAGGGTGGTGAGCCCCTGCCACATCCGGTTGAGGCCGCTTTCCCACAGACTCTGCATTCCCAGGCGCCGCGCGACCTGGACGATCGCGTCCGGGGCCGCACCGGTGTCGATGAGCTGGGCCACCTGCTCGTCCACCGGCATGATCTCCACGACCCCGAGGCGGCCCCGGTATCCGCTGCCGTTGCACTGCCGGCACCCGTTTGCGCGGAGGATGTGCGGAACCGCGCGCCAGTCCTCTGGCGGGCGGGCGTCGCGCGGCAGATCCTCGACGCGGACCTCGGTCGCGCAGTGTTTGCAGACCCGCCGCACCAGTCGCTGCGCCAGCACCCCTTTGACGACGCTGGCGATCTTGAAGCTGTCGATGCCGATATCCCGGAGTCGGACCACGGCCGACACGGCGTCGTTGGTATGCAGGGTCGACAACACGAAATGGCCGGAGAGGCCAGCCTGGATCGCGGTGCGGGCCGTCTCCGCGTCCCGGATCTCACCCAGCAGGACGATGTCCGGATCCTGGCGGAGCACCGACCGGAGCGCGCTCGCAAAGGTGAGTCCCTGGGCTTCGTTTACCTGGATCTGCGAGACTCCCGGCAGGTCGTACTCGACCGGATCCTCGACGGTGACGATGTTCACCCTGCCGGTCTTGAGCTGGTTGATCGCCGCATAGAGCGTCGTGGTCTTCCCGCTCCCCGTGGGTCCCGTCACCAGCAACATCCCCTCCCGGTGCCCCAGGAGCCGGGTGAACAACTGGGACTCGCGTTCGCTCAGTCCCAGATCGCTGACTGTGCTCCGCAGGTTGGTCTTGTCCAGGATCCGGATGACGACCTTCTCGCCCCGCCGGGCGATCGGTACCGTGGAAACTCGGAGGTCGACTACCTGGCCGTCGACCTTGATCGAGGCCCGTCCATCCTGCGGGTGAAGCGGATCGGTCACATCCAGCCGGGCGAAGATCTTGGCCCGGCGCACCAGGGAAGCCCCGGCTGACCCCGGCAGCCGCATCACCTCGCGCAGCACTCCGTCTACCCGGTAGCGGACGACCGTCGCCCCCTCCTGCGGCTCCGCGTGAATGTCACTGGCTCCCTGACGGACTCCCTCCGAGATCATCGCGTCCACCAGCTTGGCCACCGGTGCGTCCAGCACCGGATCCCGTCCGTCCGGCACCGTGTGCTCCGACAGCATCTCGACCCGGGCGGGCTCCAACCGGTCCACCATCCGCTCGATGCTCTTCTCGGGCCGGTAGACGGCGTCCAGCCTGTCTTCCAGCTCGGCGGGGGTGGTCAGCTGTAACTCGACGTCCCGGCCGGTCATGAAGCCGATGGCCTGCTCGGCGTTGAGGTCGCGAGGGTCGGAGGTGGCGAGCGTGATCCGGCGGTCATCGGCCTGGAGCGGCAGCACCCGGTGCTTCCGGGCGACGGACTCGGGAACCAGGAGGGCCGCCCGGGGGTCGAGCTTCGCCAGATCGGCGATCTTGAGCCGGAAGGTGGACGCGAGCGCCTGGATGATGTCGGCGTCGGAGGCCAGGCCCCGGCGCGTCACCGACTGCCACACCGTGCAGCCCTCGAGCCCGAGGTTCTCTGCCTGGTGTGAGTCGACGACGTGCGCGTCCACGAGCGTCTGGGCCAGCCAGCCGTCGGCGACGGCCGTGCCTGGAGCCTGTTCGATCACGGCATCCTTTGCGGTGCTGCCGGCATCCGGGCCGGCGGAGTCGGATTCGGTTGAGCGCGAGCGGGTGGCTAACTACAATTGGACCAACGCGCTCCGGACTCTCCACCACCCACTATCGGCCGCCGGCCGGACTTTCTGTATGCGACCCCAATCCCTCGCGGTGATCGGTCTTGGGGCCATCGGCGGCTCTGTGGCGTGGCAAGCCAGGCTGGCGGGGATCCCCTCCGTGATCGGGTTCTCGCCCGATCGCCAGGACAGCATTCAGGCGCTCAAGTCCGCCGCGGTTCACGACATAGCGGATTCCGCCGCCCGGGCGGTTCAAGCGGCAGAACTGGTCGTGCTCGCCGCGCCCCCCGGCGCCATTCTCACCCTGCTGGGGCAGCTCAAGCCCCACCTCGCGCCGGGTGCGCTCATGACCGATGTGGCGAGCATCAAGGCGCCGATCATGCATCGGGCGAAAGAGGTCGGTCTCGCGAGTCGGTTTGCAGGGGGCCACCCCTTTGCCGGCACCCACATCGCCGGCTGGAGCGGGGCGCGCCCCGATCGCCTGGCCGGTGCCATCGTATACATCTGCTCCACTGGTCCGGAGGGGGACCGCGCCGCCGACGAAGTGATGAACTTCTGGGAGACTGTGCTTGGGGCCCATCCGGTGCGGATCGAGGCAGCGGTCCACGACACCCAGCTCGGCTGGACCAGCCACCTGCCACAGGCCATCGCCAGCGCTCTGGCCCTAACCCTGGCGACCGAGCCCTCGCTCCGCGGCGTGTCGCTCGGAACCGGGGCCCGCGACACCACCCGCCTTGCCGCCAGCCCCACAGAGATGTGGGTCGACGTGTTCCTGCTCAATCAGGGCCCGGTGTGCCAGGCGCTGGCACGGGCAGAAGGCGAGCTGGCCCGACTCAGAGAGCTGATCCGGACCGGAGACCGGGCGGGGCTGACGAGCTATCTCGCCCAGGCGGGTGAGTACCGCCGCCGACTGGAGGGAGAGCCAGGCAGCTAACGGCGAACGGCCAATGGCCAAGAGCTAACGGCCAACAGCCAACCACTAGTTGTCGTAGTACTGGGTCACCATCCCCGTCGTTCCGTCGCAGGCAGCCAGCAGGTCCTGGTTGCGGTTCCCCCCCAGCAGCCGGTTCATCGCGTCACAGACGGACGCATCGTCGGTGCGTACCTGGGTCATCTGCGCCGACTGCTCCCCGGTCGGGGTGCTCCAGCTGCTGTGGCGCCACGCGATGGAGAATCCCGAGTGGGTGAACTGGAACCCCTCCGGCAGGAACCTGACGAGGGCCGCTGGGACGTCTCCTGTGGCGGCATCGTCTGGCCAGCGGCCGGTCGCCTCCATGTGGGCGTAGGCGGCGTTGCGCACCACCTGGGTGGCGCCGATGGCCTGGGCCGCAACGGCACGGCTCCGGAGCATGCGATACTGGGGCAGGGCGAGCCCCAGCAACAGCGACATGACGGTCAACACGATGAGGAGTTCAATCAGAGAGAATCCACGGCGACCGCCCCTCATGGATGCACCTCTTCTCTGACTTCCGCCTCACCCCCCGGCGCGCCGTGGTAGACCAGTACATGCGGTCCGGTCCCGGTCCGGAGCTCGAATCTGCTGTCCGGGAGCATCGTGTAGGAGATATGCGAGATGGCGAGGCCGAGTTCCTTGAGGCTCTCGGGCAGCCGCCCGGTCGTGCGCCGGAAGTCCTCCACCTCCAGCGCCACCGCCACCAGCTGACGGGATGCGGTCAGCTGCGAGCGGGGCCGCGGCAGGGCGGTATGCGGCGGCTGCAGGAGAAACTCCGGCCGGCCGAACCAGACGTACGCCGACGTGCCGAGCAGCAGCACCAGCGCCAGCGGCCCGCGGAGTCGCTGCCACATGCTGCGCCGCGGGACCCCGCCGGACTCGAGTTTCCGGGCCTCGTGCCTGAGGACCTCCTCATAGGCGGACCGCATGCTCCCGCCGGTCCGCTCGCGGTTGCCGGGCGGCGGAGCGGCGGCCGCCTCGGCCGCCTCCGGCCGGGTGCCCTGGGTCGCCTGCTGGGAAGCGAGGTACGCCTCGACCGCGCTGGTGAGGGCGTTGGAGGAGGAGCGGCTCGGGGTACTCATGTGCGTACTTCTCCCGTGGATCGGCGGTTGAGGAAGCCCCGGCGCACCGGTAGTCTTAGGCCCTTGCGGAATGGTCGCAGTCGGCGTTCCACGGAACTATCGGCAACCGGTTCTGCCGGCATGAATCCCCACCGCGTTCGCGAGGTTCCGATGCAGGTCGGCGGCAGCATCCGTGTCCCGGGCGACAAGAGCCTGTCGCATCGCGCGCTCCTGTTCGCCGCCATGGCCCGTGGGACCAGTCACGTGGGCGGATTGCTGACCTCGCTCGACGCTCGATCCTCGGCCCGGGTGCTGCGTCAACTGGGCGCGGAGGTGAGCCCGCTCGCGCAGGAGCGCATGGTCGCCATTACCGGCCGGGGCCGGCTGCAGAGGCCCGCGACCACCCTGAACTGCGGCAATTCGGGGACCACCACCCGGCTGCTGCTTGGCCTGCTGGCGGCACATCCCTTCGCCGCCACGCTGACGGGTGACGGTTCCCTCCGCCGCCGCCCCATGCGGCGGGTGACCGTGCCGCTCCAGCAGATGGGTGCCCGGGTCACCGAACAGAACGAGGGCGGCACGCTCCCACTGACGATTCGCGGTGGCGCGCTGCAGGCGCTGCGGCACGAGATGCCCGTCTCCAGTGCTCAGATCAAGGGCAGTCTGCTGCTGGCCGGCGTGGCGGGCGGCGTGCCCGTCTCGGTCCGGGAGCCGCATGGCCGCTCACGCGATCATACCGAGCGTCTGCTTCGAGCGTTCGGCTACCAGGTGGAGGAGAACGGCGGCTGGGTGCACTTCGAGCCGACGGGCAGGATCACTCCCTTCGACATGCAGATCCCGGGGGATCCCTCCTCCGCGGCATTTCCAGTAGGGGCGGCGGTGCTGGCGGAGGGCGGCGAGCTGCGGGTGACCGGCGTTGGCGTGAACCCGACGCGCACCGGATTCCTCACCGTACTCAGGCGGATGGGAGCAAGCGTCGAACTCGATGGCGTGGTGATCCAGTTCGACGAGCCAGTGGCCGACCTGGTGGCCCGGTCGGGACGGCTCCACGCCGTGGAGGTGACGGCCGAGGAGATCCCGGGACTGATCGATGAAATCCCCATGCTCGCCGCCATCGCCACCCGGGCCCAGGGCACCACGATCTTCCGGGAAGTCGGGGAGCTCCGGGTCAAGGAGAGCGATCGGCTCGGCCTGATCGCGGCCAACATCCGCGCGCTCGGTGGCGCCGCCGAGGTGGTGGGTGACGATCTGCACGTCACCGGCACGACCGCTCCACCCAAGGGCCGGGTCACGACCGAGGCGGATCACCGACTGGCGATGGCCTTCGCCGTCCTGGGTACGGTGCCCGGAGCCCAGGTTCGGGTAGACAACATGGCCTGTGCCGCGGTGAGCTTTCCGGGGTTTCCGAAGATGCTCAGGGCGATCCGGAAGGGCCGTTAGCCGTTGGCCGTTAGCCATTAGCTTGTCCGGTGTGTGGGATGACACTTGCCAGATACCTCGCCGACCTCAGGCGCGGCCGGCTAACGGCTAACGGCCAGACGCCAACGGCCAACGGCCCAATCACACCATGCCCAGCCACGTCATCGCCATAGACGGTCCGGCGGCCTCCGGAAAGTCCAGCACCGCCCAGGCGGTGGCCCGGGCGCTTGGCTTCGGCCACCTCGATTCGGGCGCGCTGTATCGCGGGGTGACCCTGGTCGCCATCCGGGAATGCGGTGCCGCCCCGGGCGCACCCCTCGATGCGCAGGCGATTCTCCGCGCGGCCGAGCGGCGGGGGCTGGCGCTGCATTTCGACGGGTCCAGCTTTGCCGTGTATCTGGAAGGCGAGCCGGCGGACGCCGTCATCCGAACCCCGGAGGTCACCGCGCTGGTCTCGGCGGTCTCCGCGCTGCCGGAAGTGCGGGAGTGGGTAAACGAGCGTCTCCGGGCGCTCGCCCGGGCCGGGCTCTCCCTGGTGGTGGATGGCCGGGACATCGGGACGGTGGTCTTCCCCGACGCCGCGCTCAAGGTGTTCCTCACGGCCTCGCCCCGGACTCGTGCGGCCCGGAGGCTCACTCAGCGCGGGCTGGATGCGCCCCCAGACCAGCTCGAGCGGGAGACCGCCGTCCTTACTGCCCGGGACGAGGCCGATTCCCGGCGGGCGGTAGCGCCCCTGCGCCGGGCTGAGGATGCACTCCCGCTGGATGGGACCGAGCTGACCCTTGAGCAACAGGTCGCGCGGATCGTAGACCTGGCCCGGGCGCGGGGGATGGGCTGAACCGAGTGCAGAGTTCCAGGTTCCCAGTTTGAACCGTACCGTCACCCGTCAGCTGTTAGCCGTTGGCCGTCAGCCCTCCCGTCCGCCGGTCCGCCGGTCCGCCAAGTCCAGCGGTACGCCGGTCCGCCCGTCCAGCGGTCCGCCGGTCCGCCGGTCTGTCCGTCCGCCCGTCCGCCGTCTTGTCGCATCCCCTCCCCGCTGCTAGCTTTGCAGGCTCCCCTGACGGGCACTTCGGCCCGGCCGGGGATCACTCTAGCCCGCAGCCGCTCCGGTGCGGTCCTTCCTGAGGTAGCGATAGTCGTGACAACCGAGCTTTCCACCCTCTCCGCCAGCCGTGTTTCCGCCCTCACCGCCGGCCTCAAGGTCCGCCCGGACCTGTACGACGAGGACTACTCCGAAGCCGACTACGAGCAGATGCTCTCGATGTACGAAGGGACGATGTCCCAGATCGTCGAGGGCGAGATCGTCAAGTCCAAGGTGCTCCGGATTACCGAGAGTGCGGTCATTCTCGATGTGGGCTTCAAGTCCGAGGGGTCGGTGCCCCTGGACGAGTTCAAGGAAGCGCCCAAGCCGGGCGATGAAGTCGAGGTCTTCCTCGAGCATCTCGAGGACCAGGAGGGCGCGGTCGTGCTCTCCAAGAAGAAGGCCGACTTCATGCGGGTGTGGGAGAAGATCAAGCAGGCCCACGAGAGCGACCAGCCGGTGATGGGTACCCTGGTCAAGAAGATCAAGGGCGGCGTGGTGGTGAACCTCATGGGGGTGGATGCGTTCCTGCCGGGCAGCCAGATCGCCCTCCGCCGGGTGCCCAACATCGACGAGCTGCTGGGTCAGACCTACGAGTTCAAGATCATCAAGCTCAACAAGCGGCGCCGGAACATCGTCGTCAGCCGCCGGGTGATCCTGGAGAACGAGCGGGCCCACAAGCGCGAGCACCTGATGAAGGAGCTCGCGGTCGGCCAGGTGCGCAAGGGCATCGTCAAGAACATCACCGACTTCGGCGCCTTCATCGATCTCGGCGGCGTGGACGGCCTGCTGCACATCACCGACATGTCGTACGGCCGGGTGTCGCACCCGACCGAGATGGTGGGCATCGGCCGCGAGGTCGAGGTCAAGATCCTCGACATCGACTGGCAGCGTGAGCGCATCAGCCTCGGCATGAAGCAGCTGCAGCCCTATCCGTGGCAGAAAGTCGCCGAGCGCTACCCGGTCGGCACCCGGGTGCAGGGCAAGGTGGTCTCGATCACCAACTACGGCGCCTTCGTGGAGCTGGAGCCCGGCATCGAGGGCCTGGTGCACATCTCCGAAATGTCCTGGACCCGCAACGTCCGCCATCCCTCGAAGATCGTCTCCATCGGCGAGACCATCGAGGCGGTGGTCCTCAAGGTGGACGAGAGCGAGGAGAAGATCTCGCTCGGCATGAAGCAGACGGAACAGGATCCCTGGACCGTGCTGCCGCTCAAGTACCCGGTCGGCACCCGGATCAGCGGCAAGGTCCGCAATCTGACCAGCTTCGGGGCCTTCGTGGAGATCGAGCCGGGCATCGACGGTCTGATCCACATCTCCGACATGTCCTGGACCAAGCGGGTGCAGCACCCCTCCGAGGTCGTGAAGAAGGGCGACTCGGTGAACGTCGTGATTCTCAACATCGACGGCGACAACAAGCGGATCTCCCTGGGTCTCAAGCAGGCCGAGGAGGATCCCTGGCTCAAGATCGGCGAGACCTACCCGATCGGCACCGAGCTCCGCGGCCGGGTGGCCCGCCTGATGGACAAGGGCGTGGTGGTGGATCTGGGCAACGACATCGAGGGCTTCGTCCCCATGTCGCAGCTCGGGATCGCCAACATCGAGCAGCCGGGCGACGCGGTGAAGGAAGGTCAGGCGGTGGATCTCAAGGTGCTCGAGGTGGACCCGATTCACCACCGGATCGTGCTGGCGGTGGTGGGTTACCCCGACGAGCCGATCATCCCCCCCGTCCGGCCGGTGATCGACGAGACCCCCGCGGACGACTGAGCGGACCGGCGGACCAGCGGGCGGGCGGTCAGTAGAAGCGCACAACGGGAGAGCTCCCACTCGGGGGCTCTCCCGTTTCTCTGTTCCCACGGTCCGCCGGTCCGGCGGTCCGCTCGTCCGCCCTTCAGGGAAGGTGGAACTTGTACGGGGCAAGTGGGTGAGCAATCCCGAACAGGAACTCCGCCTTCTGCCCGCTGCCGAATGCCCGCCCGGCCTGCACGAATGGAGCGATCTCGTGCAATGGCGTCCGCACCGCCAGGACGCCCTGCATCCACCCTTTCAGCCGGTCCCCCTTGCTGCTATGGCCGGTGACGACGCCCACACCGCCGCTCAGATATAGTCTCGAGGCGGCTCTCACTGGGGCGACCTGGCCCACAGCCGACCAGGTCGGGGTGGCGCCGAATGAGGGAATCCACTGCAGGTCGCTCGCCAGCTCCACCGCGGGAATCCCCAGCGCGGCCTGGGCATGCAGCCGCACGAAGGCCTCCTTGGTATCCGATGGGTCGCGGCTCACGTAGAACAGCCCGCCGTTGATATCGAGGTGCGGCGCCCCGATGGTCCAGCCGCTGCGGGGACCTTCCGAGAACGCCGTCTGATGCGGGTGCTCGTCTTCGTGGTAGGCACTGCTGGCGTCATGCTGCGCAGCGAGCTGTCCGGTGCCGACCACCAGGGACAGGGCCGCAAGTAACAGGGGCTTCTGCAACGGGGCCTCCGGAGAAGGGTGAGTGGACAGGCATCTCGCCCGGGATACGGCACTCACCCTGCGCCGGATCTCCGATTGGGCCCTCGCACCTCCCCGGACCCATCTCCCGCTGCCGCCCAACAATCCCGCACCCTGCATGGTCCCGCGCCGGATTCCGCTCACTTGCAGCAGCGTAAGTTATTCTGAATCAATAGCTTCAGCGCCCCGCACGGGTCTTGCTCAGTATGGCGCCGAACCTCAGGTCGAGGAGCCTCTGATGGATCCGGTGCAGCAGCAGGCGGTAGCGGCGCGCGCGGCGCGCCGGGCACGCCAAGCAGGTATGACGATCATCGAGCTGCTGGCGACACTGGCCATCGCCAGCGCGCTGACCAGCATCGCCTTGCCCAAGTACCACGAGATCGCCAACCAGGCCAAGGTGGCCCGGGCGATCGGGGATATCCAGGCGATCCAGGCCACTATCGATACCCGCGACTCGGTCCCCAACAGTCTTGCCGGGCTGGGGCTGAATCTGACCGACCCGTGGGGCAACCCCTACGTCTTCGTGAAGTTCGCCAATGGGGGCAGTCCCAGGTTGGATGCCTTCGGGATCCAGATCAATACGACGTACGACCTGTACAGCTACGGCAAGGACGGCTCCTCGAGCGTCCCCCTTAACGCCGGTGTGAGTCTGGATGACGTGGTACGGGCCAACGACGGCGGCTTCATTGGTGCCGCCAGCCGCTACTGACCGGTGGAGAGCACAACATGACCCAGGATCTTCTCGCCCCCTATCGCACGGACGACGCTCCCGGGAAGCCGGGCGAGCCTGAAAAGCACCGCTCCGTCGCCGACGGAGAGCTCGCGCATGCATGGACCCTGAAGGAGTTCTTCAACTCCCTCAACACGGTGATGCGGCTCCCCACCAGGGCCCGCCGCAAGGAACAGGTTCCGGCCGCGACGACCTTCTCCCTGTCACTCCCCGGTGTCAGGCCCTGGATGTCCAAGGCCCTCATGGCGGGTGGCTTCGTGGCCGTGGTGAGTCTGGTCGTGGTGCGTCCACTGGTGCTGTGGGCCTCCAAGACCGGACACGCCACCATGACCCCCGTGGTGGGTGTCTGGGAAGCGGGCAAGGGCAAGTACCAGGGTCGGCGGTTCGAGATGAGCGACAGCGCGGTCGCCTTCCACAACGGCGAGAGCGCCGAAGACTACACCTGGCACCGGATTCAGGAGGTGAAGGTGAGGGCGGTCGCCGACTCGGCGCTGTACACTGTCCGCTACCAGGAGGGCAAGCAGACGGCGGACTTCAGCTTCTGGTACCGCGGCGGCCCCAAGCCGGTCATCCGGCTCAAGAATCAACCCAACGTGGTCTGGAACCGGACCTCACAGACCCCGACGGCTGGCCCCGCTCCAGAGCGCCGCAGCTGAGGTTCTCCCGCCATGAGCCATGAGCCATGAGATCTGAGCCGCTGACGCTCACGGCTCAGACCTCATGGCTCATCGTTTCCGCCCATAGCCCACAGCCCAAAGCACCCTTAGTTTCCCGCGGCATGCCGACGCCGCGCGAACTCCTCGATCAGTTGCACCACCGACAGGCCCAGGCCGAGCAGGGCGGAGGCCCGGAACGCCTCGCGCAGCAGCATAAGAAGGGCAAGCTCTCCGCCCGGGAGCGGCTCGACCTGCTGCTGGACCCCGGGAGCTTCGTCGAGCTGGACCGCTTCGTTACCCACCGGTGCACCGACTTCGGACTGGAGCAGCAGACCTACCTGGGCGACGGCGTGGTGACCGGCTACGGCCGGATCGACGGCAGGCTGGTGTATGTCTTCTCCCAGGACTTTACCGTCTTCGGCGGTTCGCTCTCCGAGACCTTCGCCCAGAAGATCTGCAAGGTGATGGATCTTGCGCTCAAGACCGGTGTCCCGGTGATCGGGCTCAATGACTCCGGTGGCGCCCGGATCCAGGAAGGCGTCGCGTCCCTGGGCGGTTACGCCGACATCTTCCTGCGCAATACCCTCGCGAGCGGTGTCATTCCCCAGATCTCCGTCATTCTCGGGCCCTGTGCCGGCGGCGCGGTCTACAGCCCCGCGATCACCGACTTCATCTTCATGGTCCGCGGTGTGAGCTACATGTTCGTGACCGGACCGAACGTGGTGAAGACCGTTACCCACGAGGAAGTCAGCTTCGACCAGCTGGGTGGGGCGGATACCCATTCGGCTGTCAGCGGCGTCTCCCACTTCGTGCACGACTCGGAGCCCGCCAGCCTCGCGGCGGTCCGCGCCCTGATGGCGTATCTGCCGCCCAACAATCTCGATGATCCGCCGGTGCATCCCTCCGACGACCCGGCCGACCGGCGCGAGGAGCGGCTGCTGGATCTGATTCCCGAGAGTCCCAGCAAGCCGTACGACATGCATGAGGTGGTGCGCCTGGTCGTGGACCGCGACTCGTTCCTCGAGGCCCAGCCCGACTACGCCCAGAACATCATCACCGGCTTCGCCCGGCTGGGTGGCCGCCCGGTGGGGGTGATCGCCAATCAACCCGCCGTGCTGGCCGGCGTGCTCGACATCAGTGCCTCGCTCAAGGCGGCCCGCTTCATCCGGTTCTGTGACTGTTTCAACCTCCCGGTGGTGACCTTCGTCGACGTCCCCGGCTTCCTTCCCGGCGTGACCCAGGAGCATGGCGGCATCATCAAGCACGGCGCCAAGCTGCTGTATGCCTACTGCGAGGCCACCGTGCCCAAGCTCACGGTCATCACCCGGAAGGCCTACGGCGGGGCCTACGATGTCATGAGCTCGAAGCACATCCGGGGTGACGTGAACCTGGCGTGGCCCACCGCCGAGATCGCGGTCATGGGCCCCAAGGGGGCGGTGGAGATCCTGTTCAAGCGGGAGATCGAGCAGGCGTCGGACCGGGAAGCGGAGACCACCCGGCGGAGTAACGAGTACACCGAGACCTTCGCCAACCCCTACCAGGCGGCGGCCCGCGGCTACCTCGATGACGTGATTGATCCGAGGGACACGCGCCCCCGGCTGATCGATGCCCTCGCCACCCTGGCCACCAAGCGCGACAAGAACCCGCCCCGGAAACACGGGAACATCCCGCTTTGAACCAAGTTCTGAGTTCCAAGTTCCAGGTTCCAAGGAACTCTGCAACTCGGAACTCTGAACTCTTGCCACGGGTGACTCCCTCGCGCGCCTTCCGGTTCGCGGGGCCCTAGCGCATCCCCGTACCCCTCCGTAGCTTAGACCCTGATGTTCCGGCACCAATTCTTCCCCCTCGCCGCTTTGTTCGGCGCGTTCCTGCTTCCCGGCGCTCTGGCAGCGCAGGCAGCAGTGGACCCGTCGGTTGCTCCCCGCGCCGCCGCGATGGAACGCATGGGCGGCCGGGTGGAAGCCACCGAGATGCTCGGCCGCTATCTCGCCACCGCCCCGGACGACGGGGCCGCCTGGCTGGAGCTCGGTCGCTTCTACCTGCTGGATAGCCGGGCCTGGCACCAGGGCGGCCACGTCGGCGATCCGCCAGGATCGCTGTTTCTCGACCTCGCGGCCACCGCCCTCGACGAATCCCTCCGGCTGCCGACCGACTCGGGTCGCCTGCTTCGGGCTCTCGTGGAGGTGGACCGCTCGTCCTTCGCGGTGGAACAGGGTGGGTGGGCGGCGGCTGGCCTGGCCGGTGGCGCCAACGTGCGCAACGTCGAGCCGCCCGCCTATGTCGTCGAGGCGGGCCGCAATCTGGTCAACTCCTGCCCCATCGGTGGGGTGCTGGTGGCGGGATCGGATCTGGCAGCGGTCGGCGTGTGGAGCATCGTGCTTCGGGGGCACGATCGGGCGGATCTGGTCCTCTTCCTCCCGACCTTGTATGGCTCGGACTCGCTGTACCGGATCCAGATGGCGCAGACGCTGCAGATCGATGCCGTCCTCCCCGTGGCCGAGGCCCTGACCCGGGCGGGGTCCAGACGTCCGGTCTGCCTCACTCCGGACGCTGACAGCAGCATGGTGCCGCGGCTGCCGCTCTCTCCGATACGGCTGGTGCGGGTGGCCGGACCGGCAGCGAACCTCGACCCCAATCCAATCAGCATCATCGACCTCACAGCCGCCTGGCGCACCCGTCCCACGGGCGTAGTCCGGCAGGTGGCGGACCTGTACGTCCAGGCCGCGAGGTTCAACCAGGTCCTCTGCGCCTCCCTCCTGTCCCCACTGGGCGTGCGCGACCGGAACGTCTGCGGTCGCTAGCTTCCGCCGGTCCCGCTCCGTTCGAATGAATCAACTGTGTCCTCGCTCACGCCCTCATCCGGCGATCGATTCCGCTGGCGGTCCCCGATGAGCGGTGATTTCCGGGTGCTCGTCGCCAACCGGGGCGAGATCGCCCTCCGCATCATCCGCGCCTGCCACGAGGAGGGGCTGAAGGCCGTCGCGGTCTACTCCGAGGCAGATCGGCTCTCCCCTCACGTCCGGGCCGCCGATTTCGCGGTGCCGATCGGTCCCCCTCCGCCATCCGAGAGCTATCTCCGGGTCGATCGGTTGCTCGAAGCGGCGCGGATCTCGGGGGCCCATGCGGTGCATCCGGGCTATGGCTTTCTCGCCGAACGGGCCCATTTCGCGCGGGCCGTCACCGAGGCGGGCCTGGCCTTCGTGGGTCCGCCGGCCGACGCCATCACCGCCATGGGAGACAAGACCGAAGCTCGGCGCCGCATGGCGGCGGCCGGTGTTCCGATCGTGCCAGGCCTGACCCTTCCGGTTTCCGATCCAGGGATCGCCGCCGGCGCCGCCGAGGAGATCGGCTATCCGGTCCTGGTGAAGGCCGCCGCGGGCGGCGGCGGCAAGGGCATGCGGGTGGTCCACCGGTCGGAGGATCTCGGGGGAGCGCTGGTCGCGGCGGCGTCCGAAGCCCAGAAGGCGTTCGGCGATCCGAGCGTCTACCTGGAGCGGTTCGTCGAGCGCCCCCGCCATGTCGAGATCCAGGTCCTTGCCGATCACGAGCGCACCGTCCACCTCGGCGAGCGGGAGTGCTCCATTCAGCGGCGGCACCAGAAGCTGGTCGAGGAAGCGCCGTCCATCGCGGTAAGCGCCGAGCTCCGCCAGCGGATGGGCGAGGCGGCAGTCGCCGCCGCCCGGGCGGTCGGGTATCGCAGTGCCGGAACCTGCGAGTTCCTGCTCGCCGACGACGGCTCCTTCTACTTCCTGGAAATGAATACCCGCATCCAGGTGGAGCATCCCGTGACCGAGATGGTCTACGGGGTGGACCTGGTGCGTGAGCAGCTGCGTATCGTCCGCGGTCTCGGCATGAGCTTGCCCGTGCGTCCGCTGGTGCCGCGCGGCTGGGCACTGGAGTGCCGCATTACCAGCGAAGATCCGGGCAATGGCTTCCTGCCAGCCACCGGACGCATCGACTATCTGAGAGTACCCGCCGGTCCGGGTGTGCGCTGGGACGGGGGCTTCGAGGCGGGGAACGACGTCACCCTGTTCTACGATTCCCTGCTGGGCAAGGTGATCACCTGGGGAGCCAGCCGCGACGAGGCGATCGCCCGGATGCGGCGGGCCCTGTCGGAGCTGGTGCTCACAGGCGTGGCCACCAACCAAGCCTTTCATCTGCGGCTCCTGGCGGATCAGGCGTTCATCCGGTCCGAGATCGACAGTCAGTTTCTCGACCGGCGCCCGGACCTGCTGGAACCGCTCCGGGACGACGCCCGCCTCACCGCCCTCGCAGTGGCCGCCGCGCTGGCGGAAGACGAGGCGCGGCAATCGCGCCGGCCGGTGGTGCAGGACCAGACCGCCGCGCCGTCGGCTTGGCAGCGGGCCGGCCGGGTCGAGGGCATGCAATGACTCCGGCCGGGTCGTCCCGAGGACGCCGGGGCGGGAAAGGCGGGAAAGGCGGGAGGACCGCCTCACGGAACCCGGAACCCGGAACGCGGAACGCGGAACCTCTCTCCGTTCGCATCGAGCGCATCGCGGCCGGCGGGGACGGTGTCGGCAGACTCCCCGATGGGCGCACGGTCTTCGTGCCCCGATCGGCGCCGGAAGACCTGATTGAACTGGGCCGGGTGCGGCAACACGCCCGGTTTGCCCGCGGCCGGGTGGCGCGGATCGTCGAGTCAGGACCGGGAAGGGTCGAGCCTCGCTGTCGACATTATGCGGCGGATGACTGCGGCGGATGCCAGCTGCAGCACCTCTCCCCCGAGTCGCAGCTCGAGGCCAAGCGGGCGATCGTGGCCGACTCCCTCGAACGCATAGGCAAGCTCCGCACTCTGGTGCCACCGCTCTTGAGCGGCAGCGATTGGTGGGAATACCGCAGCCGGATCGCGCTTGCTTTGGGTCCGGGTCGCCGGCACGCGGGTTTTCATCCGCTGGACCGGCCCGACCGAGTCTTCCCGCTCGATCGCTGCCACCTGGCCGCTCCGCCCCTCATGGAGTTGTGGCAGCTGCTGCGTCCGCACCTGCAGCTGCTGCCGCCGGATGTGGAGCAGTTGCTGCTCAGGCTCGATCGCTCCGGCGGCCGCCACCTGGTGGTGAAGGCGCGCGGGGAGCAGGCCTGGACCGGTGGTCCTCGCCTGGGCGATAGGCTCGCCGGAGCCGCCACGATCTGGTGGCAGCCGGACGACGGAGCTCCCCGGGTCGTCGCTGGAGACCGAGAGGCCTTCCCCGCTACCGTCTTTGAACAGGTGAACCCCGGTCTCGGTGACCTGATCCGGGAGTTCGCCCTGGACCAGCTGGGTGACGTGTCGCTGGTACATGTGTGGGATCTCTATGCGGGCGTCGGCGAGACCACCGACCGGCTGCTCGCCCGTGGGGCCACGGTAGAAAGCGTCGAGCTCGACCGCCGGGCGGTGGAGCAGGGCGAGCGTCGCTGGCGGGGGGCCGCCCGCGAGCCGGTGGCCTCGCAGCGGCCGGAGCCCGCGGGGGCGATCCGGCATGTGGGGAAAGTGGAGGAGCTGGTGAGCCGCATGCGGGATCCGGGCGCGGTCATCGCCAATCCCCCGCGCGCCGGGATGGACCGGGTAACAACGGCCGAGCTGATCGCCCGTCGCCCGCCGCGCCTGGTCTACGTCTCCTGCGACCCCGCGACGCTCGCTCGGGATCTCGGCGGGCTCTGCGGCACGCTCGGCCCGGGCGGCCCCTATCGGGTCGTGGCGGTGCAGCCATTCGATCTCTTTCCGCAGACGGCACACGTCGAGACCGTCGCCGTCCTGGAGGCGTGAGTGAAGTACCTGGTCACCATTGAAGGTCGCGAGATTCCGGTTGAAGTGGACGGCGGGGTGGTCCGGGTGGCCGGCCGGGAGGTCGAGGCCCGCCTCTCGCCGGTTCCGAGTACCCCGCTCAGGCACCTGTTGCTGGCGGGCGAATCACTGACCCTGGTCATGAGCCGCCCGGAGCCCAGCCGGTGGGAGGTCCAGCTGCACGGATCGCGCTATGCCGTCGACGTGGTCGACGAGCGGACCCGCCATATCCGCAGTCTGACCGGAGGGGGTGGTGTCCACCGCCCCGCGCACCTCAAGGCCCCAATGCCCGGCCTGGTGGCGCGCATCCTGGTGACCCCGGGTCAGACGATCAGTCCCGGGCAGGGGTTGGTAGTCCTGGAGGCCATGAAGATGGAGAATGAGCTGCGAGCGACGGCGCCCG
>JBGQJV010000032.1:0-26607 GCA_041499215.1 Gemmatimonadota bacterium | reverse complement strand
TCGCGGCCGTTGCCCAGGCAGCTTTCATCAAGATGCAGGACGGCGATGGGAAGCGGAGGCGCGGGCACCAGGCGTGGCGGGTTCCATGTGGACCAGGACGGGAGTTTCGGTGGCCCGCAAGATAGCCTCGGTATGGGATGGCACCAACCAGCCCTGCTCCTCGCGATGGGCGCCGACAAACAGGGCGTTGGAGCCCAATCTCGCGAGGGCTCCCGTCACCGCGATGTCCAGCGGCCCCTCCGCCAGGTGCAGCTCGAAGTCGAGCGGAGCCATCGAGAGCGCACCAGAAGCCCGGGCGAGGGTCTGCCGGCCTTCCTCGCCGTCCTCGCCGACGTGCAGCACATCGAGGTGGGCACCGGTGATCCCCGCGAACCGCGCGGCATAGGCCAGGGCACCTTCGCTCGCGGGTCCGCCGGCATAGGCAACCAGTACCCGGTCCATGGGGGTAGGCTCGGCGCCGGAGACCAGCACTGGCCGTGGGCACCGGCGGATGAGCTCACGGGTGTCGGGACCGAGCGGATCGGCGGCTAACGGGTTCTCGGACCCACGTACTCCAGTCCTCCCCACCACCACCACCCCCACCTGATCGGCCAGGTCACGCAGGACTTCGACCACCTCGCCAGTGCGCCTTACGGTTTCCACCTCGAGCCCCGCTCGGCGGACCGCCCCCGCCCCGTCATTCAACATCTCTTGGGCCGCCCGGTGCAGATCCGACTCCGATGGCGGCACGTTGTCCGAGGACCACTCCATCCACGCGGCCCCCATCATCTCCCCGGCCCGCACCGGATCGGGGCGGAACACGTGCGCCAGGACGATCCGGGCCCGGAACCGCTGCCCGATCTGGATGGCCTGGGCGAGCGCCACCTGGGCCTGTACCGATCCGTCGAGACCCACGAGAAGGGAGGTGAACATGCTCTCAGGGTGGGGCGTGGGACGGGGATAGTCAAGGTCCCGGGCCCGGACCGCAGGGGCCATGGGTGGATAGTCTCCGTTTGTCATCCCCGAGGGAGCGGAGCGACCGAGGGATCCCCGAGGTATCTGCCTCGGAGATCCTCCCCTCGCTGCGCTCGGGCTCGGGATGACAAACCACTCCGCGTCCGGCCATCCACCGTTCACCCTTCACCGTTCACCCTTCAATCCCCCAACACCTGCATTGCCTCGATGTCATCCAGCACAAAGGTCATCTCCTCGCCGGTCATCGGCAGCCGGCCGACGAACGCCTCACGATTCCCCACCGTGGTGATCCTGACGGCCATGACGATATACTCCGTTCCTCTCCTGTTGAGCGCCACGCGTCGGCCGTTCCTGGCCGCACTCTCCAGCTGGTCGAGTCGCTCGGGGGTCCACCGGAGCGGCATCAGGCACGCTCCACGGTCAGGGTCCCGGCCGGCTCCGCCGTGAGCTCGCCGATGACCGCGCGGGCCATGGTTCCTTCGCGCTCCAGCGCGGCGACCAGGTGCGCCACCTCTGCCGGCGGCACGGCCAGGAGCAGTCCCCCAGAGGTCTGGGCGTCGGTCGCGAGCAGGCGGTCAGCCGGGGTGACCCGTGGTCCCCAGGCCACGCCGGCCGCGGCTTCGAGGTTGCGCCGGGTTCCACCCGGAACCACCCCGGCCTCCGCCAGCTCCAGCGCTCGCGGCAACAGCGGCAGCCGGTCCGCCCGGACTGTGGCTCCGACGCCGCTTTCGCGCAGGATGTTACCGAGGTGGCCGAGCAGTCCGAATCCGGTGATATCGGTGGCGGCACGGACCCCGTGTGCCAGCGCGGCGCGCATTGCGCCGTCGTTCAGTGCGGTCATGCTGGCGATCGCCTCTGACAGCTCGGCCTCGGTCAGGCGCTCCTGCTTGAGGGCGGTGGAGAGAATGCCGGTGCCGAGGGGTTTCGTGAGCACCAGAACGTCCCCCGCCCGCCCGGCCCGGTTGGTGAGCAGCCGGTCGGGGTGCGCCTCGCCAAACGCCACCAGCCCGACGTGAGGCTCGAGCGAGTCGATCGAATGGCCGCCCACGATCGGGCATCGGGCCCGTGCCGTGATCTCGGCCATCCCCATTTGCACCTCGCCCAGGAGTTCCAGGGGCAGCTGCTCTCGCGGCCAGCCCACCAGGCTGAGGGAGAACAGCGGCGTCGCGCCCATCGCATACACGTCGCTCAACGCGTTGGCCGCGGCGATCCGGCCCCACGTGGCCGCGTCGTCGACGATCGGCGTGAAGAAGTCCACCGTGGCCACCAGGGCGCGGTCCTCGCTGATCTGATAGACCGCCGCATCATCCCGGGTGGCCGCGTCTACCAGGATTCTCGGATCCCCGGCCGCGGGTACGTGGCGCAGCACCTGCGCCAACTCGGAGGGCCCGAGCTTGCAGGCTCAACCCGCGCCGTGGGAAAGCGTGGTCAGCCGGATACGAGGCTTCTGGTCGTGGGGCTGGTCGGGCATGGCGTACTCGAGGTGAGACGTAGGACGTGAGACATGAGACGTGAGCAGTAAGCAGTGAGAAGTGAGAAGTGAGCAGTGAGCAGTGAGCAGTGAGCAGTGAGAAGTGAGAAGTGAGAAGGGAGAAGGGAGAAGTGCTCGCCAACGGCCAACCTGACGTTTGACAGCCAACGGCCTACGGCCACGGCCCCATCACCACCCCGAGCACTATCCCCGCCAGCACGATTCGGGCAATCGCGGTGAGCAGGGGTTTCCACGGGATCCCACCGCCCAGGTGACTCCGGAGCCGCACCGGGATCTCCATTAACGCTCCGACCAGGAGAAACAACAGCACGTCGCCGCCGCTCCCCAGGCTCCCGAACCACAGGCCCGCAAAGAGGCTGAGCAGCAGCGCCTCGATGGCGTTGGCAAGAACTTCGGCACGGGCCGGTGGGAGTGTCTCTCCTGGGGTCTGCTGCAGCCGCCGCTCCGCCGTCCGCCAGACGACAAATAGCAGGGTGACCGCCGCCCAGCCCAGGACCACCCGGGTAAACGCCATCCGAGTCCTAGAAGGTGGCGCGCAGGGAGTCTGCCAGATACAGCTGACCGCGCACCATGACCCGCTCCACCGAACGGGTGTTGCGGATGTCGGTCAGCGGATTCGAGCGGAGGACCACCAGGTCGGCCAGTTTACCCGGAGCGACCAGTCCCAGGGAGTCCGCGCCCAGCAGCTGGGCGGTGTTCCGGGTCGCGGTTTCCAACGCGTCCTCCGGGGTGAGGCCGGCATTCACCAGCAGCTCGAGCTCGGTGTGCAGACTCCACCCCGGAACCAGCATCTGATTATTCGCGTCGGTGCCGGCCACGATCCGGCCGCCGGCGGAGCGGAAGGCCCGCAGGAACAAGTCTTGATTGGGTCGGGAGGCCCGGAACAGCGCGATCTGGGTGTCGTCCCATCCCGCCCGCGCCTTGAGGTCCGGCAGGTTCCATCGGGTGACCTCGGAGTCAGGCACGGACTTGATGTCATCGCTGCCAAGCACCGCGGGGTCGTCCAGCCGGCTGTAGGTCTCGTGCAGGACCAGCGTGGGGATGATGGCCACCCGGCCCTCCGCCAGGGCATTCGCGACCCGGGTCAGACTGGCGGAATCGAGCGAAGCCCAGCTTTTCTCGAAGTAGTTCCAGCCGGCAAAGAAGCTCTTGCGATGCTCGGTGTAGAACTTCTCCGCATTCGCGCTGGCCGCCTCGGGGACGCCGCTCATGTGCTCGATCGACGTGACTCCCAGCCGCATCGCGGTGAGCGCATCGGTCAGGCCCAGGTGTCCGGTCACCTTCAGGTTGAAGGTGTTGGCCTCGTCTATGAGCGGCTTGAGCAGCTCCGGCGTGACCTTGGTGTAGACCTTGATGTAGTCCACCCCCGCCACCGCCCGGGAATCCACCGCCCGGCGGGCCTGATCGCCGTTGCGGACGCCGGTGGCGTCCCCGTAGGTGGGAGGGATGCCGTCGATCATGGCCCCCGCGCTGTAGATCCTGGGCGCCACCTCGCCGCCCAGACTCACCTCTTCCTTGAGCGCCAGGATCGAGTCACCCTGGCCGTGCACGTCCCGCACGCTGGTCACACCCGCCGCGACATATCGCCCGAGGGCCCAGCGCTGGGTGTGGGCGTGGCCGTCGATCAGCCCGGGAATGATCCACCGTCCTGTGACATCCACCTCCACCGCGGTCTTGGGAATCTCGAACCCTTCGCGCGGCGCCACCGTCTCGATCCGTCCCTGGTAGACCACGATCACCGCATCGCGCAGCACGGCGTCGCCGGCACCGCTGATCACGTTGCCCCCAACCAGGGCGATGCGGTCCTTGTGCTTGGGGGCGCAGGCCACGGCTAGAGAGACACTGAGCCAGAAGAGCGCGCGCCAGTTCCGCGTTCCGCGTTCCGCGTTCCGCGTTGGTGACCATAGTCTTTCCCGCCGAAGGTTGGATTCGTTCCTCGGCACGGTGGCGGATTGAGGGGAGACAGAATCAGGGCTCACGTCGCCATGCGCATTGTACCTGTCCTTTCCGCCCTTCAAACGCGGAACGGGGAACACGGAACGCGGAACGTCAGTCCGACGACGTATGATCATGCAGGATCTTCCACCCATCGGGCCGCCGCTCCATCACCAGAGTGAACGGGCCGCTCGCTGTGTTCCGACCGTCCCGGTACAGGATGAACCGGGCGCTGATCAACGCCACCGCCGGCGCGAGCGGGCGGACATCGAATTCCTCGAACCGGAGGCTGTCACGCGACGCACCCGGGGCAAACCGGGGGGCATAGTGCTCCCGGATCCACTGGTACCCATGCTGGACGTGCCCGCCCGATACGAATCCGGTCAGCGAGTCCGACGCATAGTCGCCCACGAAGGCGTCCAGGTCACCCCGGTTCCAGGCGTCCGCCGAACGGGTGAACTGCGCGGTAATCGTGCTGGTGAGCTCGGTGCGGTCGGGAAGTGCGGGGGTGGAAGGGGCGGCGGGTGCGCACCCGAGCAGGCTCACTAACAGACACCCGGCACCCGCGATTGAGGGCATGGAGAGCGGAGCAGGAGAACGGCGAGAATCCAGGATCTGCAGGTCGAGGGCGGCCAAGGTGGCTCCAGGATGGTGATCGTAAGACGTGAGACGGGACCGGGTGCTGTGTTCTCGGAGCCTGACTCCGACCGTCTCACCACCTGCCACTCGCGCCCCACCTCTCACGTCTCACGTCCCACGTCCCACGTCCCCCAAACCTGCCCGGCCCCGCCCGGTGGCGCAAGATGAGGCCTGGTGGCCCCTTCCGCGTTACCCGCCGACCGAGGTACCGTTGGGCCATGGGCTTCCTCGACTGGATCCGGCGGGCTCCCGCCCATCCGCTCATCCTGGTGAGCAATCGCGAGCCGTTTGTGCACCATCGTACTCCCGAGGGCGGGGTGCGGGTAGAAGCTCACGCGGGCGGGCTGACCACCGCGCTGCAGCCGGTGATGGCGGCCTGTGGCGGCACCTGGGTGGCCTGGGGCAGCGGTTCGGCCGATTTCGATGTGACCGACGGCGGGGACACCGTGCTCTTGCCACCGGACCTCCCGACCTACCGATTGCGTCGGCTCCGGCTTACTCCCGCCGAGGTCCAGGGCTACTACGTCCAGACTGCCAATCGGGCATTGTGGCCGCTGTGTCATTCGCAGCTCACCCGGTTCGTCTATGACGCTGCCGACTGGCTCTGCTACCGACGGGTGAATGAACGGTTCGCTGCCGCGGCCATTGCCGAGGCCGGCGGGGCCCCCGCCACCTGCTGGGTGCAGGACTATCACCTGAGCCTGATTCCCGGAATGCTCCGCCGGGTACGCAACCTGTTCGTCCATCAATTCTGGCACATCCCGTGGCCGTCCCCCGACATCCTCCGGGTGCTGCCCCAGGCACGGACCCTGATCCAGGGGTTGCTGGGCAACCACCTGCTGGGGTTCCAGACCGTCGGGGACGTGCGGAACTTCCTTGCGGGGGTGCGTCGTTTCGTGCGCGAAGCCGTGGTCGAACCCAGCCGTGGCCTGGTTCGGTATCGCGGCCGGCGCACCGTGGTGCGGAATTTCCCCATCTCCATCGACGTCGCCAGCTTCGAACAGCTCTCCCGGTCCCACGAAACCGCGATGGTCGCCCGGCGGGTGCGGCTGGAGGCGCTCCCGGGAGATGGTCAGCTGCTGCTGGGTGTGGACCGGGTGGACTACACCAAGGGGATTCCGCGCCGGTTCGACGCGGTTGCCCGGATGTTGGAGGATCATCCCGAGCTGATCGGCCGGATGGCGCTGCTGCAAGTGGCCGTTCCCAGCCGGACCGATGTCCCGGAGTACGCCGCCTACGAACAGGAGATGCTGGACCTCGCCACCGAGGTCAACGCCCGGTTCGGGCGTGCGGGATGGGTACCGATCCGGCTGGAGCGGCAGTCGCTCGACCAGGCGACCCTGACGGCCTACTATCGCGCGGCCGACGTCTGTATCGTCTCGCCGCTCCTGGACGGCATGAACCTGGTGGCCAAGGAATACGTCGCCTGCCAAGAGGGGCGTTTCGGAGTCCTGGTGCTGTCCCGCTTCGCGGGGGCGGCGCGAGAGATGCATGAGGCGCTGCCGGTGAACCCGTACGATATTGGGGCCACCGCCGAGACGCTCTACCGGGCCATCCGGCTCCCCGCCGCGGAGCGGGAGCGCCGGCTCTCTGCCCTCCGCCGCCGGCTGAGCCGTAACACCATTCAGGACTGGATGGACGACATCTTTGCCGAAGTCGCCAGTCTTCGGCCCGAGGCGTGAGCGCCCCGCTGAGCCGCGGCGCCGAGACCAGCCGCGCGTTCGAGATGCTCGTCCATGCGCGACGGCCGCTCCTGTTTCTGGACCTGGACGGCACCCTGGCGCCCATCGTGAACCGGCCCAGGCGCGCGCGGGTGCCACCCGCCACCAGGAGGATTCTACTGCGCCTCCGCGCCACGAGAGCCACCGTGGTGCTGGTCTCGGGACGTGCCGTGGCCGGAGTGCGTCATGTTGCCCGGACTCCGGTCGACGCGATTCTCGGCGACCACGGGGCATTTCTCTTTACCGGTGGAGGGATGCACACCTGGATCCCCGCGAGCGAGGCGCGCTTCACCCACGCCGCCGACCGGTTGGAGCGGCTGCTCGAGGGAATGCCTGGGGTGCGCTTCCAGCGGAAGGAGCGCTCCCTCGCCATTCACCTCCGGCTGCCGCGGCGGGACGGCGGCCGCACCGCCCGGCGGATTGCCGCCCTGCTCCGGGCGGAGGGGCTGAGAGTGCTCTTCGGCCATCGCGTGCTGGACGCCCAGCTTCCCGGAGTCAACAAGGGGCGGGCGGTGCTTCGCTGGCTGCGGCTCCACCCTGATCACGATGCGGTGTTCTATGCCGGGGATGACACCACGGATGAGGATGCGCTCCGCGCCCTCAAGGGGCGAGCCGTGACCGTCGCCGTCGGGCCCAGACCGCGGCACGCGGCATTCCGGACCTCGGGCCCACGGACCCTGGCCGTCTGGCTCCTCCGGCTGGTCCGTGCCAGGGAGGGCCTGCGAACCGACGGCGGAAAAGGCGGAAAGGGCGGGATGAGGAAGGGACGCCCGGGACCGCTCTCCGCCGCTTCCGCCGCTCCCGCCCGTCACCGCCGCAGGCAGGAACAATGACGCAACTCCCGATCGCCGACTACGGCCTCATCGGAGACATGCGCACCGCGGCCCTGGTCAGCCGCCACGGGAGCATCGACTGGTGCTGCCTGCCCCGGTTCGACAGCGGGAGCGTGTTTGCGGCCCTGCTCGATCCCGAGCGGGGCGGCACCTTCAGCGTGCAGCCGGTGGACGACGGCTTCACCGCCCGGCAACGCTACCGCCTGGGCACCAACATCCTGGAGACCATCTTCCGGACCGAGGATGGCGAGGTGCAGCTGGTCGACTTCATGCCGGTGGGCTTCGATGGCCGTCCCTCCGGTCCCCACCCCGAGATACACCGCCAGATCTCCTGCCTCGGCGGCAGCGCCGCAATCCGGGTGCGGTTCATGCCTCGGTTCGGGTACGCCTCCCGGGCTACCCGGCTCGAATCGCTGCGTGACGGTCTCTACGCCACCGATCGGACCGACCAGGTGGTGACGCTGGGCTGCACCCGGCCGCTCGAGTGGAGCGTGGAGCAGGGCTCCGCGGTCGCGACCCTGACACTGAAGGAAGGCGAGTCGGAATGGCTGGTGCTGCGCTATGACGACGACGACATCCATCCGGTCGACGAGTACGAGAGCGCCGAGAAGCTGGAGCTTACCGCGGCGTTCTGGCGGGTGTGGAGCTCCCGGGTTCGCTACGTCGGTCCATTCCGCCGTCAGGTGGAGCGCTCCGCCCTGGCACTCAAGCTGCTGACCCACAGCGAGACCGGGGCGATCATCGCCGCGCCGACCACCTCGCTGCCCGAAACCCTGGGCGGCAGCCGCAACTGGGATTACCGCTTCGTCTGGCTCAGAGACGCGGCGTTCACCCTCGCGGCGCTGGAACGGGTGGGGCATGCCGCCGAAGCCGATCAGTTCATGCGCTTCCTGAAGCGGGTCACCCGGCACGAGGGCGGCGGTCACCTGCAGATCATGTACGGGATTGACGGCCGCCGCGATCTGGTGGAACGCCAGCTGGACCACCTCGCGGGGTATCGGGGCTCCCGCCCCGTTCGGGTGGGGAACGGGGCCGCCGACCAGCTGCAGATCGATGTCTATGGCGAAGTGCTGGAAACAGCGGAGATCTGGCGGCGCAATCACCCGATGACGGAGGGCACCTGGCGCGTCCTCCGACCGCTGGTCGACTGGGTGAGCCGCAACTGGCATCGGCCGGATTCCAGCATCTGGGAAGTGCGGGGTGAGGTACGGCACTACGTGTACAGCAAGCTGATGAGCTGGGTGGCGCTCGACCGCGGCATCAGAATGGCCGAGGAGCTCCGCCTGGACGGCGATCTGGAGCGGTGGCGGGGAGAGCGCGACCGGCTTCGCGCGGAGATCCTGGAGCGGGGCTGGAGCAGCGAGAAGCAGTCGTTCATCCAGGCCTACGAAAGCCCCACGACCCTGGATGCCTCCACCCTGGCGATGGGGTTTGTCGACTTCCTGCCGTGGCATGACCCGCGCATGCGGTCAACCGTGCATGCCATCGCCACCGAGCTCACCAGTCCCGACGGCAACCTGGTGTACCGCTACCGGGGTCCCGATGGGCTCGAGGGGGAGGAAGGGGCGTTCTCCATCTGTACGTTCTGGCTGGCCGAAGCCCTGTTACGCTCCGGAGACCGGGCCGCTTCGGAGCGGATCTTCCGGGGAATGCTGGACCATGCCAATCATCTCGGGCTCTATTCCGAGGAGCTGGATCCTGTCACCGGCGAGTTTCTCGGTAACTTTCCGCAGGGCTTCACCCACATCGCGCTGATCAACTGCGCGGTGGCGCTGGGAGCGGACCTGCTCCCGCCCGCTCACGACGGCCCCGAGGTCGAGTCGGTCGGGTAGCGGCCGTACCAGCTGAGCATGTAGAGCTGGGTCCGCATCCAGTTGGACGGCTTGGAGGCGGTGCCGTGGTACTCCCCGTCGAACCGGAGCAGCATGGTGGGCACCCCGCGCTGCTTCAGGGCCGCGAAGTACTCCTCGGTCTGCGGCATGGGGGTGCGCAGGTCGAGCTCCCCGGTCATCAGCAGCGTCGGCGTCTTCACGTTCCCAACGTACATGAGCGGCGATTGCTTGAGCCACGGCGCCGGGTCCTCCCAGAAGGGGCGGGCGAAGAAGTTGTAGGTGAAGCCAGGGATGTCCGTCTGGCCCGCCATGCTGAGCCAGTCGATCACCGGGCAGCGCACCGCGGCGGCCGCGAAGCGGTCGGTGTGCCCGATGACCCAGCTGGACAGCACCCCGCCGCCGGAACAACCGCCGACGTACATTCTCCGTCCATCGATGTATCCCCGGCCGAGCGCGGTGTCCACGCCCGCCATCAGGTCCTCGTAGTCCACGCCGGGATAGGCCCGTTCGATGGCGTTGCCGAAGGCGCTGCCATAGCCAGTGCTTCCGCGCGGGTTGGTGTACAGCACCACATAGCCGTTCGCGGCGAAGTTCTGGAACGAGAAGTTGAAGCCCGTGTTGTACATGGCGTGTGGCCCGCCGTGGATCTCGAGAATCAGCGGGTAGTGCTTGCCGGGATCGAACCCCGGAGGCTTGACCAGCCATCCCTGGATCCGGGCACCGCCGGTCGAGGCGTACCACAGCTCCTCGACGTCGCCCAGCCGAGTGTGCTCCAGCAGATCGTCGTTGACCGTGGTAAGCTGGGTCGCCTCGGCCGGCCGGCGCAGTAAGAAGCGGATCAGGTCGGACGGGGTCCGCGCCGTGCTGCGCACCGCTACCGCTACTGGCTCACCGCGCCGGGAGAGCGACAGGCCGCTCAGCACCTGCGCCCCAGAGGTCAGCGCCCGGGTGCCGTCGGCTCCCCACCGAAACAGCTGCACTACGCCCCGGTCCTCGGCCAGGAAGTACACCGCGCCACCATCCGGCGCCCACTGCAGGGCCGTGGGTTGCCGGTCGAGACCACGGGTCCGCAGTGTCATCCCCGAACCATCGAGGTTCATGGTGTACAGATCGGCCGCCCGGTAGGAGAAGCTCCCCGCAGGGTAGCCTACGAAGGCCACTTGGCGGCCATCGGGGGAAATCACGGGACTGGTCCAGGTGCCCCGGTCCGGTGTAAGCCGGGTGAGTCGGCCGGTCGCAACCTCGAGCGCGTAGAGGTTGGCGTCCCGGTAGGTCCGGTCGGCGTCGGGCTCGAACAGCCCTTCAGTGACGATCGTCTTGCCGTCCGGCGCCCAGGCCCACCCGACCTCCCGCACCAGCTGATCGAAGCGAGCCCCGACGTTGTAGTCACCGGTGGTGAGCTGGCGGGGCGTGCCCCCGTCCGCCGGAACCAGGAAGAGATGGACGTAGCCAGGCTCGCTGAACCCGCGCCGGTCCTGGCGGTAGTGCAGGCGATCGACGATCCGGGGGGTCTTGGCCCACTTCGCGCCGTCCGGCGGCGACGGCAGGTCGATCTTCCACGAGGGGGCCTTCGGCACGAACATGGTGAACCCGATCCTCCGGCCGTCCGGGGACCACTGGAGATCGGCGGGAGCCTCCGTTACCCGGGTCACCTGACTCGGGATGCCGTCCCCCTCCACCCAGCGGACGAAGATCTGGGTCCCCTTGGGATCGCCCTCGCCGAGATAGGCGATCCTGCTTCCATCCGGCGACCAGACCGGATTGGAGCCCCTGCCGAAGAACCGGTTGCGCGAGCCGTCGGCGTTCATGATCCACAGGGTCGGCTCCACCCGGTCCTCGATCCGGTTCATCACGCTCCGGACGTAGACGATCCGCACCCCGTCCGGCGACAGCTGAGGACTGCTCACCGTCTCGTAGTCCAGGTACCGCTCGACCGTGAGCAAGGTGTCCTGCGGTCGGATCTGGCCGGCGAGCGGCGGAGAGAGGAGGAACAGCGCCAGCACGACTGCGACTTGGTGTGGGCGGGACGGCCTCATGGATCACTCGGCGGTGCCGGGCGGCGGCATCGTCCTGCCTGCGGGAGGAAAACACGGAGCGCCCCGGGTGTGCCGGAGCGCTCGCGGAAAAACGGTGCGGGACTCTGCTCCGTTGCGTTACCGCTTCTTCTTTTTCTTGCCCGCCTTTTTCGCGGCTTTCTTCGCGGCCTTCTTTGCGGCCTTCTTGGCTGGCTTCTTGGCCGCCTTTTTCGCGGGCTTCTTGGCCGCCTTCTTTGCCGCCTTCTTGGCTGGCTTCTTCTTGGGGGCGGCCTTCTTCTTGGGCTTGGCGGCGGGCTTCGGAGCGCTCGACGGGGCGGCCGCTGGCATGTCGGACATCGGTGCGGGCGCGGGTGGCTCGAACGGGGTCGGCGCGGGGTCCATCCATCCGGAATCCGTCCAGCTCATCTCCATATCGTGCAGCTCGGCCATGGCGCTTCCTCCAGAGACTGCCGCGGCGAGACACCCGCCGCCGGTGCACGGGCTTCAACGCCCGTCACGAGAGTGGAACGCAGAAAAGATGCACTTCTTCTGCTCTTGTGCAAGGCGTCGCTCGGACATCAATTCGTGGTCGAAGCTCATTGCGATCGGCGGAGTGCGATGCGAGCACTGAGCACCGCCGCCGCGCCTCACGCCCCCGCCTCTGCCTGCTTGGCGAACCTCGTCCGCGGTCCACTGATGCGACATAAGAGCTTTATTTATAACGCTTTACGCCGTTCGCTCTGGCTTGCTCCTGGGCTTGTCGCCAGCCCCGCCGCCGGACAGAGCATGGACTCCCTGCTCCGTCCGGTCGACCCGATCCCGCTTGGTGTCGAGCTCACCGGTCCCGCGCGACCCGGTGCCTATGTGAGCGCCGTCGGCCGCCGAGCGCTCGCGATGGGGACCGAACGCGGTGGGTTCGAGGTGTGGACTTGGCCGCTTAAGCTGGTGCATCAGTTCGAGCTGCGCTTCCTGACCCCCCTGTTCAATGAGCCCATCCCCGGACGAAGCATCGCCCGCGAGGTGGAGATCACGCCGGCGGGCCCCGTCATCACCTATACCCACCCTGCCTTCACGGTGCGCCAGCGGATCTTCGCCCCGGTGGACCTGCCGGCCGTCGTGATGCTGCTCGATGTCGACGCGGTGCGGCCGGTAGAGATCCTGGCGGACTTCGTCTCCGACCTCCAGCTCGCCTGGCCCGGGGCGATCGGTGGCCAGTACGTGTTCTGGGATCAGGATGCGCGGGCGTTCATCCTCTCGGAGAGCCAGCGCAAGATGAACGGGATGGTCGGGAGTCCGTTCACCAGCTCCGCCACCAACCAGCCGGCCCACGACGTGCCCGACGCACCGAGCCAGCTCCGCATCTCGGTTGGGGATCCGGCCCGGGTGCCGATGCCCCGACCCGGGGAGCCTGCCGGCCGGCTGACCTCACTCCGGGTGCGCGGCATTCCCATCGTCCTGGTCGGTGCCGCGGCCCCACGTGACAGCGTCAAGGCGATTTACCGCAGGATTCTGGCCGACATCCCCCGGCTGTACGAGGAGCGGGTGGCCCGGGCCCGGACCGTGCTCGATCAGTCGCTCTCGCTCAACTCTCCCGATGCCGAACTCGACCGGGCACTCCGCTGGGCGGAGCTCAACCTGGACGAGGCCCTGGTGTGCAACCCCGACCTCGGCTGCGGGTTGGTGGCCGGATACGGGCCGAGCGAGCCGCGAGGGGCCCGGCCCGGATTTGGCTGGTTCTTCGGTGGGGACGCGGCGGTCAACTCACTCGGCCTCGACGCCACCGGCCAGTTCGACCTCGCCCGCCAGGGGCTCGAGTTCTTCGCCCGTTACCAGGGAGCCGATGGGAAAATCCCCCATGAGATCTCCCAGAGTGCCGGGCGAATACGCTGGTTCGAGGACTTCCCCTACGCGTTCTATCACGCCGACACCACGCCCTATTGGCTGTTAGCGTGGGGCGACTACTGGAAGGCCACCGGCGACGGCGAGACCATCCGCCGGATGTGGCCCGTCATCCTGAAGGCCTATCAGTGGTGCAAGGGCACGGTCGACCCCGCCACGGGGCTCATGCTCAATTCGAAGGGCGGGCTCGGGGCGGTGGAGGTCGGCGACCTGGGGGTCGGTGTGCTGTCCGACATCTATCTCAGCGCGGTCTGGGTGGAAGCGCTGGACCGAATGGCCCGGATGGCAGAGGCGGTGGCCAGGCCTGCCGGTCCGCCGGTCCGCCGGTCCGCCCGACCGCCCGACCAGCTGGTCGCCGAGTTGAGGACGCTGCGGGAGAAGGCGCTCACCTCCCTCCGCGATCGCTTCTGGCTGCCGGAGCAGAGGATGTACGCATTCGCACTGCTCGAGGGTGGAGCCATCCGGCCCGAGCTCACCGTCTGGCCCGCGACTGCCATGAGCTTCGGCCTGTTCGACGACGCCAGGGGCATGGCGGGCGCCAGCGCGCAGGCAAGCGCGGCCCTGATGACCGATTGGGGCGCCCGCTCGCTGGCCGCCAGCAGTGCCCTGTTCGATCCGCTGCACTACAACAACGGCACGGTCTGGCCGTTCGGCACCGGGTTCAGTGCCCTGGGCCAGTACCGCTACCGCAATCCAGTGGCCGGGCTCCAGGCGCTCAGCCAGATCGTGCGGAGCGGATTCACCTGGGGCCTGGGGAGGAATCCCGAGGTCATGGCGGGGATGCAGTACGAGCCGCTGGAGACCGCGGTGCCTCAGCAGTTCTTCGGCACGTCGTTCATCCCCACGGTGCTGGTGCGCGGTCTGCTGGGCTGGGAGCCTGACGCGCCGGCGCGCGCCGCGCGGCTTTCGCCACAGCTGCCGCCGGAATGGGATACGCTCACCGTGAGGAACCTGCCGCTGGGCGACCGGCGCTATGAGCTGTCCTTCCACCGCTCGCCCACGGAGCTTCGGCTTTCCATCCGTCGCTCGGGCGGGGGAACCGGCGTGCCCGACACTCTCACCTTCGCCCCCCACCTGCCACTGGGCGCCAGCCTTACCGATGTGAAGGTGCTGGGTGGCGCTGCGCTCCCCGCCGATCCAGCGAGGGAAACCGCACGGGACCTGGAAGTGAGCCAGCGGGTGGTGCTCACCGGTGATGTGCAGGTGGTGCTGCAGTATCGGCCGGGCTGGGAGGTAGTCCTGCCCCCAGCGGCACCCCGGCGCGGCGACCGCTCCCGGGGCCTCCGGCTGCTGGACCAGCGTCGGGTTGGGGACTCGCTTGCCGTTTTACTGGAAGGGCCGGCTGGATCCACGACCTCGATCCGGGTTCGGCGAGGGGCGGAGCGGGTGTTTCCGGTGAAGTTCCCGCCGCAGGGAGATCCGGTCGATGGCTACGCCCGGTTGGAGCTCCGCGTGGGTCCCTGATCGTGACGCCGGGTGAGAGGGTGCTCCGGCGGCCCGCGTCTTTCCTGAACTCGTCCGGGAGCCGTCATGTCGATTTCCCTGGTTGTCAACCCGACCACGCTCAAGTGGACCGATTACACCGAGCAGGACAAGGTGATCGATCCCAACGACAAGACCGAGCAGTCCGCATTCACCGCGTTCGACTGGGACCTGCCGCCCAAGACGCCACGCGGCCTCGACGGAAAGCTGGCCCTGGCCGACGGACTCACGCTCACGATCACCCCCATCGCGCTGGTGAAGAAGGGTGTCAAGAAATCGGATGAACTGCTGTCGCACGAGCAGTTTCACTACGATGTCGGCATTATCATCGCACGGGTCGTGGTCAAGGTGCTGGAGGGGCTCACGGGTGCTACCATCTCCGATCTGGACACCGGGACGGACCTGATCATGAACCGTCATTTCATAGTGCGGTCCGGGCTCATCCAGCGGCGGTACGATCTCGAAACCCGGCATGGAAACAACGCGGCCTATCAGAAGGCGTGGAAGAAGCTCATGAAAGAGACCATGGCCCGGCCCAACAGTACCCAGATGGGCGGCTGGTGGCTTTAGGTCTCCCCCGCCGGATTGACTCTCGTGATTCACAGAGACCACGTCAGCCGGCTACTCACCAGGGCGATCTTCCTCCCTTTCGTTCCAGCTCTCGGGACCAGAAGGGGTAAATTCTCACTCCGCTCATCCCTCCGGAGTGGTCCATGGCGTGGGTATTCGCGAGTCTGGTTCTGCTGGCCGGGCCTGTCGTGCGTCCTGCTGCGACCGTCGATTCGCTCTACCGCTACACCACCAGCCACGACTTCCTCCGCATGCCCGACGGTACCCGGCTGGCCGTCACCTGGTGGACGCCGGTGCCCAAGGCGCGGGGCGAACGGTTCCCGGCGCTGCTGGAGCTGCTGCCGTACCGCAAGGACGACTCCTTCTACGCCCGCGACTTCCCGCTGTACGACTACTTCGTGCGCCGCGGTTTCCTGATGGCCAAGGTGGACATCCGGGGCACTGGCGGCTCGGATGGCCCGCTCCCGCTCCGGGAATACTCCGAGCAGGAGCTGGACGACGCGGTGGAAATCATCGCCCGGCTGGCACGCCACCCGTCCTCGAACGGCAACGTGGGGATGTGGGGCATCTCCTGGGGCGGGTTCAACTGCATCCAGACCGCCATGCGCCGGCCGCCGGGGCTCAAGGCCATCCTCGCGCTCCACGCAACCGACGACCTGTTCCACGACGACGTGCGCTACATCGACGGCGGGTTGCATATCGATCTCTACACCCTCGAGATCGATCACGAGAACGCCCTGCCGCGTACTCCCGACTATCCGATCGACCAGGCCTATTTCCGCGACCGGTTCGCCGCCTATCCCTGGGTGCTCACCTACCTCAAGCAACCGGTGGACGGCCCCTTCTGGCGGGGGAACGGGCTCCGGTTTCATCCGGATGCGTTGCAGGTACCCGCCTACCTGATCGGAGGCCTGCTCGACGGCTACCGCGACATGCCGCTCAGGGCGCTCGAGTACCTGCATGGTCCGGTGAAGGTTGAAATCGGCCCGTGGAACCACAGCTGGCCAGACGACGGGACGCCCGGGCCCAATTACGAGTGGCGGAGCCGCGCCGTACGCTGGTGGAACCACTGGCTCCGGGGCCAGGACACCGGACTGCTGGAGGAACCGCGTCTGCTGGTGTTCCAGCGCGACGGGCACGCGCCCGACCGTAACCTGACGGAGACGCCCGGCAGCTGGCGGTTCGAGGATTGGCCGGTGCGGGGTGCCTCGCGGGACACCCTGCTTCTCGGCAGCGACAACCGGCTGGTGGCCCTGCACGGGCCACCATGCCCTCCATCCTTTCCCGGCCCGGACACTCCAGCACGGACACCATCCCCCTGCCAGGTCGACTTGGCATACGTGGCCGGCTCCGGCACCACCGTCGGGGACTGGTGGGGAGAGCCCACCGCCGATATGCGCGGGGACGATGCCGGCAGCCTGGTATTCGACGGTCCGCCGCTCGATAGCGCGGTGACGCTCCTGGGGTTCCCCCGCGTGCGTCTGCAGGTGGCCCACGGCGCGCCCCTCGCCGACTGGACCGCCAGACTCGAGGACGTAGCCTCCGACGGCGCGGTATCACTGGTTGCCGGCGCCGTGCTCAACGGCACACAGCATCGCTCCACCACGGAACCGGAGCGACTGCAGCCAGGGCGGGTCTACGACCTTGCGTGGGACCTGCATTTCACCAGCTGGATCTTCCGTCCGGGTCATCGCATCCGGCTGGCGGTCTCCAATGCCCAGTTCCCCATGATCTGGCCCACGCCATATCCAATGGCGTCACGGGTGCTGCTCGGCTCGCTGGCCTCCTCGGTCGAGCTGCCCATGGTGCCGGGAGAAAGCGCGTATCCCCCGCCGCGGCTTCCGCCCCCCGAGGCGCGCCGTGCCCGACCCGACGTGAACGACCTGAAGAGCCCCGGTGCCACGGAACGGATCATCCGGGACCAGCTGGCTGGCACCACCGAGATGCGGTTCGGCAACGCCGGTTCGTGGACCATCGGCGCGGTACGGTATGACTACTCCGAACGTCAGACCTACCGGACTGCTGACCGGGATCCGGCGCGGTCGAGCTTTCTGGGGGTGGAGTACCACCGGATCCGCCCTCCCGGCCGGGATCTGCGGTTGGAAACCACCATCGACATCCGGTCCGACTCCGCCGCCCTTCATGTCACGGTGACCCGCGTCCTGCAGGAGGGCGGCAGGCTGGTGCGGCGAAAGGTCTGGCGTGAATCGATCGCCAGGGACTGGCACTAGCCAAGGCCCACCCGAGTATTGGGTGGCGGGCATCTCGCAGCCCGCCGATCCTCTGGCGTCTTTTGCCGGGGGCGGTTGTTCCAGAACCTCGGTTCGTTATCTAAGATGTTTTGTTTCAGCGACTTAGACTGCAGCGCGTCGTGGTCTGTACCTTGCTCCCAGTGACCGGAATCACTGGAGGCTTCAAACCCATGACTCGTTCGCACCTCGTTCTCGCGGCACTGCTGGTGGCAACCGCCTCGCCCCTCGCCGCCCAGAACGTCACTGAACTGTACGTCACCCCGGATACGGTCCGGCTCGAGGCGGGGCAGCGGCAGAGCCTCACCGTTCAAGCGTTCGACGAGGCCGGCAATGCCATCCTCGCCGTACGCTTCCGGGTGGCGGACTCTTCCGTGGCCCGCGTGGCCGGCAACGGGACGGTCACCGCCGGCCGCCACGGGCGGACCCTGATCACGGTGCAGGCGGGGCAGAAGACCCGCTCGGTGCTGGTCCTGGTCCGCGGTGGCACACCCGACCCGGCCGCGGCCGCCTCGGTGCCGTCGGCGGCCGCGCCCTCCGCCGGGATGGCGCCTCCCCCGGTTGATGTGGCGAAGCTGACAGCGGAGCCCGCCAGGCTCACGCTGCTTCCCTCCGAACGGGCCTCGGTCCGGATCACCGCCCTCCGGGCCGACGGCAGCATCGTGCCCGCTCCGGAGCTGATCTGGCGCTCGCTGCAGCCCGGTGTGGCCGTGCTCACCGATTCCACCGGGACCGTCGCCGGAATCGCGACCGGCCAGGGAGTGATCCAGGTAATCGCTTCCAGCGGAGCGACCGTCAGCATCCCGGTGTCGGTTGCGCTGACCCAGTTCGCCCTGACCGCCGACAACCTGCTGCTGTCCCCGGGCGACGCCGATACGCTGAGCGCGTCGGTGCCGGCCCTGGCCAATCGGCCGCTCGACGCGAGCAATTTCCAGTGGAGCGCCGAGGATCCTTCGGTGATCGACGTGACGCCGGGGGGCGTGGTACGGGCCCTGGCGCCCGGTCGCACCGAGGTGGTGGTCCGCGGGTTCCTGCAGGAGCGCCGGATCCCGGTGATCGTGCACCAGCACGTGGCCCACTTCCTGGTGGCGCCGCGGCTCACCGAGAAGGTGCGGCTCCCCGCCCAGACTACCCGCGAGTTCACTCTGATCCCCCAGACCGCGGACTCCATTCCCATCGAAGGTGTCCCGATCACCTGGAACGTGGCCGACACTGCGGTGGCCGGGTTCGACCCGGCGACCGGCGTGCTTACTGCCCGCCGCCCGGGAACCACTACGGTGACCTTCGCCGCCCGGGGCTTTGTCCCCAAGGGATGGACCATCGAGGTCCTTCCTGGGTCGGTGACGCTCTCCCGCACCCGGTTCTCGCTGCAGCCGGGAGAACGCACCACGCTCGCGGCCACCTTCGTCGATGACCAGGGCAAGGCCGTGGCTCCGGCCACCGGGCTCGAGTGGGTGACCAGCAATGCCGCGGTGGCACGGGTGTCGCCCGACGGCGCCATCGAAGCCGTGACACCGGGCCGTGCCATCATCTCGGCCCGGCCCCGCGGAGGGCAGCCGGTGCAGGCCATGGTGCTGGTCACCGGAGATCTGCTGGTGTCCTCCACCCGGGGCGGCCGGTTCGGCATCTACACCCTGCTGGCCGGCCAGCCGGAGGCGTTCCTTCCGATCGTGGCGGACACCTTCGCCAACTCGGTCGACGCGGTGTACTCACCCGATCGTACCCGGATGCTGTTCTCCTCCGACCGGTTCGGCAGCGGCAACTTCGACATCTTCGTGGCCGACGCCGACGGGCGGAACCCGGTCCGGCTCACCACCGATCCGGCGGTGGACCAGCAGCCGCTCTGGACCCCCGACGGAGGTCAGGTGGTATTCGTCTCCGGGCGCTCCGGCACCCGCCAGCTCTATGTCATGAAGGCCGACGGCACCGAGGCCCGCCAGCTGACCACCCTGCCCGGCGGGGCGGAGGAGCCAGCGATCTCTCCCGATGGGACCCGGGTGGGGTTCACCGGATACCCCGACCAGCGCGACGGCCAGCCTGACATCTACGCCATCCCGCTGGAAGGCGGACAGCCGGTTGCCGTGACCGCGACCCGGGACCGGCGCGAGAGCAGCCCGTTCTTCTTCCCCGGTGGAGAGCTTGGCTGGGTGCTGCAGAGGAAGGACAAGAGCGAGCCTGACCAGGTGGTCCGGCAGGGTGGCAGCGCCGCGGCCCCGGTGCTGGTGAGCGCCGATTTCTCGGTCCAGGGGGTGACCCTGTCGCGCGACGGCGCCCGGATGGCCTGGGTGGCGAGCCGGCCCTTGGAGCGCAATCGCAACGCGCTCGAGTTTACATTGCAGTGGCGCACGCTCGCGAGCGGCGCCGAGACCAGCATCCGACTGCTCCCGGGAGAACGGATCACCAGCCCCGCGTTTTGAGAGCGCTGACCCTCACTGCCACTGGCAGCCTCGACCATCTCCGACTGCAGGACCTGCCGGCGCCTCCTCTGGAGGCGCCGGATCAGGTTCGGGTCCGGATCCACTCCGCCGCGCTCAATCGCCTCGACCTCTGGGTCGTGGACGGCCTTCCCGGCGTCGACTCTCACTTTCCCCGTGTCGTCGGGGCCGACGGCGCGGGGGTGGTCGAGGAATGCGGCTCCGGGGTGACCCGGGTCCGTCCCGGCGACCGGGTCATGATCAACCCGGGGATCTCCTGCGGCCGGTGCGACTGGTGCCTGGCCGGGGAGCAGCCGCTCTGCCTCGGCTTCCAGGTGCTGGGCGAGCACCGCGACGGGACCGTGGCGGAGTTCGTCGTGGTCCCGGAGCAGAACCTCGCGCCGATTCCGGCCGGTATGTCGTGGAGTCAGGCCGCGGCCTTCCCGCTCGCCACGCTCACCGCGTGGCGCATGCTGGTGACGCGGGCCCGGCTTTCGGCTGGCGAGCGGGTGCTCATCTGGGGTATCGGCGGCGGGCTGGCGCTCGCCGCCCTTCGCATTGCCCGGCATCTTGGGGCGCGAGTCATCGTGACCAGTTCCTCGGACGCCAAACTGGCGCGGGCGCGCGAGCTGGGCGCCGACGTGACCCTCAACCACGCCACCGTGGATGTGGCCCGGGAGGTCCGGACCCTGACCGCCCGTCGAGGGGTGGAGGTCGTGGTGGACAGCGTCGGCCAGCAGACCTGGGAGCAGTCGCTCCGTTGCCTGGCGCGCCTGGGCCGTCTGGTGACCTGCGGCGGGACCACCGGTCCCATGGTGACCACCGACGTGCGGAAGCTGTTCTGGTATCAGTGGACCATCCTCGGCTCGACCATGGGGAGTCACGAGGAATTCCGGCGGATCACGTCGCTGGCGGCAAACGGGGTGCTCTGGCCCGAGGTGGACGGGGTCTACCCGCTCGCAGAGGGGCGCAAGGCATTCGAGCGACTCAAGTCGGGTGAGCAGCTCGGCAAGGTCGTGATCGAGGTGAAGGCATGAGAGAACTGTGGGAGCGGCTAGTGCTGGGCTGGGGCGCGCTGCTGGAGGTGCTGCCCGGCCTGCTCGCCGCCGCGACGATCATGCTGGCGGGTTACTTCGTCGCCCGATCCCTGCAACGGTGGACCGACCGGACGCTCGAACGGCTGCACTTCAAGCGGCTGGCCGACGCGGGCGGCCTGACCGAAGCCGCCGGGCGGGTGCGGCTCGATCCGGTGCGCGCGATAGGCAAGCTGGTGTTCTGGCTCAGCATGCTGGTTGCCGTCCTGCTCGCCAGCTCGGCGCTGGGGCTCGAGAACGTACGCGAGATGTTCGGCCGGATGCTGGGGTTCATTCCCACCCTGATCTCCGCCACCGTGATCATCATCCTCGGCATGATCGTCGGCGAGTTCGTGCGGGCGCTGATCGTGGCCTCCGCCGGGGCGGTCGAAGGGGTGGTCACCGTGGCGAAGATCATCAAGGGTGTCATGGTCATGATCGCGGTGTTCATGGCGCTGCAGCAGGTGGGCGTGAGCGAGGAGATCGTGACCGCGGCCTTCACCCTGATTCTGGGCTCGATCGCCTTGGCGGCCGGCCTGGCGTTCGGTCTGGGCAACCGCGAGCTGGCGGGGGAGATCACCCGCAAGTGGTACGAGGAGGGCCGGCGGCGGAACCGGCGGCGCACGGATCCACCCGATCCGGTCCTGGACGCAGACGATGGATCTACGCCGGCGGGCGAGGCGGGCGGGGCGGGAGCTGCGAAGCGCAGCATTGAGCGTGTGCCCTGACGATAGACCGCCCGCCCGTTCCGCCCCGCCCGCCTTGTCCGCCTACTTCAGAATGTACCGCACCACCTGCTGCTGGTCTTCGCCCTCCCGCAGGATCACATACACCTTGCCCCCCGCACCAAACCCCGCGAGCGAGGCGTTCCGGGGGAACTGCACCGTCCGGATCTGCTTCCCGTCGCGGCCCACCACATCCCACACCGGCACCGAATCCTCCCACGCGCGGGAACGCTGCAGCCACACCTCCCCCGCCGGGTTGGTCAGGCCCGCGCCGAACGGCGGCTTCTCATCGGCGAACGGATAGGACAGCTCGATGCCCGCCGGTGCGCCCATCTGGGCCATCTGGCCCCGCAGCCGCTCCAGGAACGCATCCTTCTCTCCCTGGGGGACCGGTATCCGGGTGAACCGGCGGGCAGGTCCCCGGGTCCAGGTGCCGTCGGGAGCGCGCCAGTCGACCGCGTTGTTCGACGCCCGTGCCGCCCACAGCGCGCCGTCGGGCAGCACCCCGAAGAGATCGCGGCCGGAGAAGATGGTGGAGACGATCTTCTGCTGCGCTCCGAACTGGCCCCGCCCCCAGACCGGCAGCTTCAGGTGTGCGATCGTGTCGGCCAGGGTGTCGGTGGGCGGGATGCGCAGCACGCTGAGGCTGTCCAGCTCCAGCTCCTGCCCCGGCTCCAGTCCGCCCAGGACTGAACGCACGTCTTCCTTGTACCCGTTGCGCTTCGAGTCGTAGGCGAGCGGCTGGTTGTAGCCGCCCACGCCCGCGCCCGGCAGCGTGGAAAGGAACTCGCCCTGTTCGTTCCACAATGTGGTCCGCTGGGCGCCGAAGTCGACCAGGCCGAGCGTGTCGCCGCCGAAGTGGAGCACGTAGCCGGGCAGCCGGTGCTTTCCGGGTGCCGGATCGCCGGGGTGGATGGTGTCGCTGTGCTCGCCGACCGGGGTGGTCTCGCCGGTAGTGAGGTTAGCGAAGACGAAGGTCTTGTCCTTGAGCTCCGCCAGCGCGATGCGCCCGTCGGTCAGCTCCACCACGTTGCTCACTTGCTTGAACGTGTGATCGAGGGCGAGCTCGGGCTGGTCCAGCACCACCGTCGGCGACGGGGCCTCCCGGCCGCAGGCGAGCAGAGCGAGCATCGTTCCGGCGGTTGCGGCCCGCCAGGTTCTTACCATCATCACGTGAGACTCCGGGGGCGGTGGAAGACTAGGGCGTGCCGGCCTGAGCCGGGGCCGGGGCGGGCGGTCGCAGGTCCAGCAGGCGGATCCCGCCTTCGAACGGTTCACCCACAACGGCGATCCCGTCACCCAGTGCGAGGATGCGGCCGAGTCCCGGGTGGCTGGCGGTACGCACCAGGTGTCCGCTCTTGTCGATGAGCTGGTAGTTGCGCAGGGTATCGCCGATCGCGCGGTTCTTCACCAACCACACGATTCCGTCGGGGGCGGCCAAGGCGTTATCGAACGGCGGCTTGATGGCGACGAACGGGATCTGCGAAACCGTGGGCCGGAGAGCGGAGTCGAATTTCCTGAGGAACAACTGCCGGTCGTTCTCGGTCACCGGCAGCACCGGATCGGGGAGCTCCCGGCCTTCGTGCACCAGACCCGAGGGCTCGCGCCAGTCCACCCGGTTCTGTGACACCCGGGCAATCCACAGCCAGCCATCCGGCAGCACTCCCCAGCGATCCTGGCCCGAGAGCAGGCGGCGCTCCAGCATGCGGCGTCCCTCGGTGATCACCTCGGCGAGATCGAACGGGGCCAGACGAGCGATGGTGTCGGCGCCGGTCAGATCGGGGCGCGTGCGGACGATCGCGGCGGAATCGCGATTGCCGCTGCCGTCGGGGCCTGGCGGCGGCCTGAGCTCGAAGTACCAGTTACCCTGAGCGTCCCGGGCCCGGGGCAGAGCGCCGCGCAGCCCATCCGCCGTGGGAATCGAGCCACCCGGCTTCCCGTCGAGCGACCAGGACGTGAGCCGGCGGCGCTGCCAATCGGCGACGTAGATGCTGTCGCCTGAGCGGAACAGATGGAACGGCTGCGCCAGATCCTTTACCCGGCTGCCGACGAAGGGAGCGAGCCGCCGTTTCTCCAGGTCGGCTGCGCTCACGGCCTGGTCCTGCGGCGCGATGACCACCCAGCGGCTGCCACCCAGCCAGGCGGCACCGGTGATGTCCCCGTACGGCGTAAGCAGGGTGTCGCCCGCGACGACCAGTCGAAGACTCTCCGCCGGTGGCGCCGGCGGGGAGCAGCGCACCATCGCCAGGGCCGCGACAGCCAGCAGGGGGAAGCCGCATCGAAGCGCGAAGGGACGATTCAACATGGGGCGGGAAATGTAATCCCGGGGCGGTGCGGAGGGGCGGGTTGGGGATGCGGAGGAATGGTTATCTGCGCGGCGGCCTCCGGTTCATCCTTAAGGGCCATGCCAGGCTTCACCCGCTTCCATGGAAGGGCCCCGAGGTATCGAGGATTCGAGTATCGATCAGCGGGGTGGTACTTCATCACTCTGGTCACTCTGGAGCGGCAGTGGGTCTTCGGTTCAGTGAGCCGGGGTGAGCTGCGCCGGAGCAGGGCGGGTGGTCTTTGTGCCGAGGAATGGCGAAGGGCGACCAGTCTGCGGCCGTACATGACGCTCGGGCGGTTTGTGGTGATGCCCGATCACCTTCATGCCTTGGTTGCGCTGCAACCCGGCCTAATCCGACTAGGTGGGGACCAGCTTGTACCTGCGGGTTCACTAACACGAGCCCCGCGGTCCCTCGGTGCCATGATCGCCTGCTTCAAGGCGTCCCTGACATCAAGGCTCAACGCTGTCGACGGGACGCATGAGCGACGAATCTGGCAACGCGGGTATCATGATCGGGTTGTCCGCGGCGACCGCGAATTATCTGCAATTGACCGGTATATCCGCGATAACCCACGTCGGTTGGTCGCGTCCATCCCGCGGCCTCCGACTGACGGTGGTGGTGCGCCGTAGGCGCGCACAGCCGTGCGCGCCTACGCCCGTTCGCACGCCCATGACCGACGGTCGATCCTGCGTCGGGGCTGACAATCGTGCATTGGGTCGGTTGTGGGTCCATTGCCCCTACGGATGCCACCAATAGCTCACCTTCACCGCGAAGATGTTGTTTCCCCGGGCCTGCACCAGCCGCCGCAGCGATCGCCCGAACCGGAACTCTCCATCCACTTCCTCATCCGACCGGTCCTGGGTCCACACCAGGAACAGGGTCGACCCCGGGAGGTATTCCCACCGGAGCACGGCATTGCCGCGGAGGGATGCCAGGCTGAAGTCCGGGTTCTCCAGGGTGAACGATGACGCGCCGGTGCCCGGGTCTACCTCGTAGTCGGTCACCGTGCCGTCCGGTTCGGAGACCGGGGTGATCGTCGAGCCCTGGGTCCCGAATCGGCGGAAGTCATAGCTGTTCGGACGGGCCAGCTCTTTGAACTGGCGGTAGTTGCCGGAGGAGACCAGCGGCTGGGCGTAGAGCTCCAGGCTGAGTCGGGGAGAGAAGGCCCAGTTGAGCCGGAGGCTGGCCGACAGCGTGGTCTGGTCCAGGTTGGCAAAGACGTAGCGGTTTCCGAAGGTCGAGGTGGCGGTGGCATCCTCCACCGTGCTGACATACTGAGCTCCCACCCGGCTCACCTCGAGCTGCGGTTCCACCCGCACTGAGACCGCCGCGGCCGGGCGCCACTCGAGGCTCAAGCTGGCGCCCCAGGTGTTGTCGCTCCCCCGGTTGTAGGCACTCCGATTCACGGTGACACCGCCGAACATCGTCTTCCGGTCGTCGGTGTTGTAGCTGAGGCTCGCCTCGTAGCCGCTCGGTGCCGTCATGCGCGGCCCGCCCCGGGTCCCCCGGGGGTTCACCCGGTCCGGGTTGTAGGCCAGGTACCCCTCGAAGCCCTGATAGTTGAGGAGAGTCGCCCCACCGCTCATCCAGTAGCCTTCACCGATGCGGTCGCCGTCGAAGTCGTACGAGCGAAACGTGGCGGCATTGATCCGGGCAAAGCGGAACAGCCTGCCCGTATCGGTCCACCGCCGGCTCAACACGAAGTGCCCGTTGGCCACGTCGGTCCGGGAGAGAAAACCGAGGTCGTTGCTCTCGAACCCGGGGCTGATCCCGCCGACCGCCGCGTTCACCAGCCAGTTGCCGCGCTGCTTGTTGAGCCACAGCCGGCCCGCCCAGCCGGTGAGCGAGGTGGCGTTGGAGTCGACCGATACGTAGCGCGCATCCGGCCGCTGGAAGTAGTGGGTGGAGTTCTGCTGCAGGTCGGTGATCCGGGCTTGCGTCCCATCGACTCTGCTGCCCGCGGCGTAGCCGGTGATGACCCACATCTTGTCCCGGTCCACGAAGGTCCACCCATCGACCCCGAGCGCGAGTGCGTCCTGGTTGAGCTCATCGCTGAGCCGGGATCCTTCCAGGTCCCGGAAGGTGCCGGTCGCGAGCAACCCTAGCCCCTGGCGCCCCTGGCCGAACTCCCGCTGCCCCCGGACCACGTTGTACGAGGTCAGCGGCTCCACCTCGGCGGAGAACCGGCCGGTCGAGTCCTGCAGCCGGGCCGTCTCCCGCCCCGTCAACGCGGACAGACCACCCACGCTGAGTGAGCGGCCGATCTTGCCGGAGAGCTTCGCGGCGCCCAGGATCGTGGTGCCGTCAGGGACTTGGGAGTAGGTCGCCTCCGGGGTGCTGCCCTGTGGCGGCCGGCCGATGCGGCGGGAGTAGAACAGGTCCGGACCAGGCCAGTTGAAGCCCCAGAAGTTGTTGGCGCCCCCGGAGCCGAAATCGAAGATGTCGGC
>JBGQJV010000031.1:0-26698 GCA_041499215.1 Gemmatimonadota bacterium | reverse complement strand
CACATTGGGGCATGCGTCGCAGCCTCTTCCTGCTCCTGCTGGGCATCTCTCTCTCTGTCGCCGATCTGGGGGCCCAGGGGCTCCACCTGATCCCGGGTGTGGAGGAGGTGGCGAGCGACACCATCGGCGATATCGCTGTAGCCGCCGTCGACCTGGCGAAACCGGTGATCTACTACAGCCCCGCGATGGTCCGCCGGTACGGACCGCTGCTGACCCGCTTCTTCCTGGCCCACGAGTACGGGCACCTCGAGCACCACCACACCCGGACGGGAATTGCCGACCTCCCCGACTCCACCCGCGATTCGATCCTGCGGGCCCAGGAGCTCGAGGCCGACTGCTACGCGGCGGCCCTCCCGGGCGACGAGGCGCGGGCGGCCACCGAGGCGGCGCTCCGGTTCTTTTCTCGGCTGGGGCCGTTCCGGTTTGATGCGGAGCATCCCACCGGGGCCCAGCGGGCGGCCCGGGTCCTGATGTGCCTCCCGGGGCCGAGGGCACCGGTGGTGTACGGACGGGGAGAGACCGGAGTGGAGCTGGGGCCGGTGAGTGGAGAGCCGGACCTGGTCGAATTTGAAGTGGCGACAGAGGACCTCACCCGGCAGTATGGCAGTGAGGCGGTGCTGTGGCTGGATGGCCAGCGGGTGGGCGAGGTCTCCAACGTGCGGTTCCCGCATACCCTCTCCGTCAACCGCTTCGGGGCGGGGATTCACTCCTACCGGATCGCCCTGGAGGTGTACGACTTGGACCAGTGGCTGCAGCTCAACCCGGGAGGCAGCGTGACCGGCCGGGGCCACGTGCTGGTGCAGAACGGCGATCGGTTCCGGATCGAGTGGGCCCCGGGGACGCTGCCGAGTCTGGTGAAGGAGGAAGATGGGCGGTAGGGCGGGAACAAGTGTAGGCCCGCGCAGCTGTGCGGGCCCATCTTATCCCCGTCTGTCCGCCTACTGCGCCGGCGCCCCCTTGTCCAGCACCTCGCGCACCCGCCGCATGAGTTGTTCGGTGGTAAAGGGCTTCTGCAGAAACGCCGAGGCGGGGTCCAGCAGGATTTTCTGCTCCAGCGTGGTGGCCGCGTAGCCGGACATGAAGATCAGCAGCAGATCGGGCCGCTCCGCCTGCAACAGCTCAGCCAGTCGCGGGCCGCTGATACCGGGCATCACCACATCAGTGAACAACAGGTGCAGCGGCCCAGTGTGCAGGCGCGATACCTCCAGGGCCGCCTCGCCACTCGACGCAGACAGCACCCGATACCCGTGGTGCTCCAGTACCCGGCGGGTCAGGTTCCGCACCGCGTCCTCGTCTTCGACCAGCAGGATCGTCTCCGTCCCGCTGCCTGGCAACAGGGCCACCACCTGCTCGGGTGGGACCGGCTCCCCCCGTACCAGCGGCAGGTCAACCAGGAAGCTGGTGCCCTGCCCGGGGATGCTGATGACGGAGATGGTCCCCCCGCTCTGCTGCACGATTCCGTAGGCCGTGGCCAGCCCGAGGCCGGTGCCCTTCCCCACCTCCTTGGTGGTGAAGAACGGCTCGAACAGGTGGGCCCGCACCTCCTCGCTCATCCCGACCCCGGTATCGGTGACCGTCACCCGGACCCCGGCTCCGTTGGCCAGGGTCACGTTCATGGTCTCGATCACCAGGCGTCCGCCCAGGGGCATGGCGTCCCGCGCGTTGACCGCCAGGTTGAGGATGACCTGCTCCATCTGGACCGGATCGGCGCGGACGCTGCCCAGGTCGGGAGCGAGCCGGGTGACCAGGTCGATGTCCTCCCCGATGGTGCGGCGCAACATCCGGGCGATGCCGGCCACGATGGCGTTGAGGTCTAGTACCCGGGGCTCGAGCACCTGTTTCCGGCTGAAGGCCAGCAGCTGCTGGGTGAGGGCCGCAGCCCGCGCCCCGGCGGACTTGATCTCCAGCAGGTCGTCGTGCATCGGATCGCTGGGGTGGACCCGACTGATGGCCAGGTCGGCGTGCCCCAGGACCGAGGTAAGCAGGTTGTTGAAGTCGTGGGCCACGCCGCCCGCCAGCCGCCCCACCGCCTCCATCTTGAGGGCCTGCCGCAGCTGCTCTTCGCTCCGCCGCAGGGCGTCCTCGGCCTGTTTCTGCTCGTTGACGCTCCGGGCCACCCACAGCACCGTGTCCGGCTCGAGCGGAGTCGCGACCGCGCTGAACCAGACCTGCCGGCCGTGGATCGCGAGGGGATATTCGATTGTCGTCGGCTGGCCGCTGGCGAGGGTGCTCCGAATGACGGCGAGGAAGCGGTCTGCCTGTTCCGTGGGCAGCACTTCGTGGAGCTGCCGTCCGACCAGCTCGCTCGCGTCGAGCGGGAGCAGGTCCGGGCTGGTCGGGGCAACCCGCAGGTAGCGGCCATCCCGGTCGATCACCAGGATCACGTCTCGCATCGCCGCGAACAGCGCCCGCAGCTCCTTTTCCGACGCCCGCACCGCATCCTCGGCCCGTTTGCGCTCGATGGCCATGCCTACCTGGCTGGACACGAATTCCAGGATGGCCTGCTCCCGCTCGGTGTAGCGGGCATCGGGCTCGTAGCTCTGGACCGCCAGCGCCCCGATGGTCCGCTCCCGGGCCTTGAGGGGCACCCCCAGCCAGTCAGTGGCGCTGGAGCCGAATGACTCTACCTCGCCCCGCTTCTCCAGCGCGGCGATCAGCGACCGCCGGTCACGCAGGCTGCGGCCGGTGCGGATGACGTACTCGGTGAGACCTTTCCGGGCCCGGCGGGGCTCCGGCCGGGCGTCGCGCTCGTCCGACCAGTAGGGGAAGCTGAGCGTGTCGGTCTCGGGCTGGTACAGCGCGATGTAGAGGTTGCGGGCGGGCATCAGGCCGGCCACGATGCCGTGAATCGCGGAGTAGAGCTGCTGCAGATCGAACGCCGCCAGCGCCGACTCGGAGATCCGGTAGGTGGCCTGCTGCAGCCGCCCGGCCCGCTTCCGCTCGGTGATGTCCTGGTGCACCTCCATCGCCCCGGAGAGCCGGCCCTCGCTGTCGTACATCGGCCAGGCAGTGAGCGACACCTCGAGCTCGCTGCCGTCCCGCCGGCGCCGCACCGTCTCGAATCCGCTCACCGCCTCCGCCTGCCCGGCCACCAGCCGGGCGAACTCCTCGCTCCGGCCGGGCGGCACGGTGGGCAGCTCCCGGCCGACGACCTCCCACGCGCTCCAGCCGAACATCCGTTCGGCCGCGGTGCTCCACACCGTGACCCGCCCGCGCCGGTCGAGACCCACTACGGCGAAGGGCGCCGCGGCCACCAGCGCGCGATAGGCATCCTCCATCTCCCGCTCCACCCGGTCCGCCTGGCGACGCTCCGCCACGCTGGCCGCGAGCAGCAGGGAGGTGACTCCCTGGGTCAGGTTGAGGCCCGCCAGGAACAGGATCGGCTGCTGGTCCAGGGGCTGGCCCTGGGCAGCCTGGCCACTCACGGCCCAGGTGGTGATCGCGAACAGGGCGAACGAGATCAGCGTCGCCCCGCGGGGTCCGGTCCGGAGGGCAGCCCAGGCGAGCAGGGGGAACGTCGGGACGAAATACAGCGGAACTACCTGGTGCGTCAGCAGGCCCGCGACCACAAGACCGGCCGCCATGCCGGCGTACTCCAGATGGCGGGCACTGGCGGGGAGGCTGGGCCGGGGACCGAGCCAGGTGATGAGCAACGACCCCAGCAGCAGGACGCTGGTGAGGCTCGCCAGGAACCAGGAGAGCGCCAGCGGCGGCGTCACGAACTCCGGCCCGCTGTGCAGAGCCACGATTCCGGCGTAGATGGCGGTGCCGACCAGCGGTCCGCCTACCGCGGCAACTGCCAGATAGCGGATCAGATCGCGCAGCCGCTCGAAGCTGACGCCTTTCCACCCCATCCGGCGGAGCACCAGCGCCGGAATCAGGGTCTCGAGGGTCGACCTCGCCGCGAACGCGATCGCATGAATGGGCTCCGATCCGCTCCCGAGGAAGGCCACCAGCACCCCAAGCGCGACGCCGGGCCAGTACCGGGGACCGAGGAGCAGCAACCAGGCGATGCCGATGCCGGCGGGGGGCCACAGCGGGGAGGCGGTCCCGTTCCCGATCAGCAGCCTGCCGAAGTACACTCCCCCGGCGCACAGCGCCGCCAGCACCAGCACCTGCAGCACGTACCCTGCAGGAGTGCGGGCCGAGCCGACGAGGGGCTGAGACGGGAGAGGGAACCGCTCAGGCAGGAGGTGCGTCGCCATGGGGCATTATGATCCGCTGGTTGCTCCACAGTCGCATCATGCCTGTAAAGCCTTCGGCCAGAGCGCTGTCGAAGTCCACCCCGCCCCGCTCCTCGATGTAGGCCAGGGCCATCTCGCTGGTCCACGCCTCCCGGTAAGGACGGGCGGTACAGAGCGCGTCGAACACGTCGCACACGTGCACCAGCTTGCTGGCGAAGTGGGTGTCCCGCGCGTACCGGAACCGGGGATATCCGTGTCCGTTGATCATGATATGGTGCTCGTAGGCCACGGTCGCGGCAAGATCGAGCTTCTGTTCCCGGGCAATGATGAGGCGAGCTCCGTCTACCGGGTGACGCCGGAGTGCGGCCAGCTCCGCCTCGGTGAGCGCGCCGGGCTTGACCAGGATGTCCTTCGGCACCCGGACCTTGCCGAGATCGTGCAGCAGCCCGGCGATGCCGAACTCCCGGACGTCCTTTGACCCGAGCCCGATGTACTCCGCCAGCGCCATCGACAGGACCGAGACATTGGTGGCATGCGTGGTGGTGTACTGGTCGTAGTTCTTGAGCGTGAGCAGCGGCATCAGCATCCGGCTCTGGCTGTGCATCGCCAGCGAGAGGGAACGCACCACCGCGTTCGCCTCGGCCAGGGGGAGCGACTCGGTGGTCTGCACCTCCCCGTGGATCCAGCCCACCGTCTCGATCTCGTCATCCAGCGTGTAGGGCACGCTCGAGCTCTCGGCCACCTCCACGGCGACGTCGGCCGTTGCGCCGCGGATGCTCACCATCCCGAAGCGGATGGCGGGCCGCCGGAACTGGCGGGCCTCGCTGCTGTCCACCTCGCCCGAGGTTACCCGCTTCTGCACCTCGCCCAGGAACTCGGACAGGTCCTCGCGCGAAACCTCCCGGTCAAACTCGACCCGCTGCACCCCGGCCTTGGCCAGGCGCTTGGCCCAGTCCCAGGCCTTGAAGTCGCGCAGGGCCTGCTGCCGGTAGAGCACCTCCTCCTCGAGGAAGGAGAAGCTGGGCGCGGGGTCGAGCTTCTGCAGCGCTTCCAGCTGGTCCCAGGCCTGGTCCAGGGCGCGCTCGCGGGCCGGGTGCCCGGGCCCATAGAGATTCGTGGTGGAGAGCGCCTGCCCCAGCGCCGTGAGGAACCGGATCGGGTCGCTCACAGGTCCTCGACCGCGCCGGTTGCGGCGGTCCGGATCTCGGGGTCGCTGCTCTCCCACGCCAGCCTGAGCACCAGCTGGGCATTGGGATCCTGGCGGAAGGCGCGGGCCAGGCAGCCGACGACCGCCACCAGCTCGTGGCTCTTGGGCATCAGCTTCCGCTTGCGGAACCAGTTCGACTGAGTCAATGCCTGGTTTATCAGCCAGTCCCGGGTGGCGGCGGTGCGGACCGTCCCCATCACCCGGATGGCCAGCACCCTGAGCTCGGTCGAGAGCTTGCGGTCGTTGAGCAGCATCCGCACCCGGCCCACCGCGGCCGGCGGGCATCCCTCCAGCGCCGCCCCCAGGCCCAGCCGGACGTTGGCGTCGTCGTCGTCACCCACCGCGGCGATGATCGCCTCGTCGCGGTGACCCGCCAGCCGGAGCAGCAGCTTGATGGCTTCGCGCCGCACCCGCGGGTCTTCCGCCGCCGCATATTCGGCGACCTGGAAATCAGCCGGTATTTCCGGGAGGGATCCCAGCAGGGCCAGGAGGTTCCGCTGCACATACCAGGGCGCCCCCGGCAGCCGTTCTATCAGCATTGGTGCAATCGCCGGGCCGAGTTTCCCAAGCCGGGTGAGCAGGCGCCGCCGGATCGTCCGGTTGTCGGCCACCTCCAGGCTCTCCAGCATCGGCTCGGCAGCAGCCATTCCCATCCGCTCCAGCAGAGTTTCCACCACATCCGTGTCGCGCGGCTCGTTGCTCAGCAGGATCCGCATGTTGCCGGGCGTGGCCAGCCGATTCCAGTACTGCTCGGCGATGTCGTCCGCGACGTTGGGGTCCTCCACCATCGCGACGACCTCTCCGGACCGGCCTTCCCGCACCAGCTCTTCGAGTGCGGACCAGATGGCCTCGCCGACGGTGTCGGTCTCAAGCGAGATCTGTACCAGCCGGATCGCTTCGGCCGGCTGGCTCTCGGAGGTCTGGGTCCCGCCCGGGGTCGGGTGGCGGGAGAGCCGTTCCAGCACCCGGCCGTAGGGCGCCGGGTTGGGATCAGCCAGAGTCCAGCGATCGACCAGCTGCCGCACCCCCTCGCGCAGCGCGAGGTCGGCCTCTTCCCGGATGGTCGGAGAGCCCTTCTCCGCCTGGAAGGCGAGCTTGGTCAGCAACCGCACCATGGCATGCGGTATGGCCTGCTCGCCGGCATCGGACACCGAGCGAAGCAGGGTGAGCACCGCACCCGCGGGGAGCACCATGGCGGCGTCGACCACCAGCTTGCGTCGCTGGGCCAGGTCGGCACCGAGGGTGGCCAGCTCCTTGAGGGTGTCGGGCGAGATGTGATTCAGGAGGGTCGAAAGCCGCTCCTTGAGCATGGCGGCCTCGCCGCCATGGGAGAGACGGAGTTCGCGGGAGAGACCCAGCAGGATGCTTACCACCCGCTTGGCCTGTTCCCGGTCGTGCAGGTGCTCGTTCAGCGCCCGGGCGATCGCCCGCGGATCGGTGTGCAGGTCCGGGGCACCCTCCTTGGCGATCGCGGCCGCCGCCAGACCGATCCACAAGCGCGCCACCGAAGAGTCGCTGGCCTTGGACTGCTCGCCCAGCCGCTGCTCGCCGTCGGGCGTGAGCTCGATCCGGTCGTACGCCGGGGGGAACAGCCGCACGTGCTCCCAGCGATCTTCGAGCTCGGAGAGTCGGTGCCCGACCGGCTGCGACCGGGCATCGCCGCTCAGCAGCTTGAGCATGTCGGTGACTTCCTGCGGCGTCACCCCGGGCGTGAACTTGATCGCTCCGATCTGATGCCGATGGAGCCGCTGGGCCAGCTCCCGCAGAACCGGGTTGTCGGGGTCGGTGGCCAGGCCCTCCACCAGGAGCTGGCTGCGAGCGATGCCCAGCAGGAGGAATGGACGATTGACCAGGACGGCGCGGAGGTGGCCGGAAACCGCGTCGATCGCGTTCCCGAGCAGGGGGTGCTTCTCGGGATATGCGGTGATCTTGTGCAGGGCGATGCCGAGCAGCGGGAGAAACACCGCCACGTCGCGCGGAAGGACCGCGCGTTCCTGATCGGGGGAGGCGGCGGTGAGTTCGGCCACTCGGCTCAAGGGGGAGTCGTCTCTAAAGTAACGGAATCGAACAGGGTTGGGCAGACCGGACCCCACGTTCCAGCCTCGAAACAGGTCGGGCCGCCCGAAGGCGGCCCGTTGCAGGCTGGGTACCCAACTGCCGCCGGCGGCGTCACTTCGCCCGGTCGATATACTCGCCGGTAGAGGGATTGACCCGCACCTTCTCGCCGGTCTGAATGAACTCGGGCACGTTGATGGTGGCGCCGTTGTCGAGCTTCGCCGGCTTGAACGAGGACGTCTTGGTAGCCGTCTTCATCACTGGATTGGTTTCGATCACCTCGAAGGTCATGGCGTTAGGCAGCTGGATGCCGATCGGCCTGCCGTTGAAGAACTCGGCGATGATCTTCATTCCCGGCGCGACCCACTGTGCCGAGTCGCCGAGATCCTGGTCGCTCATCTCCAGCTGATCGAAGTTCTCGGTATTCATGAAGTGGTAGCTGTCGCCACCGGCATACAGGAACTCGAGGGTGTGGGTCTCGAGATCGGCGACCTCCACGGTATCGGTCGACCGAAAGCGATGCTCGAACTGGGTGCCGGTTCGGAGCTTGCGCAGCTTGGCCTGGACCATTGCGCGCAGGTTGCCGGGCGTGTGATGATGGAACTCGAGGACCCGGACCGGCTCCCCCTCGAACAGGAGGGTCATGCCCTTCCGCATTTCACTGGCGATGATGGCCATAGTCCAAGGTGCCCAAGTAGTTGTGATTGTCCGAGCAGCTGCGGGGCAAAATGGGGCCGCACAGCAGTGCGGCCCCACTCTGGCCCCACCCCACCCCTTCTGCCGGCACAACTATAGAAGAGGGTATGGTCTGGCGGTAGGGGCCCGCGCCCCTACATTATCAAAATCCTTCCCCCACCGAGGGTTACATGTCCAGTCGCCGGGCCTTCATGGGTGCCTTGGCCGGCACCGCACTGCTTCCCGCTCTCCGGCCCGACGCATTGCGGAGAGTTCTCGGACTCCCCGCGCCAGAGTCGGGCGGAATGGCGGGATGGCGGAACGGCGGAAGTGCACTCCCACCTTCCCGCCTGTCCGCCTTCCCGCCCGTCGTCGGGTCCGGAGGGCCAGACGACGAGGACTTCTGGGCCGAGATCCAGCGAGCCTTCGACTGCGACCGGACCATGGTGAACCTCAACAACGGCGGGTGCAGCCCGACGCCGAGCCACGTGCTGGACCAGATGATCCGGGATCTGCGGTTCTCCAACGAGCTGCCTGTGATCCACATGTGGCAGACGCTGGAGCCCCGCATCGAGAGCGTCCGGCGCGAGCTGGCGCGGAGCTTCGGGTGCGATCCGGAGGAGATGGCGATCACCCGGAACGCCTCCGAGGCCAACGAGACGATGATCTTCGGCCTCGACCTCCGCCGTGGCGACGAGGTGATCGTCACCAACCAGAACTATCCCCGGATGCTTACCTCCTGGGACCAGCGGGGCCGGCGGGAAGGGATCGTCCTCAAGCAGGTGTCGATCAAACTGCCGCCGCCCTCGCCGGAATACGTGCTCGAGCAGTTCAAGGCAGCCGTCACACCGCGTACCCGGGTCATCGAGGTCACCCACATCACCAACCTCTCGGGCCAGATAATGCCGGTGCGGGAGCTGGTGCGCTGGGCCCGGACCAGGGGGATCGAGGTCTTCGTGGACGGGGCGCATGCCTTCGCCCACTTCCCGTTCACCCGCGACGAGCTGGAGTGCGACTACTACGGCACCAGTCTCCACAAGTGGCTGCTGGCCCCGATCGGCACCGGCTTCCTGTATGTCCGCAAGAACCGGCAGAAGCAGCTCTGGCCGCTGATGGCCGCGCCCGCGAGCATGGATGACAACATCCGCAAGTACGAAGAGATCGGTACCCACCCGGCGGCGAACCACAACGCCATCAGCGTGGCGCTCGCCTTCCACAACGCCATCGGCGGGGAGCGGAAGGTGGCGAGGCTGCGCTACCTGCGGGATCGGTGGGCACGCCGGCTGCAGCAGGAGAGCGACCGGGTACGCATCCTGACTCCACTCGACTCCCCCTGGGGCGCGGGCATCGGCCTGCTCCACATCGATGGTCTTACTCCGGACAAGCTGGTTCCCTGGCTGTTCGACAAGCATCGGATCGTCTCGACCGTCATCATGCATCCCGAGTTTGATGGTGTCCGTGTGACGCCGAACGTCTACACCACCACGCAGGAAGTGGATCTGTTCGCCGAGAAGGTGCTGGAAGCGATCCGGCGCGGAGTGACCTGACCTTTCCACCCAGCCAGTCCGCCATCGCCTCCACCGAGGAGACTGTCTGACCAACTCGCCGGACCAGCCCAGCGCCGAGCTCATCCGGCGCTTCTACGGCGCATTCGCCCGGCGTGACCACCAGGCGATGGCGGCGTGTTACGCCCCTCTGGCGGAGTTCAGCGATCCAGTCTTCCAGGGTCTCCGCGGGCCCGAGGTCGCCGGAATGTGGCGGATGCTGTGCGAGCGGGGCACCGACCTGCGGATCGAGCTCGGCGCGGTCACCCAGGACGGCCAGAGCGGCGGCGCGCACTGGGAGGCCTGGTACACCTTCTCCGCCACCGGGCGGCCGGTGCACAACGTGATCGAAGCCAGCTTCACCTTCGAATCCGGCCTGATCCGCCGCCACCTGGACCGATTCGATCTGTACGCCTGGGCCCGGCAGGCTCTCGGCCTCAAGGGTCTGCTGCTCGGCTGGTCTCCGCCGGTGCAGAATGCGATCCGCGCCCAGGCCCGTCGCTCGCTGGATAAGTTCCTGCTGGGCTCCCCGCCGGCCCGCTGAGCCTGTCCGGCTCCAAGGCTGTTCGATCGACCCTCCAGGAGGTCCGCGGGCGATGAGTTTCAACACCGGCGAACCGGAGACCGTGAAGCAGCTGAGCCAGGCGCTCAACAGCCTGGTAGCCGAGGGCTTCGCATTCCTCGCCCCGATGCCGGACCCCCGATTCTTCGCGCCCCAGGGTGAGGCGTGGTCCCCGGCAGAGCACATCCGCCACCTGCGCAAGTCGAGCGCACCGCTGGTGATCGCGCTGAAGATCCCGCGGTTCCTGCTGCGGATGCGGTTTGGCAGCCACCCGGGCCCGTCGCGGAGCTTCACCCAGATCCGCGAGGTGTACCGGGGCGACCTCGCGGCCGGCGCCAAGGCCGGCCGGTTCACTCCGCACCCTGAGGCTCAGCCCGCGAGCGCCTCCGACCGGCGGCGCGAGATCATGAACGCGTGGACCGCCGTCACCGTGGAGCTCACCGGCGTCATGGCCGGCTGGAGCGAGCCGGATCTCGATCGACACCAGCTGCCCCACCCGATCCTCGGCACGCTGACGGTCAGGGAGATGCTGGCGTTCACGGTATACCACACCGCGCATCACCTGCGCCGTATAGAGGAGCGGGCCGCTGGCGGCGCCTGAGATGGCGATCATCCGACCGGCCCGGCCGGCCGATGAGCCGACGCTACTGGCGATGCTCGACCTGCTCGCCGACTTCCCGGTGCCGCCCTGGCGTACCGCCCGCCAGGTCGCGGACGCGGACCTTCGGATCCTGCTCCAGGCGCTGCACCATCCCGAGCCGGAGAACAGTATTCTGGTGGCGGAGGACAGTCCCGGAAGTGTCGCGGGATTCGTCTTCACGACGACCCGGCAGGACTATTTCACCGGCAAGCCCCACGCGCATATCGAGGTGCTTACCGTCCTGGGGCCGGCCCAGGGACGCGGGGTCGCCCGGGCTCTCCTGGAGGCGGCGGAGACCTGGGCGCGGAACCGTGGTCATTCCAACGTGACCCTGAACGTCTTCGCCAACAACACCCGGGCCCGGGCCGTCTACGAGCGGCTAGGGTACAGGCCGGAGACGCTGCACTACCTGAAGCCGCTCGAACCCGATGGCGCTCCGGACAAGGAGGGGACGTGAGGGGACTCATCGCGACGATTGGGGGCAGCCTGGGCGGCGCCCTCGGCTGGTGGCTGGGCAAGCTGGAAGGGGTGATGACCGCCTTCTTCCTTAGTATCCTGGGGACCGCGGCCGGCGTGTACCTGGTGCGGCGGTTGATGGAGGAGTATCTGCCCTGAACGTGAGAAGTAAGGAGTGAGAAGTGAGCAGTGAGAAGTGAAGACTGAAGCCTGGAGCCAACAGCCAACAGCTAACGGCTAACGGCTCACGGCCAACGGCCACCGTCGATAGTTGCGAACTCCCCAACCCAGGCACAGCGCACCGCCATGGCCAACAAGAAACCCGATCAGGCTCCCTCCGAAACCCTGCGGGTCGATGGCAGGAAGCTGGCTCCGCTCTTTCCCGACGCGATGAAGGCGCGGGGCCGGCCGCGCTGTCTCCGGGCGGTCTTCCACGAATACGCCCACGCGCTGCAGCAGTGGCGCATCGGGGCGAAACAGTCGCCCAACGAGTGGGGGCTCTCCAAGGCCTAGCAGGACTACGGCTCCACGCTGGCTGCCTATCAGAAGGCATTCGCGGCACAGGGAAAGGGCGCGCAGGAAGCCTACATGGCCACGCCGGCCGAGGTCGACGCCCGCAAGCTGGCGGACGAGGCCCTTGCCAGGGTTGCGGGTGAGCTGCAGACCGGCAACGGGGATTTCCTGCTCCCCGCCAAGCTGATCGCGGCCTACACCGCGGAGAAGTAGCGCTCAGCCCCGCCTTCGTCGCCCGTCATGAACCTAGCCTTCGGACCGCATCGCCGGGTCACGGGCTCCCGGCGGACGGGCCACTGGCGCCGGCCCCGCCGCGGGGCCACCATCCAGCGATGACCGCGTCCCCATCAGCTCTGCTTGCCCTGACCCGCGAGGTCACTCCGGCGATCACCCGCTGCGAGCTGACCCATCTCGCCCGCGAGCCCATCGATCACCGACGTGCGGTTCTCCAGCACGAGGAATACGAGCGATTGCTTCAGGCCCTGGGCTGCCGGGTGGAGCGCGTCCCCGCCCACCCCGACCTGGCGGACGCGGTGTTCATCGAGGATACCGCGGTCGTGCTCGACGAGCTGGCGGTGATCACCCGCCCGGGAGCGGAGTCGCGCCGGGGCGAGACCGAACCGGTGGCGGCGGCGGTGGGTCGTCATCGCCCGGTCGTCCGCATCGAGGCTCCCGGGACGCTGGACGGCGGTGACGTCCTGCGGGTCGGGAAAAGGCTGTACGTCGGGCAGTCGACCCGGAGCAACGCGCCGGGCACGGCTCAGCTGCGCGCTGCGCTCGCTCCGCATGGATACTCGGTCGATGCCGTCTCGATGGCCGGATGCCTGCACCTCAAGAGCGCCGTAACGGCGGTGGCCGACGAGGTGCTGCTGCTCAACCCTGCCTGGGTGGACCCGGCCCGGTTGGCCGGGCTCGAATGCATCATGGTGGACCCCGCCGAGCCCCAGGCGGCGAATGCCCTCCGGGTGGGGGAAGCGCTGCTTCACGGCGCCGGCTATTCCCGGACCCGGAGCCGGCTCGAGCAGCATGGCTTCCGGGTCTGCCCGGTGGATCTGTCCGAACTCGCCAAGGCGGAAGGCGCGGTCACCTGCTGCAGTGTCATCCTCGCGCTCTCGCCGGCGTGACCGGACCGCTGGAGGCACTCCGCGCCACCCTGCAGACGGAGATGCCCGTGACCCAGCATCTGGGCATCGAGGTGGTGAGCTACCACGAAGGGGTCCTCAGCTTGCGCGCTCCGCTCGCGGCCAACGTGAACCACAAAGGCACGGCCTTCGGGGGCAGCCTCAATGCGATCGCGACACTGGCCGGGTGGGGAGTGATCTGGCTCGCGCTGCGCGAGCACGACCTTCCGGGTGAGGTGGTCATCCAGGACAGCAGCGTGCGTTACCTGCGGCCGGTCCGGGGTGACTTCCTTGCCCGCTCCGGACCACCCGAGCCGGAGGCGCTCGCTCGGCTCCTCGGCGCCGTCCGCCGGCGCGGCCGCGGGCGGATCGGGCTCGTTGCCGAGGTGGAAGACGGCGACGGCGTCGCGGTGCGGTTCGCCGGCCGCTACGTGGTGCAGGCGCCGATCCGCACTCGGGGATGAGCGCCGCCGCACCCCGAAGCGCACCCCGGGTTAACTTCCCACGCACCCCCTCGCTCCCCGGACCACGGATGCGCCGCACGATCCTGCTCCTGTGCCTGCTGAACGCCTGCAACCGGAAAACCGACGACGGCCCTGGCCCCCGTCAGCTTGACTCAGCCGCTGCCGCCGAGGCCACCGTCACCACGTCGGTCCTTCCCACCCCGATCGACAGCGCCGTGAGCTGGACGAAGCTGGTGGAGCTGGTCCGTTCCACGCCCGACTCCATCCGGGCGGTGCACCAGGTGCACACCCGCGCGGTTACGGTGCTCTTCAAGGATGGCCGCCGCTACCATGCCACCGAGCCGGTGATCGACGCCGTCATCCACCTGCTCAAGGAAGTGGATCCGGCCGGCCGGGTCCTGATCGCCAACGAATAATGCGGGTCCTGCTGGTCCACGGCCTCGGCCGCAGCCCCATCAGCCTGCAGGGACTCGCCCGGGCGCTCCGGCGGGCCGGCCACGCCACCCAGCTGTTCGGCTACTACGCGTTCGCGGAACACTACGATCGGATCCGGCTGCGGCTGTCGAGCGAGCTCCGGGCCATGGCGCGGAACTCCGAGCCGGTCGGCCTGATCGGTCATTCGCTGGGCGGTCTGCTGCTCCGGCACGCGCTGCCCGACGCCGCGGGTCTCCGGGTCCACCGACTGATCATGCTGGGCACGCCCAATCAGCCGCCGCGGCTGGCGGTGCGGGCCAATCGCTGGCTGCCCTTCCGGGTGTTCACCCGCAGTTGCGGCAGTCTGCTCGCCACCCCGGGCGCCTTCGCCCGGATTCCACCCCCGGCCGTGCCTTACACCCTGGTGGCCGGAACGGCGGGATGGCGCAGGGTACCTGGTCCGTTCGGCGCCGAGCCGAACGACGGGCTGGTCGCCGTGTCCGAGACCCTGGTGAGACCGGGCGACGAGCCGCACCTGCTCCCGGTCGGTCACACCTTCATGATGAACGACCGCCGCCTGCAGCGACTGGTCCTCGAGCTGCTCGGTCCAATTCCGGACCCGGTGGTCGATCGTTCCGCCGGGTGAAGGCGGGCGGGCCTCCGGGCATCGCCGCCGACTCGTTAGATTCCCCACCCAGTATGGCATCGGCGGCGGCGGCGGATCTTCCGCGGCACGCCTCTCCCGTGGACGCCCCACGCCCGGCCCTTGAGAGTTCCCGTGAGCAGCTATCGCAGCGAGCAGCGCCGCCTGACCCATCGTGGGCGTGAGTTTCACTTCGTGTCGTACGAGGGCCGGCCCGCCAACGAGCGGCGGGGAGAGACCATGCTGCCGCCGATGTGGTACCTGATGAGCGAGGGGAAGCGTTCGCCAGTGATGGCGCAGGTCGTAGGGCAGGAGCTGGCGGCGGTGGACCGCGCCCTGGTGGCGTGGCTCGATGAGCACGTGTTCGGAACCGCGCTCGATGCGGCTCCCGGGAGACGGGCGGGGTGAGCCTGGCGGGCGAAGGGCGATGACCTGGCACACCTGGGCCCTGTTCATGGCCACCGAGCTGGTACTCTGCCTGACGCCAGGGCCCGCGGTGCTGTTCGTCATTCCCAGGCGCTCCGCTTCGGCGCGGTCCCCGCGCTATGGGCGAATCTGGGGATCCTGTCGGCCAACTGTCTCTACTTTGTGCTCTCCGCCGTGGGGCTGGGCGCGGTGCTGCTCGCCTCCCACGACCTGTTCCTCGCCATCAAGTATGCCGGCGCGGGCTACCTCATCTACCTCGGGGTGACGACGGTGCTGGGCCGCGGATTCGCGTTGCCGCCCACTCCGGCGAGGATCGACCCGTCCGCCACGGGAGTCCGGCTCCTCGCCCGCGGCTTCCTGCCGCAGGCGGCCAACCCCAAGGCCGTGCTGGGGAGCTACGAGACGTTCGCCGGACGGCTGGCCGGACTCGCCCGCCAGCCGCGCTATGCCACGGTGACCAACCGGGTCAGCGGCGGCCTGTCGGTGGCGGCGGGCGCCGGGCTGGCGCTCGCTGGAGACGGGTAGGGATGCACTCGCCGCGGATGGCGCTACACTTCAGGACCGTCCGTCACCCCAGTACGCCCGAGGAACCAAGGATGCCAGAGCCGTCGCCCCTGCCCGCGGTCGTGACTCTCCGCTCCTCCCTCAAGACCATCGACGAGCAGCTGGGCAGCGGAGCCCTCTCGCCCGAGCGGATGGAAGACATCAAGAGTGCCATCGACGACATCCGGTTCCGCCTGTGGGGAGTGCTCACGGCGAGTAACCCGGCGGAATACCAGGCCTTCCGCGAGCGCTTCCGGCTGCGCCGCGCGACCGAGATCTGTCATGGGCTGTCGATCGACATCGCGGACCAGCGGCTGACCCCCACCCACCGGGAGGCGGTCGAGCTGCGGTCGGCGCTGCAGCAGCTGCTCTCACGGTTGCCGGAGGGCTGAGCGGTCGGGGACAGCGGCGTCACTCTTTCGCCCCGGCTGACCCAAGGACTACATTCGCCTCATGGCCAATCCGGAGCCGTGCCGGCTCCTCGACCTGTTCGATCTGGCGGGCGTGGCGGTCGCCGCGGCGGTGCCCTCGCCGCGCGACGGCGGCGGCTGGATCTCCTCGGCGTGGCAGTGGTGGCCACCGTGACGGCCATTGGCGGCGGCACGATCCGTGACGTCCTGCTCGACCGGCACCCGGTCTTCTGGATCGCCGATCCCGACTACCTCACCGTCATCATCGCCTCGGCGGCGCTGACCATGGGATACACCCGGTTCCGCGCGCCGCCGGCTCGGGCGCTGCTGGTCGCGGACGCGTTCGCCCTGGGTCTGTTCACCATGACCGGCAGCCAGATCGCCGAGCGAGTCGGTCTCTCCGGGCTGCTGGTGATCGTGATGGGCACCATGACCGCGGGGGCGGGGGGCGTGGTCCGGGATATGTTGTGCACCGAGGTGCCGCTGGTGATGCGGAGCGGGTATCTCTACGCCTCCGCCGCCATCGCCGGGGCGACCGGCTTTGTGTGGCTCCGGGTCGCCGGGCTGGCGATTCCGGCGGCCGCGACGGCCGGGGCGCTGCTGGTGGTCGCCCTCAGGCTGGCGGCGATCGTGTTCGACCTCCGGTTGCCGGTGTATCGTCTGGAACATCCGGAGGGTTCCTGAGCAACCCCTCCACGGCCCCGCGCCTGCAGCTCGGGTGGCTCGGGCTGGTGCTCGCCGGACTGCTGGTGGTGGGGGCGATCCTGCTGCTCAGGATCGGGCGGATCGCGCTCCGGACCGTGGCGGACGGACGCACAACGATTACCCATGCGGTGGCGCTCGCGAAGATGGAGGCGGTGGGCAAGCTGGTGACCAACGAGACCGGCTTGCGTGACGTCGTGGTCTACGAGAACACCCGGCTGGGAAGCACCAAGCGCTCGCTGGTGGTGGTGACGGGCAAGGCGCTGGTCGGCATCGACCTGAAGCACCGCGCCACCGTGGACATCATGGAGAGCCAGCGGCGCATCCGGCTCACGATTCCGCACGCGCGCCTGATCGGAGTCGACATCACCAGTTTCAAGACCTACGACGAGAGCCGGGGGCTGTGGAACTGGTTCCAGCCCAACGACCGTGACGAGATCTACGGCCAGGCCCGTGACCAGCTGCGCGCCGCCGCCAACGATATGGCGGTGCTGCAGCACGCGGAGCAGAGCGCCCGGGAGCTGCTGACGGCGCTGTTCGCCACCGACGGCTACACTGTCGATGTGATCTTTGCACCGTTTATCGAGCAACCGGTCAACTAGGAGCTCAGCGTTCGGGGTTCCGAGTTCATGGCTTCCCGGGGGATCATCCAGCACCATGCCGCGACGTCCTCTGCTGATCGTCGGTGCCCTGGCCCTGGCCGGAGTTGGATTCTGGAGCGTCCTCACGCCGTCCCACAACCGAAACTGGAGCATCGATCAGTCGGTGCTTCCGGTGGCGGAGTTCGCCGGCGACAGCGTCCGGATCCGCGACGTACGCAACTTCCGCTGGACGGGGCCGACCGAGTTCGTGGCCGCCTGGGAGGATCGGAGCTACCGGCTCGACCAGGTGGCAACCGTGTGGTATGTGCTGGTTCCCTTCTCCCGCCGCTGGCGGGGACCGGCCCATGCGTTCGTCAGCTTCGGCTTCGATGATGGCCGGTATCTGGCGGTGTCGGTGGAGGCGCGGCGGGAGGCCGGCGAGGTCTACGGGGTGCTCAAGGGCCTGTTCCGCCGCTTCGAGCTCACCTACGTCATCGGCGACGAGCGTGACCTGATCGGGCGGCGGGCGGTGTACGACGGCACCGACGTCTTTCTCTATCCGATCCGGGCGGATCGCGCCGGGGCCCGGGCAATGCTGACCGGGATGCTGGAGCGGGCCAACCAGATCCGCGACCAGCCCGAGTTCTACAACACCCTGACCAACAACTGCACCCTCAACCTGGTGCGGCACATCAACCGGATCGCGCCCGGCAGGGTCCCATCGAGCTGGCGGGTCATTCTCCCGGGGTACAGCGACGAGGTGGCGGTGTCGCTGGGGCTGATCGACTCCACCCTGCCGCTGCCGGTTGCCCGGGCGAGATACCGAATCAATGACCGGGCCAGGGCCGCGCTCGACTCGACCGACTTCTCTCGTTTGATCCGGGCCCGGTGAATCAACCAGCGGACCCATGGCCTCAATCTACGACCTGAAACCGCGGTTCCAGGGCATCCTGCGTCCCTTGGTGGGAGGGCTCGCCCGAAGTGGCGTGACCGCCAACCAGGTGACGCTGGCGGCGGCGTTCCTGTCGCTGCTGACCGGTGCCGCGATCTTTCTCAGCCCGGCCAGTCCGCGGGTGCTGCTGCTCGTTCCCCTGGTGCTGTTCCTCCGCATGGCGCTCAACGCCGTGGACGGAATGCTCGCCCGCGAGCACAATCAGCGCAGCCGGCTCGGCGCGGTGCTCAACGAGCTGGGCGACGTGGTGTCGGACGCCGGGCTGTATCTGCCCTTCGCCCTGGTGCCGGGCCTCGACGCGAGACTGGTGATCGTAGCCGTGGTGCTCGCGCTCATCGGCGAGATGGCCGGAGTGGTCGCCGTCCAGATCGGCGCCCAGCGGCGGTACGATGGCCCGATGGGCAAGAGCGACCGCGCCTTCTGGTTCGGTCTCCTGGCACTCCTGCTCGGAATCGGCGTGACGCCCGGGTGGTGGAGCAACGTCCTCCTGAGCCTCATCGCCCTGCTCGGCCTGATCACCATCTTCAACCGCGCCCGCCGGGCCCTGGCGGAGGGCGCATGAACGGCGCGGGCCTCACTGACGGTGTGCGGCTGGTGCTGGCCGGGATTCTCGGGATCCTGGTACTGGCCAGTGCCATCACCTGGGTGCTCCGGCGGCGGGGGCCGCCGGAGAAGTACACCGAGCTGCTGCACCGGGTGCAGTCGTGGTGGATCATGGTCGGGGTCTTCGGCGTGGCGATCGCCATCGACCGACGGCTCTCGATCGGGTTCTTTGCCCTGGTCTCCTTCCTAGCGCTCAAGGAGTACCTCTCCCTGATCCCGACCCGGCGGGCCGACCGGCGGGTACTGTTCTGGGCCTACCTCAGCATTCCGTTCCAGTACTACTGGATCTACCGGGGCTGGTACGGGATGTTCATCGTGTTCATTCCGGTGTGGGTCATGCTCCTGATCTCGGCCCGCATGGTCCTGATCGGGGAGACCAGGGACTTCCTCCGGGCGGTCGGCACCCTGCAGTGGGGGCTGATGCTCATGGTCTTCAGCATCAGCCATCAGGCCTATCTGCTGGTGCTGGGTGGCGCCGGGCTGGTGCTCTACCTGGTGGTGCTGACCCAGCTCAACGATGTGGCCCAGTACGTGTGGGGGAAGACTTTCGGCCGGCACAAGATCACCCCCACCGTGAGCCCCAAGAAAACGGTGGAAGGGCTGCTCGGCGGCATCGTCACCACCACGATCCTGGCGGTCCTGCTGGCCCCGCTGCTCACGCCCCTCGACCGCTGGGACAGCATCGCGGCCGGGTTCATGATCAGTACCGGCGGTTTCCTGGGAGACATCACCATCTCCGCCCTCAAGCGTGACCTGGGGGTCAAGGACAGCAGCCAGTTGATCCCGGGTCATGGCGGCATCCTGGACCGGATCGACAGCCTGACGTACACGGCGCCGCTGTTCTTTCATTTCCTCAGGTTCTACTACTACTAGGCCGGGAGGCCTTCAGCCATCAGCCGACAGCCGTCAGCTGACACGTGCCCGCCGAGGGGAATGCTGAAGCCGACGGCTAAATGGCTGACGGCTGACGGCTGACGGCTAATGGCTAACGGCTAATGGCTTGGTTCACCCGCATCCTCCGCCTTTTCTTCTTCGCGGTCATCGTCCGCGCCGTGACCCTCATCGTTCTCGGGCTCAATGTTCGCCATCGGGAGCGGTTGCCGCGCGGCGGGCCGGCGGTGCTGGCCGCCAACCACAACAGCCACCTCGACACCGTGGTACTGATGAGCCTGCTGCCGCTCTCGCTGCTCTCCCGGGTGCGGCCGGTCGCGGCGGCGGACTACTTTCTCCGCAACCGCTTCCTCACCTGGTTCGCCACCGGCATCATCGGCATCCTGCCGATCCGTCGGAACCGCGCCGATCCCGGGGAGGATCCGCTGGCACCAATGGCCGAGGCCCTCGACCGTGGAGAGATCCTGATCTTCTTCCCGGAGGGCTCCCGCGGCGAGCCGGAGCAGCTGGCGGAGTTCAAGAGCGGCATCGCCCGGCTCCAGGAGCGGCGGCCGCAGGTGCCGGTGACCCCGGTGTTCATGTACGGGCTGGGCAAGGCGCTCCCCCGCGGCGAAACCCTGCTGGTGCCTTTCTTCGTCGATGTCTTCATCGGCGAGCCGGTGCCATGGACCGGCGACCGGCACCAGTTCATGGACGCGTTCCGCGCCGCGATGACGGTGCTCGCCGACGAAGGGCAGTTCCCCGCCTGGGAGTGACCCGACTGCGGATGGACAACTCATGACCCTGGACGATCTCACCCGGACGCTCCGGAAGCCGGCCCTGATTGGCGTGGCCGTCGGCACCACCTACGGAGTCACGGCGCGGGTGGCCGCGCTGTCAACCATCCTGGGCGGCATCTACGGCGTCATGACCGTGAGCTTTCTCTTCCTGGTGCCGGTCGTCATCGGGTACCTGACGGTGTTTCCCGTTTCCCGGCCCTCCTGGACCTTCCGGCTGCTGGCACCGTGGGTCCCCGTCACCCTCAGCGTACTGGTCGCCTGGCTGGTGGGGTGGGAGGGAGCGATCTGCATCGTGATGGGCTTCCCCCTGCTCCTGATCCTGAGCTCGGCAGGCGGCATGCTCGGGGCGAGTGTGGCCCGGCGGCTGAGGCCGGCGGTGGTCGCCCTGGTTCCGTTCCTGCTGGGCCCGCTGGAGCGGGCGCTGCCGGTCCCGGTCTCACACCGCCGGGTGGAGACGGCCATCCGGATCTCCGCCCCGCCGGCGCCGGTCTGGGCCCAGATCATCGAAGTGCCGGCAATCGGGCCGGAGGAGCAGCGTTCGGCGCTGTTCACCCGGATGGGGTTCCCCCGTCCGATCAGTGCCACCCTCTCACGTCCGGGTGTCGGCGGGATCCGCATGGCACGGTTCGAGGGCGGCGTACTGTTCGTGGAGACCATCACCGACTGGGATCCGGAGCGGCTGCTCCGGTTCAGTATCCGGCCCGAGACCGACTCGATTCCGGCAACCACCCTGGACCGGCACGTGGTGGTCGGTGGACCGTACTTCGACGTACTGACCGGTACCTACCGCATCGAGCCGCTGGCCCGCGGCGGCGTAATTCTCCACCTGTCCAGCGAGCTCAGGGTGACCACTCCCTTCAACTTCTATTCCGGACCGTGGGCGGACGCGATCATGCGGAGCATCCAGGCGAACATTCTCGAGGTGGTTCGGCAGCGGGCGGAGCGCGCCGCCGACGCGGTGTCCCGATGAGCGGCCCGGCAGCTGGTCTGATTGTTCCGGCTACCCGCCGTGCCACCGCCGCCGATCTCGACGCCCTGGTGCCGTTGTTCGACGGCTATCGCCGGTTCTACGGTGAGTCCCCCGACCTGGAGCTGGCTCGCCGCTTCGTCGGCGAGCGGTTGTCGCTGTCCGACACCGTGATCTTCCTGGCCGAAACGGGCCGGCGGGCACTGGGGTTCACTCACCTCTTCCCGATCTTCTCCTCCACCCGCTGTCGCCGGCTATGGCTGCTCAACGATCTGTTCGTCGATCCCGCCAGCCGCACCCGTGGGGTCGGCCGGGCGCTGTTGCTGGCGGCCCGCGCTCATGCCGAGTCCACCGGAGCGTGCGGCCTGGAGCTGGCGACCGCCCACACCAACGTCACAGCCCAGCGACTGTACGAGTCGCTGGGCTGGAAGCTCGACGAGGTGTTCCGGCACTACGAGCTGGTATTGTAGCAGGCCCTCCGACAGTGGCGGCGGAACGGGAAGACCGGCCGCGGCGCCAGACGATCGCACCCTGTTGCCCGCTCCTCCTGACGCCTGACGCGTGACGCCTACCCCCACGGCCCGGTCACCACGCCCGTCGCCACCAGCGCTCCCGCCCAGATCAGGTCCAGGTTGATCCACCGCCGGGCGCTCCGGGCCGAACGCCTCTCCGCCAGCTCGACGGCGAAGAGCAGGCGAAGAAGGGATCCCTCGCCGCGCTCGGGATGACGTCATCAATAGTCCCAGCCAAGAGCCGCCCCTTCCGCCCTTTCCCGCCCTTCCGCCTCGCTCGCCCTTCGGTGCATCGGCCCGGTCTTGTGCTCCCACTGCTGGTACGGAAGGAGGTGCTCCGGCAGTTTGGCGGCTGACCATCACTTCTACTTAATTGGATCTTCATGCTCGCCCGGACATTGTTGGGTCCCCCCTTGTAGCTGAGCCGATGACTGGCGGAGGCCGCCGCGATTCGGCTCGAGCGGACTCCTCAATGGACTGGCTGGATCCGAGTCTCACGTCGCCACCGCGTCAGGCGACGGAACCATCGGGACCGCGGCTGGCGTCACGTTCAGCCGTACCCGCTGGCCTCCCCGCCCCCCAGGCCGAGCCGACCCGCCACGCTCCTCCAGCAGTCCGACTGGCGCCCCGATGAGCGACATGGGCGGTGAGCCTCCGACCCCGACGCGAGCGCCGGGGGCAGGCGGATACCGGCGGTGGCACCACTACCTGGTAGCGGTAGTGGCGACCGTGGCGACCCTGGCCTGGCGTCGCGCCGACAGCGCGGCAGGTCAATCGGACTCAGGGCTCATCCTCCTCCTGCTGCCGATCTTCCTCAGCGCCTACCTGGGCGGTCTCGGTCCCGGCCTGGTGTCGACCGTGATCGCCGCCCTCGGTGCCAACTACTTCCTCCTGGCTCCCCGGGGCAGCTTCTCCATCACCGCCGGGCTCGATTCCCTGCCGTGGCTGAGCCTCGTCGTGGCAGGTGTGTTCGCCAGCGTGGCGAGCGAGGCGCTGTCTCGCCACCGGCGAAAGGAGCCCAGGTCGGCCGGCGGTGCATCCACCGAGCATAAGATCCAGACCGGATTCGCGGCCGCGCTCGCACTCCTGCTCCTGATCGGGACGGCATCATTTCTGGGTGTCGCACGGCTGCGTAGCCATGCCAGCCGGGTGCAGCACACCACCGAGGTGATCGCCTCCCTGCGCCTCCTGCTCGGCATCACCACCGACGCAGAAACGTCCCAGCGGGGCTACACCATCACGGGGGAAGAGACTTACCTCGAGCCCTATTGGGCCGCAACACGGACGATTGACGGCGAGCTGGACCGCCTGCGGGCCCTGGTCGCGGAGAAGCCGTTGCAGGAGGCCCGAGCGGAGACGTTGAGGCGGCTGGTGAAGCAGCGCCTCGACGCCTCGGCCGCGATCATCGGGCTCCGCCGGAGCCAGGGCTTCGAGGCCGCGCGGCGCGCGACCGCCATGGGCCCGGGGAAAGCGCTGCAGGACCAGGTCCGGAGCCTGGTGGCGGAGATGGAGAGCACAGAGACCGCCCTGCTCGAGGAGCGGGAGCGGCAGACCCGGCAGGCGGTCGTGGCTGCCAAGACGATCATCGTCGGCGGGAGCGGCGTGGCCTTCGGCGTGGTGCTGGTCGCGCTCCTCATCGTGGGGCAGGACTTCGCGGGGAGCCGCCGGGCGGAGGCGGCGCTGCGCCGGGCGCACGACCAGCTGGAGACCAGGGTCGAGGAGCGGACCGCCCAGCTGGCAGGGGTCAACCAGGCCCTGCGGACCAGCGAGGAACGGCTGGCCGGCATCATCACCTCGGCGATGGATGGCATCATCACGGTAGACGCGGACCAGCGCATCGTCCTGCTCAATCCCGCCGCCGAGCGGATGTTCGGCTGGAGTGAGGCGGCCCTCAAGGGTCAGCCGCTCGACCGGCTCATCCCCGAGCGGTTCCGGGCTGCCCACGCCACCCACCTCCAGGACTTCAGCCGGACCAACGTGACTCGCCGGACGATGGGTGGCGCGGGCGCCATCTTCGGGCTCAGGGCGAGCGGCGAGGAATTCCCCATCGAGGCTTCCATCTCGCAGATCACGGTGGGCGGCCAGCACCTGTTCACCGTCATCCTGCGGGACATCACTGAGCGGCGGCGCGCCGAGGAGGCGCTGCGCACCAGCGAGGAACGGCTCCAGACCGTAGTCAACAACCTGGCCGAAGGGCTGGTAGTCTCGGACCTCGAGGGCCAGTTGCTCCACTGGAATCGCGCGGCGGTGGAGATGCACGGCTTCCGGACCCTCGACGAGTGCCTGCGACGGCTGCCGGAGTTCGCGGACATTTTCGAGCTGTCGACGCTCGACGGCACAATCCTGCCCCTCGAGCAATGGCCGCTTCCGCGGATCTGCCGGGGTGAGACGCTGCGCGACTGGGAAGTGCGCCTGCGGCGACTCGGCACCGACTGGGAACGAGTCTTCAATTATGCGGGTGGTCAGGTTCACGAGCCGGGTGGCAGGCCGCTCGCGTTCGTCTCGATGACCGACATCACCGCGCGCAAACAGGCGGAACAGGCGCTGCAGCAGCGCTCGGAAGACCTGGCCCGCTCCAACGCCGATCTGGAGCAATTCGCCTACGTGGCCTCGCACGACCTGCAGGAGCCGCTCCGAGCTGTCACCGGTTCGGTGCAGCTGCTGCAGCGGCGGTACCAGGGCCAGCTGGACGCCCGGGCCGACGAGTTCATCACCCATGCGGTGGAGGGCACCTCGCGCATGCAGCAGCTGATCGACGACCTGCTGGCATTCTCCCGGGTGGGGACCCGCGCGGGGCGGCTGCAGCCGTGCGACAGCGGGCGGGCGCTGGACGCGGCGCTCGGCAACCTGGCCGTCGCCATCCGGGAGAGCGAGACCCTCATCACCCGCGACCCGCTGCCCACCGTCGCGGCCGACAGTTCCCAGCTGACCTCGCTGCTGCAGAACCTGATCGGCAACGCCATCAAGTTCCGCAGTGCGTCGTCGCCATCCATCCACGTGGGCGCGGCACGGGAGGGCGGCGAGTGGGTATTCTCGGTGCGTGACAACGGCATCGGGATCGAGCCGCAGTACTTCGAGCGCATCTTCGGGGTCTTCCAGCGGCTTCATACCCGACGCGAGTACCCCGGCACCGGCATCGGCCTGGCCATCTGCCGGAAGATCGTGGAGCGCCACAGCGGCCGCATCTGGGTGGAGTCGGTGCCCGGCGCCGGCTCGACGTTCTATGTCACCCTGCCGGACGCCGGCGGCAACCAGGAGCAGAGGCATGAGCAAACCGCCTAGATCCAAGGCCATCGAGATCCTCCTGATCGAGGACAGCCCGACGGATGCCATGATGACCCAGGAGGCGTTCGCGGACTCGAAGATCCACAACGTCCTCCACCTGGTGGAGAACGGGGTGGAAGCCATGGCGTTCCTGCGCCGGGAAGGCGGCTACGCTGCGGCGCCACGCCCCGATCTCATCCTGCTGGACTGGAAGCTCCCCAAGAAGAGCGGAGAGGAGGTGCTCCAGGAGATCCGGGAGGACCCGGCCCTCACCACCATCCCGGTGGTCATCCTGAGCACTTCCAAGGCCGAGGAGGACGTGCTCAAGTCCTACAACCTGCACGCCAACTGCTTCATCACCAAGCCGGTCGAATTCGACACCTTCGTCGAGGTGGTCCATTCCATTCGGGAGTTCTGGTTCAGCATCGTGACCCTTCCCTCGGGAGAGCGGTGAGCGTCCGGCCCGACATCCGTGTCCTTCTGGTAGAGGACAGCCTGACCGACGCCTTGCTGCTCCGGGAGACGCTGGCCGATGCCTCCATCGGGGGCTTCTCCGTCACCCATGTGGACCGCCTGGCGGACGCGCGGGCCCGTCTGCTGGAGGAGCGGTTCGACATCGTGCTGCTGGACCTGGGCCTGCCGGACTCCTGTGGGGTCGACACCTTCATCCAGCTGCAGCAGGACCATCCTGAGGTCCCGGTGGTGGTCCTCACCGGTCTGGACGACGAGGCGGTCGGCCTGGAGACGATGCACCAGGGCGCGCAGGACTACCTGGTCAAGCAGCAGCTGCGGGCGCCGCTGCTGGGGCGGTCCATCCGGTACGCCCTCGAGCGGCACCGGGGCGCCGCCGCTTTGCGCGAGAGCAAGGCGAGGCTCGCCGGCATCATCGGGTCTGCGATGGACGGCATCATCACGGTAGACAGTGAACAGCGCATCATCCTGCTCAATCCGGCCGCCGAGCGGATGTTCGGCTCGAGTGAGGCGGACCTCGAGGGGCAGCCGCTCGATCGGCTCATTCCCGAGCGGTTCCGGGCGGCGCATGCCACCCATCTCCAGGTCTTCGGCCGGACCAACGCAACCCGCCGGTCGATGGGGGGGGCGGGCGCCATCTTCGGGCTCAGGGCCAGCGGCGAGGAATTCCCCATCGAGGCCTCCATCTCGCAGATCACGGTGGGCGGCCAGCAGTTGTTCACCGTCATCCTGCGGGACATCACCGAACGACAGAAGGCGGAGACCGCGCTCCGCACCAGCGAAGAGCGGTTCCGCCAGATGGCCGAGAACATCCGCGAGGTTTTCTGGCTCACGGACCTCGACAAGAGCCGCATGGAGTACATCAGTCCCACCTACGAGACCATCTGGGGGCGCAGCTGCCTGAGCCTGTACCAGGCACCGCAGGACTGGGCGGACGCGGTCCATCCTGAAGACCGTGAGCGGGTGCGCCAAGCGGTGACCAGGCAGGTGTCGGGCACTTATGACGAGCAGTACCGGATCGTGCGGCCGGACGGCACCGTCCGCTGGATCCGCGACCAGGCCTTCCCCGTGACAGATGCCGAGGGCCGGACCATCCGACTGGCGGGGGTGGCGGAGGAT
>JBGQJV010000030.1:0-26885 GCA_041499215.1 Gemmatimonadota bacterium | reverse complement strand
GCGCCGCTTCCCTTGTCATCGCAACCGCCACCCAGGAGGCTGCCGGCGGCGTTGAAGAAGTAGATGCCGATGTCCGCAGTGCCCTCCCACGTGGCGCGGAGCTGAAAGGTGCGGGCCGCAGCAAGGTTCAGGCGGTAGGCGCGGCAGGGAGAGCCGAGAGCGGAGTTCTCGCACTCGGGTATGGCGCTGGTCGCTCCCCCATCGACGAACAGGCTGGTGGAGCCGGCGGCGGGAATCGTCACCAGCGGCGCAGTGGCAAGGGAGCCGGTCCCGGCCAGCCCCGCCGGCACGGTGAACTGGGCGGTGGTAGGCAACGAGAGGGCGAGGGTGGTCGCATAGTCCAGCGCCACTCCGTTGACAGTGGCCGGTCCGGCCGGCCCGCCGGGTAGGGGCACGAAGCTGATCGCGGTGGCAGACTGGCTCACCACGATGGCGCGCGCCCCGCCGGCATCCACCGTGGCGTTGGCGTGGAACTGGAACGGCGCGGCGGTGGTCAGCGTCACCGTATCGCCTGGGGCTGGAGTGGCGCTGGAGTAGGTGGCCGCCACACTGTCCGGCACGAGGCGCACCGGAATGGTGATCTCCCTGCCGCCCGCCCGCACCACGAACGAGGCGTCGCCGGCGCTGGCAAGCGGACTGACGGCATAGCGCAGCCTGGTGGGCTTCTCGGGGAAGACCAGGTTGCCGTGCGAGTCGTAGATCAGATTGAACGAGGAGTCCTCCACCACCCTGATCGTGGGAGACACCGTCCCCAGCGTGAACCGGGTGCCCTGCCGGTTGCCCTGCTCATCCACCGCCTCGACGGTCACATTGGTGACGGCCCCCCGCGTCAGGAAGATCGCGGATGGCGTGGCACTGAGGTGATCGACGCCGTTCCTGAGGTCACCGGTGGGATCACCGTTGCACGCCGCCAGTCCCGCCACCAGGATGATGCTCCTACCAGTCGCACGGCTCATGAGTCAGGTCCTCCCAGGGTGAGGAAGGAGGGCCCCGGTCCGCGATTCAGTTCTGCAGATTCCCGCCGGCGCGGTCGCCCTGGAACAGGTCGATTCCCAGCCAGCGGCTGATATCCTGCAGCGCTTCCGCGCCGAGGATATCGCGGTATCCCGGGAGGCCAGTCTCCTTCAGGTCATTGCTCGCAATGAGCTTGTACACGCCGAACCCGGTGCGGTCGGCGAAGATGTAGAACCGCGGTTTGCCCCGCTGATAACGCCAGACCAGGTAGGGGGGCGCCGTCCCGCTCGCGATCCGCCGGTCCAGGTCTTCGGCGGGGTCGCCGTTGACGATGGCGACTCTCCCCCGGTCGGTCCGCCATCCCGGCACCTTGGTCCGGCCGCCCTCGCCGTAGCGTCGGTTCGCCTCGTCGATGCGCTGGTAGAACAGCTCCCGCGCCTCGTTCCGCGCCGTCCCCGGACTCGGGTCCCGCCCCCTCCAGAAACGCGTCAGGAACTGCCGCTTGGCCGCCAGCGACAGCCCGCTCTTCCAGACCGCGAGCGAATCGCCGGTGGTGAGGTAGGTCAGCGGGCCCTCCGCCTCGTCCAGCTGATCCTCGTTCATCAGGCCGAAATAGCCCGCGTCGGTTTCTCTGAGCGCTGCGAGCCGGGCCTTCTCGGCTTCCATCGTCTCGCTGAAGTCGGCCATGGTGAACTGGTCCGTCCGTTCCTCCACCCGCCCCCCCTGGTCGAGCCGCACCGACATGCGGTAGTGGCCCGCCGGCAGGCCCGCCAGGTCCACCTGACCGCGGAGCACCGAGCCGCCCTGCACTACCACGATCCGTCGCGGAACGGTGGCGACCACCACCTTGCCGCTGTCGTCCAGCACCCGCCCCGTCATCGTGACCATCGTGTCCCGCTCGGGGTAGACCTCCAGCATGTAGAACAGCCGGGACCGGACCGGGGTCAGCCGCAGACTCGCGGCCGGAGTGAGAATCACGCCGCTCCAACGGCGCTCGCCGGGGCCGAGGTTGGTGTCGCGCGGCTCGGGCAATCGCATGCTCGGCGACAGGACCACGTCCGACGCCGGTGGTGCGTTGCGGAAAGCCACGATCGGCACCGTCCGGGTCGCGGCATGGGCGGTGGCGGAGTCCCGCACCGTGACCTGCAGGTCGTACCGGCCCGCTGCGAGCTTGAATTCGACCACTTCCACCACCGCCGCATTGGGACTGCGGGACACCGCCGGCGCGCTCAGCCGCCAGCCGGACCGGTGCAACTCGAGACCGGCGCTGTCCCGAACCGCCACCGCGATGTCACCGACCAGGCGCGCCCCGTCCGGCGAGGGTGTGAGCAGCCGGTAGGGGATCTCGATCAATCCGGTTACCAGCGTCTCGCCGCCTTCCGCCCGGTAGAACCGGAAGGCGCGGACATCCAGCTGATCGTCGACCTGGGCCGACCCAAGCGGGACGCCGGGAATGCCGGCGCTCATCAGGCCGGCCAGTACTAGCCACTGTCGCATGGCGAATCATCCTTGGTGAGGTCACCGGGATCCGCGCACCGTGCGCGGCTGCGGTGGCAGAGGGGACGGGGTATGGGCCCCTGCCCGCACAGGCCTCACCTTGGTCGTTAGCCGTCAGCCGTCAGCCATCAGCCGTCAGCCCCGATGGCCGACTGCTGACGGCTCACGGCTGACGGCTCACGGCTGTTTCACCACCCCAGCCCGAAGCTCACGAAGTGCGTCGGCCCCAGGATGCCCATGTACTTGAACGCGTAGTCGACGCTCAGGTTGAAAGTCCCCTGCCCGAACGACAGTCCGCCACCGGCCGCGAGGCCCTGCAGGTTCTCTTCGTCGTTGAGCGCGGTGGGCAGCGTGGTCGGCCCCACGTTGTTGGCGGCGTAATAGGTGTAGCTGCCCCGCACCGCCGCCGAGAACGGCGAGCCGCCCAGGTTGCGGGAGGCCCACTCGACCCCGCCCGAGAACCCGGCCTTGCTGTTGTTGGGCTGGTTGAAGTCGGACAGCACGGTCAGCCGGCTGCTGGAGGCCGTGAGCAGGTCGTAGGCCAGACCGACCCGGAAGGTGGTGGGCAGCGGAAATGCCTTGGTCCGGAAGCGCGACGGCTGGGGAATGCTGGACACCGGATCTTCACCCGGGAGCGGATTGCGGCCGGTGTTGCTGTTCAGCGCGTTGCCGCTGTAGCCCAGGTTGGTGCCCAGATTGGTGAGCACGAACGAGAACTTCACCGGGTGTCCGTTCAGCGCGGCGTGGAAGTTGGTGCCGAAATCCACGGCGAACGCCTTGCCGCTGGCGTCGCCCAGGTTGTCGCTGACGAACTTCGCGGTGACGCCGGCCGAGAAGCGGTCGGAGAAGTTCTGGGCGTAAGTCAGACCCACGAAGGTTTCGCTGACATCGTAGGTGGCGCCGGTGCCGTCGGGCTGGTCCACGCTGTAGACCGGCTGGTCCTTGAATCCGAACGTGCCGAACTGGGCGCCGAAGGTCTTGGAGCCGCCATCGAAGGGAAAGGCGATGCCGCCCCAGCTGTAGCGGGTGTCGGCGATGTAGTCGTACGTCCCGATCAGCAGGCCCGGACGGGTCATCAGCGCGACGCCGGCAGGGTTGTAGTAGAGGGCGCTGGCATCGTTGGCGATCGCGGTGTAGGCGCCGCCGAGGGCGGTGCCGCGGGCGCCGGCGCCGAGCAGCAGGAACTCGGCGGAGGTGGTGCCGTAGGCGGTGTTGTCCTGCCTGGTGCCCGCCTGGGCCGCCAGGCCAGGGGCCATCCCGCCCAGCAGGGCCGCCAGCAGCAGGCTCGGCATCGTGGTCATTCGCATGAGCGCAATTCTCCTCGCTGGTAGGCCCGCCCCTTGAAGGGAGCGGGCCATGGTCCGCCCTACTGGGCGAAGTTGACGATGGTCATCCGGCCCACCCGCCGGGCGGTGCCGCCCTGGGCGTTGGACTCGACGTGATAGAAGTACACTCCGCTGGCCACGACCTGGTTGTTGCGGTTGCGCAGGTTCCAGGTGCACTCGCCGCCGGTGGGATTGTCGGCCGCGACGGCGCCCACGGTGATCTGCCCGTTCTGGCAGGTGGGACCCGGATTTTCCAGCAGGCTCACCAGCACCCCGCTGGCGCTGTAGATCCGGATGATCGCGCGCTGGGGAAGATTCACGAACTTGAGAACCTTGATGTCCGTGGTCTGCTCGAACTCGTTGGTGACGTAGTACGGGTCGGGTACGGTGTGGACCTGGCGCAGATCGGCGAAGCGCGGCGGGCGGATGAAGTTGCTGGCGTTGTAGCGCAGCAGCAGATCGGCCCCGACCGCAGTGAATGGCCTGGTGGCCGGCTGGAACGAGTAGTTGCCGAAGCTGCCCCCCGCGCCGTTGCCGCCGAACACGGTGCCGGCGTAGCTGCGCAGGTTCCACACGGTGCTCTGGGGCGGCGTGGTACCCGCCATCTCGAAGGCGAAGAGATGACCGGCGAGGTACATCACGAAGCCGGGGTTGGGCCGTGCCGGAGCGGTCGCGAGACCGCCCGCGACCCCGGTGTGCATCGCGACCGGGCCCAGCACCACGCTGTCGGTCAAGGTGAAGGGAGTCGCCGCGCTGCACGGCAGCAGACCCTGCCAGGCCCCGCTCGGCCCGCCGGAGAGGAACGGCTCCACGCAGGAGAAGTCCCCGACGGTCACCACCCCCGGGCGGTTGTCCGGCGATCCGGCGCGGTTGCTTCCCGCCACCGTGAGCAGTCCGAACCCGCCACCCAGCTCGGTCCGGTCGAATGGCACCGCGACGTTATGGGTCACGTCCATCACCGAGTCGACCTTGCCGGCGACACCCCAGTAGACCTTGAAGTCGGCCGCCCGCACCGCGCCGCCCAGGGTCGCCTCGATGGCCCGCCAGTCGTTGTCCACGCTGAGGAAGGAGTGGGGCGTCTGGATCGTGGCCACTCCGGCGAGCTTGCCGGCGTTGTTGAAGTCGGTCACCCCGTCGCTGCCGAGATTGCCCGCGGCCGGGTTGGCCTGGATCTCATTGGGGCCATCGAACCAGCGCGGGCCGTTGTACAGACAGGTGGAGCCGGCCGGAACCGTGATGGCCCCATCGCCGCAACCGCGGCCCCAGCCGATGATCGGCTGGTAGCTGGGCAGCGTCACGTTGATCTGCCCGGAGACCCGGAGCCCCTTGGGAATCCCGTAGTTCGCGGAGAGCCCGCTGTCGGCCACCGTGAAGGGCGCCGGGGCGGATTGCCCGGTGGCGTCGGTGCCATCGATGTTCTGCTGCACCGGTATCACCAGCCTGGTGGTATCGCCCGTGACCGCCGTGACCAGGAAGGTGTATTGCGCAGGGACCCCGTTCCGGGCGTCACCCAGCTGGAGGCTGATGAGCCGGGCGGTGATGCTGCCCGGGGCGGCGAACAGCCGGGAAACGAACTCGCCCGCGAACCCGAGCGCGGAGCCGTTCGCGGCCGGGAACGGCCCGCTGAACCGGCCGGTGGCGGGGTCGATCGTGGGTACCGGCACGCCCAGCGTGTCCAGCCGACGGCCCCGTCCCGCCACCCCGAAGCTGAGCGTGCCCTCGGCGACGTAGTTGGAGGCCGGCCGGACCGGTGTCACGGCCTTGCTGGTGCGGGGCGACTCGAGACTCGAGGGCCCGGACTCGATGGCGTTGACGTCGAACGCCGTCACCGAGTAGAAGTACCGGAAGTTGTTGCGCGGTGTCCGGTCGACGAACACGAACGGGATCCCGGTGTTGGCCAGCGCCGGGCAAATCGACTTGGGCCCGCAGGTGCCGCCCCGTGCCCTGCCCGTCACCGCGGTGTCGGTCACCGTGGCCAGCGCCACCCCGCTTCCCAGGATCACCCGCTCCGGGCCCGCCCGGACCTGCACGATGTTCCCGACCAGGTCATGCCCGATGTGCTGGGTCAGGGTGGTGCCATCCTTCCGGTTGGGCACCAGTCCGGGGCAGGAGGTGGTGAGCCCGAGTTCCGGGGCGCAGTCCTTGCCCGCGTTGACCGTGCCGGTGTAGTCGTCGATCACGGTGCCGGAGTAGTCGAACTGCGCCAGCAGGGTGAGTTCGTTCGGCGCGTCCACCCGGCCGCGGTACACCCGGTACCCCTCCACATCGAACTGGCGGTAGTTCGGGTTGTACAGGACGTTGTTAGCGAGGGTCCCCTGCTGGTCCAGGATCTTGGCCTGGCTGGCCAGCGAGAAGTACGGGTCGCCCGAGGTTTCGCTCGCCGAGGGCTTCCACACCACGGTCACCTGGTCGCTTCCCGGAATCAGGAAGAACTCCGGGGTGTCCGGCGCGAACGGCAGCAGGAAGTTCCCGTTGAACACGCCCTGGGCCACCTTGGCCTTGCCGAGCAGCGACCCGTCCACGGTGCGGAACTCCTCCTGCTGCACCACTCCATCGCCGTTGTCCTGATAGCCGGCGAATCCGGCGAGGCTGTCGACGGTGTTGGCCCCGAGGGCCAGCTGGGTAGGGTTGGTGAGCCGCAGCGGATCGCCCGGCTTCACGTCGCAGTTGGCGCCGCAGCCGGCGGTCTGCACCGGCGCCGCGAAGATGTACGCCACCACGATCGACCCGCCCTGTCCCGCGCCGAGCCGGAGCGGGGTGGACGACTGGAAGAACCGCATGTCCTGCGGACTGGTGTTGTTGACGAAGCAGATGTGGGTCTGGGATGGAGTGCCGGTGTTGCAGGGGTCGTCCCCCAGGTTCACCGTCAGCGTGCCAGAGAGGTAGCGGTACAGCTGGACCACGTCCCGCGGATCGTTGACGGCTCCCGCGAATGGCCGCCCGTTGATGGTGTTGCTGAACAGCTGGATCTCGCCCCGGCCCGTGGGACTCGAGAGGTACTTCACCCCCACGAACCCGGCCCCGGCGAAGAACGGGGTGGAGAAGATCGAGGCGTCGAAGGTCCAGCCCTGGGCGCCCTGGAAGCTGTGGTCGTACACATAGCCGAGGGCAAACGGCAGGTTCACGGAGGAGTAGTTGGCGCCGGCGGTCGAGACATCCATGTCCGCCGCGAAGGCGGCGAACATCGGATCGATGGTGTATCCGGCAGCCGGCAGGTTGATCCCCTGGGCGGCCGCACCTGCGTGCAGGTCCAGCGCCTTCTGGTACAGGATGTCTGCCAGCGGCGCGCGGATTGCGCTGTAGTCGGACCGGTTGGTCGAAGTGATGTTGTAGAAGGTGTAGACGAAGTAGAGAATGTCCTCGTTGCCGCTGGGGAAGTTCCACCCCATGCCGCGGGTCTCCACTGCGATCCCCAGCGGATGCTGCCGCCCCACCCGCACACTGGTGTTCCCCTCCCACGAGAGGAACCAGATGTCCCCCTGCGAGGCGGATCGGCGGCAGTAGGGAACGCCCGAGCCGCCACCGTCGGGTCCGGTGGTCGAATCGGTCTGCAGCAGCGGATGGAACAGGTTGGCCGTCGCGTCACCCCGGGGCACACAGCCCGCCCCGGGCCACTGGCTCAGGTCGGCCTGGTTGCTGGCGTTGAAGATCGGGCGGACCTCCTCGCCGTGCACCGTGGTCCCCTTGGGATCGAACAGGAAGCCGCCGGCGGTATCGTGGGCCCAGGGGCCCCCGTCGGCGCCGATGATACCCGCGAGCTGCAGTCCGGAGTTGAACACGTACTGGTCGGCCGAACCCTTCGGCCAGAAGCCGCCGCCCGCCACTGAGGAGCCGGTGGAGTCGGTGCAGATATTGCCCGCCGACGCCAGTCCGCAGGCCACCCGGTTGATGGTGAGGGCCCCCGTCGCCCGGGCGAACAGCCGGAAACCGCGCTTCTTGGCGCCGGCTCCCGGCTCGGGCAGCGCCGACGCCGGGCGTGGCAGGGCCATGACGGCGAGCGCGGCAACCAGGCCCGCCAGCAGCAGGGTTCGTACGCCTACGACGCGTGCACGCATGCGTTCCTCGCTTGGGAAGAAGCGTGGGCCGGACCGGCGCACCGCCGATCCGGCCCCGTGAGAGGTCAGAAGTTGACTTCCAGGCCGAACCGCACCTGCCGCGGCTGACCGGTGAAGCTGGACACACCGCGGTAGACGGCGTACAGCGCGTCGTTGGCCCGGAGCTGCTCCGCCTGGGTGAACAGGTGATCCCCGTTGCCGAAGCGCTCCTCGGCCCGGATCAGGTAGACGCAGTTGGGGCTGGCCGACTGGCCGTCATTGCGGAGCCACGTGCCGCACCCGGTGCGGGGATCGGCCACCCCGGCGAAGGTGAGATCGATCGTGCTGTCGGCCTGCAGCACCCCGTTCCGGCCGGCTTCCTGCGCGAACGACTGCAGCTCGGAGCGGCGGATCACGTCCCGCTCCTGGTTGTTGGTGATGTCGTTCGTCTGCGCGAAGACCGCGAGAATGTTGCGGAAGTTGAACAGGTTGCGGACGTCGGCGTAGGCGGTGAAGTCGAGCCCGCCGACGCCGAAGCCCTTGGTCAGCCGGATGTCGAACTGCTTGAAGGTCGGCAGCCGCGCGGCGTTGAAGTCGCCCTCGATGTTGCGGCTGCAGGGCGCGCCCGAGAACACCGCGTTGTCCTGGGGATCGCTGATCGGGCAGCGGGTGTACGGCGTCCCGCTGGCCACCCGGAAGGTGGCGAACACGCCCACGTTCTCCAGCACCCGGCCCACGCTGGTTCCCGACTTCCAGTTGTTGGGGAAGTTGAGCGCCAACTGGCCCGCCAGGTTGTGCGGCCGGGTATCGTTGGTCGGCAGGGTTGCCTGCGGCGGCGGATTGCGGCCACCGGTGATGGCATTCAGGATGCGCGACCCGAACGCGAGGTAGCTGAACGGGTTCGAGCCGGTGTTCTTGGCCTCCTCGAAGGTGTACGCCAGGCTGCCGTTGAACAGTTCACCGATGCGCCGATCGAAGCGGACGTCCACCCCGCGGGCGTTGCCGAAGTCGGCGTTGGTGATCACCTGGATGTTGTTGTTCTGCCGCAGGAACGGATCGTAGTACGAGACCAGCCGGCCGGCCGCATCGGACAGCTTGTCCTTGTTGTAGGCCGAGACGTCCAGCACCATGTCTTCGCTGAAGGAATGGCGGACGCCGAACTCGAAGGTGATGGTCCGGCCGAAGTCCAGGTCGGTGCCGTAGACGTGGTTGGTATTGGTGACGCTGACGTCGGTGTTGATGCCGCCGAGGATCAGCTGGAAATCGGGCGCCTGCACCTGGTGGGCATACGACAGCCGGAAGTTGGTCCGGGTGGTTACCGGGAACGACACCTGCACATGCGGGCTGAGGTAGTTGTGGCTCCTGTCGGCCACGAAACCGGCAGTCGGGTTCGCCGGGTCGAACCCCGGCATGGTGGAGATCCGCGGGAACCAGGTCCGGTTGCCGAGGCTGTCGGTGTAGTAGGGCCGGCTCGCCCCCGTCTTGTACCAGTCGTACCGGAGCCCGCCCACCAGCACCACGTCGCCCAGGTCGAGCCGGTCCTCGACGAAGGCGTTCCACCGGGTCGGCTTCTCGTGGTAGGCATCGGAGAAGGCCTGGTTGGTGAGGTTGGACGAATACGCGTTCATGAAATACTTGGTGTACTCGCCGCCCAGCTTGATCCGGTTGTACCGGTCCACCTGCCAGTCCAGGTTCCCCTTCCCGACCGCGCGATCCTCCTTGTACAGACTCAGCCGCCCGGTCGGCCCGCCGCCGTCCCAGAAGCTGGTCAGGGCACCCTGCACGCCATACGCGTTGTTGCGATAGCGGTCGATCAGGGTGTACTGGTCGGGGTTCTTGAGATCGTAAGGCGAGAGGCGCCCACTGTTGGTCCGGAAATTCGCGTCGAGGCTGGTGATTGAGAAATTGTCGAAGTCGAACAGGAAGTCCATCGGCTTGATCATGAACCCGCCGAACGGATCGCGGGTGGAGCGCTCGCCCTCCGGCGTGAGCGGTCCGTTGATCGAACGGTCCCACTGGTACGACGCGTACAGCTCCAGGGCCAGCGCCCGGTCGGCCGACTTGGCCAGGTTCTGGGTCCACGCCAGCGTGGCCACGTTGTTGCCGTTGTATACCCCGAACAGCTGCTGCGGATTGGTCAGGGCGGCGTACCCCGAGTTGGTCAGCAGGGTCTGGTCGAAGATCCGGTTCTGGCCCTGGCTGCGCAGGAAAGAGAGTGACAGCCGGCTGCCGGTGCCGTAGGTGTACTGCAGCCGGCCCTGCATGCGGTAGCTGCTCACCGCGCTTGCCGGATAGCGCGCGCCCTGGCAGGAAAAGCCGTAGTTGTTGCGGATGCCCGAATTGCTGCTGTGCTTGAAGGCGTCGCAGTCGCCGGTGTACATGGCGAACTTCTGCACATCCACGTAGGTGGTGTCGCCCGGCGATCCGCTCACCACCGGCATGATCGTGTCGGTGCCCGCCGGCACGAAGATCGGATTCTCCTGATTGTCCGCGCCAAACGCCCCGGACTTCTGTCCCTCGAGGTCGCCCGAGAGGTAGAAGCTGAGGTTTCGCGCGATCGGGCCGCCGAAGCCGGCCTGCAGCCGGGTGAAGCCGAGGCTGTGGTTGAGTCCGCCGGCCTCGTCATTCTCGACGCCGAAGCTGCCGCTCCATCTGGCTCCGCCACCCCTGGTCTGGAGGGCGATGACGCCCGACTGCGCGTTGCCGAATTCCGCCGAGGATCCCCCGGTAGTGACCGAGGCCTCTTCCAGCGAAGCGGTGGACACATCGATCACGGCGGGGAACGCCGTGCCCGGGATGGGTGGCCCGGCAAAGGCATTGCCCCGGCCGCCGGGCGTCACCGGCACGCCGTCGATGTAGGTCACCGCCTCGTCGGGGCGCCCGCCCCGGACGGTGAGCCCGTTGGGACCCTGGACCACGCCCGGTTGCAGCGCCAGCACGTTGGCGATCCGGTCCACCGGCAGGGCCGCGGTGAAGTCGCCGCTGATGACCTGCTTGGTCGTCACCGCGTCGCGCGGCACCAGCGGGTTCTCGGCGGTGACCTCCAGCTCCCCGATGTCGACTGCCTGCAGTTCGAGCGAGAAGTCCTGGGTGATCGTCTGGCCCGCCAGGATACGCAGGCCCGTCACCCGCACCGGGCGGTAGCCCACGAAGGCGGCCACCAGATCGATGCTGCCGGCCGGCAGGCTGTTGATGAAGTAGTAGCCGCGGTTGTCGGCCACGGCCCCGTAGGCGCTGCCTTCGACCCGCACCTGCGCACCCGCCACCGGCGCACCGGCCTGGTCGCGAATGCGACCCTCGAGCTTGCCGGTACTCTGGGCCGCCGTGCTGCCGGGGGCAACGCACAGAAGCAGAGCAACTGCCACCGGGATCAGCCACCCCCACGCCTCACCCAGGCGCGCGAGGCCGGCACTGCCACGCGACGCGGCGGCACTTCGGCCGGGCGCGGGTGGATCGAAACGTCCGACAAGGCACAGGTTCATACGGGTACTCCTCCTCGAAGGGATCGTGCTGCCTGACAGGACGGCACACAGCGCGGCGGATGCCCGGCGTGCGACGGCGTAGGCGGTGACGCCGACCCGATTGGCGTTCACCAACGGCGTGTGTCGTCTGGAGAAGCTCGGAGTGCGCGTGGCCCGACGGCGTACTCGAGCGAGGTGACGCCCAAGCTACGGGCGGGAGTGACGCCCAGGTGTTCAGGCGGTGTTAAGGAGATGTGTGGAGATCGCCAAAGCCGAAACGGATGAAACGTGAGCGGTGAACGGTGAACGGGGGGCGGTGAACGGTGAGCGGTGAGCAGTGAGCAGTGAGCGGTGAACGGTGAGCAGCGAGCAGTGAACGGTGAGCAGCGAGCAGTGAACGGTGAACGGTGTCATCCCGAGGGAGTGAAACGACCGAGGGATCTCCGCGTCGGCCACCTCGGAGATCCCTCGCTGCGCTCGGGATGACAACCACTCTTCCCACTGCACCAGCTGACGGCTGACGGCTGACGGCTGACGGCTGTCGGCTAATGGCCCACGGCCCACCGCCTACGGCCTACGGATCAAACCGGTACCCGATCGAGTGCACCGTCACCAGGTGTCGCGGGGTCTCGGGATTGTCTTCCAGCTTGCGGCGCAGATCCGCGACGTGCACATCGAGCGTCCGGCTGTAGACCCCGGGCTGATAGCCCCAGACCTCCTGCAGCAGCTTGCGACGCGGCACCACCTGGCCCGGGGCACTCATCAGCCGGTAAAGCAGATCGAACTCCTTGGGGCGGAGGTGCACCCGCTCGCCCGCGCGGGTCACGGTACGGGTCAGCGGTGAGAGTTCGATCCCGCCGCCCGACAGCGGGGCACTCGCGGCCGGGGCCTCGTCGGCGCCGCGGGTGACCCGGCGCAGCACGGCGTGCACCCGGGCGATGAGCTCCAGGATGCCGAACGGCTTGGTGACGTAGTCGTCGGCGCCGAGCTGGAAGCCGCGCAGCTTGTCGGCCTCCTCGGTCCGCGCGGTCAGCACGATCACCGGCAGCATGCCCCCGCCGCCACGCAGCCGCTCCAGCACCTGGTAGCCATCCAGACCGCCCGGCAGCATCATGTCCAGGATCATCAGGTCGAAGCGGGTATCGCGCACCCGCTTGAGACCCTCTTCACCCGAGACGGCCAGCTCGGTGCGGAATCCCCCGTGTTCCAGGTTCATCCTGAGCCCGAGCGCGAGGTTCGCGTTGTCTTCGACCACCAGAATACGCTGCATGTGGATGCGTGCGTCCACGGATCGGCTCGTTACACGACGGTGTCGGATCGAATCGGTTTCGGGATGCCACGTCCGCCGGCCTCGACGCCGGACGTGCACCGCGGGGAATTCCACCCCGGTGCTCTGTGGACGTCCGGCGCCCACTCCACACACACGGCTCATGCCACACCGTTCCTCGCCGCGACGCGGAGCGCCGGAAACCGGATCGTGAAGACCGCGCCTCCTCCGGCGCCATCATCCACCCGCACCTGACCGTCCTGCCGTTCCACCAGGTCCCGCACCACGGCCAGGCCGATCCCGCTCCCGGGCGCGCGGCTCGCATTGGCCCTGAGCCGCACGAACGGCCGCCAGATCACCTCCCGGTCCGCGGAGGGAATGCCGGGTCCTTCGTCCTCCACCGCGAGGCAGGCCCAGCCCTCCTCCAGCCAGGTGCGGACCGTGACCGCCCGTTCCGACGGACTGAACTTCACCGCGTTGTCGAGCAGATTCAGCAGGATCTGCCGCGTAGGACCAGGCTCCACCTGCACCTCCACCCGGTCCGGGGCGTCGATCCGGAAGCGGATGCCGCGGCCCCGCGCCAGCGGCTCGAAGCCATGCACGACCTCGCGGACCAGCTGCGACAGGTCCACCCGCTCGGGGAACGGCGTGCGGCTGCGACCGCCGGGCCGGGTGAAGTGGAGCACGTTCTCCACCAGATGCATGAGTCGCTGGGATTCCTGCAGAATCACCTCGATGGCCGCCGCGCGATCCCGCTCCGAGCGGGTGGACCCCAGCTTGAGGCTTTCGGCGAAGAGCCGGATCTGGGCCAGCGGAGTCCGCAACTCGTGCGAGACCGAAGACACGAAGTCGCTCCGCGCCCGCACCAGCTGCTGTTCCCGCCGGATCTGGGCCAGCACCACCCCAGCGAGCGCCAGGGTAGCCGACAGGAGCCCGAGCAGCCACAGCGCCCGGAAGCCGGTCGGCCGGCTGGGCACCAGCCTTGAAGCGAGGGTGGGCCGGAGATGCGCCTCGAAGCGCATGCTGACCTCATCCGGCTCCTCCACCACCCGGGCACGGTAGGTGTCCGCGTACTCCGGGGTCGAGACAAATAGCGTTTCTCCCGGCTCCCCGTCGAACCCACGGGTGACTGTGATGGAAACCATCGAGTCGTTGGGAATGGCCCCGACTAGCGCCGGCGGGAGCAGGGAATAGTTGGCGAACACCCGGGGGAAGGCATCCCGCCCGATGGCCCGCATACAGGTCTCGAATCCGAACGTGGCCGCCGCCCGGCCGTCGGGACCGAGCTTGTGCCCCGCCAGGACCACGCGTCGCTCTCCCGGCCGGTTGATCCCGGTCGAAATGGTGAACAGTTCGCGTGGTGGAAGCTCCAGCAGTCGGTAGAGGGAGTCGAGCAGCAGCCGGCGACGGGCCGGCCCCGGATCGGCGCCGGTGGTGACCAGCTCCCCGCTGCGGTGATCGTATCGGAAGTAGTACCGCAGCGAATCGCCGGAGGGACTGGCGCAGCGGGCGAACTGCTGCGCCACGTGGGCCAGAGTGGTGACGCTCGGCAGGGTGTCGTCGTGCCGCACGAGCGGCTGGGTGATCACCGGGCCGAGCGCCGACTTCCCCTGGGCCTCCCAGTCGGCCCGCCAGACCGTGCGGAAGTACCAGGCCGCCAGGCCGGCGTATTCGGTGAGCACCCGGTCCGTGGCGTGCCGCTGCTCCTGCGCGGTGCGGATGGCTTCCACCCCGAGCCAGATGACGAGGGCGATCAGCAGCCCGAGGAGCGTGTAGCTCCCGCGCGTTGACGCGGACATGGGCACAATCCTCGCCCCTCGGAGCCGGGTCGGTAACCCGGGAGTCATGTCAGAAAAACGTCAAAGTGAGAGCCGCCGACTGCCGGTCTCTGGGGCGGGGACGACAAAGCCGCCCGGAACGCGCACGGTCCGGGCGGCGAGACTGCGACTGATCGGTCGAAGCGGGGTCTGCCCCAGCTCCGCCCTACTCCTGGCGGTCGGACCGCCGCCGCCGACGGCGGCGGCGCGCCTCGGCTTGCTTGAGCGCGCGCGCGGCACTGGGCTTCACGTAGTAGCGCCGGCGGCGAACCTCACGCAGAATCCCGGCCTTTGCGACCTTCCGGCGCAGGGCCTTGAGGGCCCAGTCCAACCGGTCGTCCTCCCCGAGTACGATCTCGATTGACATCACACCTCCCGGAAAGAGGAGCGGGGCCACCCCGTTGCTGGGGCGGCCCCGTCCTGCCCCGATTCGCGGGACCCGACTTACTTCTGCAGGCGGGTCACCTTTTCCGCCGCCGGGCCCTTCGGCCCCTGCACCACGTCGAACTCGACCTGCTCGCCTTCACGCAGCGACTTGAAGCCGCTGCCGACGATGGCCGAGTGATGGACAAAACAATCCTTCTGCCCGTCACTCGGCGTGATGAAGCCGAAACCCTTGCTGTCGTTGAACCACTTCACGGTGCCGGTGGTACGCATTGCCCTGCTCCTGCTGATGAACGTGACGTCGGAGTCCGGGATGCCCGTACCTGCCGACAAAAAAAGAGACCTATCAGAGGCAGGTCCCTGGAACAACCATCTGGGATCGGCCAAACCAGGCGGCCACAACAGCACCAAACGTAACGGGCGTAGCGGGTTGTGTCAAACTCCGGGACCCTAGAAAACCCCCTCCCGGACCCGCTCGCCACGGCCCAGCCGGACCACCCGTTCCGGGGCCACCGGCTCGTTCTCCGGCAACGGAACCGCGCCCTTTTCCTGCCCCAACTCAAAGACGCTCTTGAGTCCGCGCAACCATGAAGACCCCCCGAGGACGGCGCTTCCATCACGATAGTACTCGAACCACGGAAGCCGGGCGCGGGTGTAAACAGCCGAGCTGTTGGGCCTGTCCCCCCTGCTGGAGCGGAAGCCCCGCCAGCTCTCCGGCGGACAACGGCAGCGGGTCGCCCTGGGCCGTGCGATCGTCCGCCAGCCCCTGGTGAGCCTCAGTGCCGGCGGGGTGGCGCTGACGGCCCGGGTCGAGGGTGGCGTATTCCCCCGCCGCGGAGAGCGGGTGGGCCTGGAGGTAGCCCCGGACGCACTACACTGGTTCGACGGCAGCAGGCAGACCCGGCTGACGTAAGAACGGCGCGACCGTTACTCCGCCGGAACCAGCACCCCGGAGCGCGCCACGCCGATCTGCACCTTCAGATCGGGGACATCGCCCAGCGAGTCGAACGCCACCCGGCCCACCACGCCCTCGTAGGCCGGGTCGTCGTTGCCGATACGCGCCAGGGTGGTCCGCACCCGTTGCCGATCCGATCCCGCTTCGCCCAGTACCTTCGCGAGCAGATAGATGGCGTCATAGGTGGCCGCCGCACCCTGGTCGGGCGGTCCCGCCCGCGGGAAGGCCTGCTGGTAGGCCGAAACGAACTTCCGGTTTACGGCGCTGGGGTTCCCTACGATGTAGCCGGAGGAGACGAACACCCCTTCCATGATGGTCGGATCGGTCCGTTCGGCACCGGCCATTCCGTCACCCGACAGGATGGGGAGCCCCAGCTTCGCGGCGCGGATCTGCGCCAGCACCTGCAGCCCCTCGCCCTGGTTGGCCGCGAGCACGATTGCCTGCGCCTTGCGCTCCCGGGCGATCCGCGCGAGATACGGGCCGACATCGGTGCTGGTCGTGAGGAAGGGGTCCAGTTCCACCACCTCCCCACCCATGCGGGAATACTCCGCGGCGAAAGTCTGCCGCACCCCCCGCCCGTAGGCATCGTTCACGTACAGCACCGCCGCTCGGCGCAGCCCCTTGTCCGAGGCGAACCGAGCCAGCGCGGCGCCATAGGCGAGGTCGCTGGGGCAGAGCCGGAAGGTGAAATCCCCCGCCCGGCTCAGGAGCGGTGACGAGGCCGATGGTGACAGCTGAACCATCGGTCTTCGCCCGCCGTTGAAGACCGGCGCCGCGGCGAGCGTCACACTGGAATAGACCCCGCCGACCACCGCCGACACATCCGTCCCGTACAACCTCTCGGCCACGCCGACCGCCGAGTCGCTGTTGGCGTAGTCGTCGCGCAGGAGTAGTTCGAGCGGCCGCCCGCCGATACCTCCGCCCGCGTTGATCTCCCGCGCGGCGAGCTCGGCGGCGAAGCGCGCCGGCCGTGCGCCCGGCTCGGTGAGCGAGAGCGCGACCCCAAGCTTGTACGGGCCGCTGTCCCCGTCGCAGGTGTCCAGGGACAACGCGAGCAGGCCGCACGCGAGGCCGCCTACGGTCGGGATGATTCTCATCTGCTGCAGGCTCCGGGTAGTGGAGGAGCGGCTTCGGGGGAGAATTCCGCCGGATCGAGCCCGAGACAGCGGAGCACGGTCGCGGCCACCTGGGACTGGGTTGCATTGAGGCCGGCGCCCTGACCGGCGGGCGTCGTCGGTCCGACCACGGCGAGCCAGATCTCGGCCGAGCCCCTGGTTTCCCGGCCGTGGTCGGTCCAGTCGCCCGGCGTGAGTCCCCGTCCGTGATCAGTCGTGATCACCAGGGTGGTGTTGCCCCGATAGGCGGGCAGGGTCTGCAGGGTGCGCCACAACTCGCGCAGGAACTGGTCGGCGCCCCGCATGGCATCCAGCACCCGGCCGTATTTCCTGAGATGCGCGAAATCATCGGTGTCGTTGAAGGAGACGTACATCACCGGAGGCCGCTGCTGCCGGAGGAACTCCAGGGCCAGGCCGCCGGTAAAGGCGTCGAGCCGGCTCCCCTCCCACGCCGGGAGTGCGCGCTCCTGCAGGGCGGTGAGCCGGGCCAGGCCAGGCGAGCTGAACGCCTCGGGCACCGTGTCGAATCCGGCGTTGACGTAGACGTCGCCCCTCCGGTTCGACACGTAGGTCCGGAAGTTCTCCCAACTGGCGAAGGTGACGACCTGCATGGGGCCCAGCCGGAGCCGGCGCCGGGCGAACTGCAGGATCGTTTCGTACGGGTAGCGCACCGGGTCGTTCGACGTCACGTCGGGCTGCGCCCGCCCGGTCAGGATCTCCAGATATCCGGGCGCGGAAAAACCCTGGCTGTTGCTGATCGTGGCCCGGCCGCCGAGTGCGGGATCCCCCACCACCAGTCCCCGCGGCGCGAGCGAGTCCCAGAAGAAGGGCATCACCGCCCGGCGCCGCTCTCCCGGGGTGGCGCGCCAGTACGTGCGCCAGACCCGGATCGAGTCACCGATGCCGCTGCTGTCCGGATTAGCCGCGATGCTCGAATCCATGCCACCGAAGAACTCGGCCGGCCGGACCCCATCGAGCGTGACCAGGATGACCCTGCGCGCCTGTGCGGGCGACTGCCCGGCGACTGGAGCGCCGCCCGGCGCAGCAAGAAGCAGAAGCAGCAGGAAGGCGCTCCCCACCGCTGCTGCGGGTTGGCCCGCCAGGACCGTACCGCTTCCACAATCAGCCACGGGACCTCCGGGGAGCGAAACGAATTGCGCTCGGCAGACAACAACAGCAGAGAGGCGCCCTGAAGGACTCCCGCGCGCCGGGTCGCGCTTCGCGCCCCCAAGGGCGCTCGGTCGCAGAGAACGCGGAGGCCGCCGGGTGAGCCAGGCCCTGCGGATAGATAGCGTAGCTCGATCCGGGCGCACCCCGGAAATATGACAGGTTCCGGGGACTGCGTCACGCGTAGGCAGGATAGGCGGCATCGTACATGTGCCGCGCCACGTGGGTCGCGAGATCGGCCGGCTTCGGCAGGGTGGCGAGACCTTCCTCGTAGGCCACCCGCGCCACCTCGACGGCGATGGCGGCGGAGACCCGGCGGATTTCAGCCAGCGGGGGAAAGAGCAGACCGCTGGAGAGCGATGCCTCGGTCACTTCCCGCGCCAGGGTCTTCGCCGCCGCGTAGAACATGCTGTCCGTCACCCGCCGGGCGCGGGTGAGGATGAGCCCCAGCCCGACGCCGGGAAAGATGTAGGCATTGTTGCCTTGGCCCGGCGTGAATGTTCGGCCGCCGTGGCTGACGGGGGCGAAGGGACTGCCGCTCGCGAACACCGCGCGCCCCTCCGACCAGGTATAGGCCTGCTCCGCGGTGCATTCCGACCGGCTGGTTGGATTGGACAGGGGGAAGATCACCGGCCGCTGGTTGATGCGGCTCATCAGGCGTACCACCGGCTCAGTGAAGGTCCCGGCCTGGGCCGACACCCCCACGATGGCCGTGGGGCGGAGCGCCTCCACCGCCGCCAGCAGGTCGGCGGCGGGGGCAGCCGGGTGGGCGTAAGGCCGCTTGTGCGCCGCCAGGTCGGTGCGATCCGCGACGACCAGGCCACCCCGGTCGACGAACCAGACGTGGCGCCGCGCCTCGGCCTCCGCCATGCCCTCCCGCACCAGGGCGGCGACGATCAGATCCGCGATCCCCGTCGCCGCGGCGCCCGCCCCCAGAAACAGGATGCGCTGCGCAACGAGCGGTTGCCCGGTGATCCGCCCGGCCGAGAGCAGCCCCGCCAGGGTCACGGCGGCGGTCCCCTGGATGTCGTCGTTGAAGCAGCAGACCCGATCCCGGTAGCGCGCCAGAAGTTCGATAGCGTTTTCGGTGGCGAAGTCCTCGAACTGGATCACCGCGTGCGGGAAGACCCGCTGCACCGCCTGCACGAACTCTTCCACCAGCTCGGCGTAGGGCGCGCCCCGCACCCGCCGCACCGGCCGGCCCAGGTAGAGCGGATCCTCCCTGAGCCCCTCCCGTTCGGTGCCCATGTCCAACGTTACCGGCAGACACAGCCCCGGGTCCACCCCTGCGCACGCGGTATAGAGCGACAGTTTCCCGATCGGAATGCCCATCCCGTTAGCTCCAAGATCGCCCAGTCCGAGGATCCGCTCGCCGTCCGTAACGACGATGATGCCCACCTCCGTCTCCGGCCAGTGGCCCAGGATCTCCGCCACCCGGCCGCTGTCTTCGGGCGAGAGATACAGCCCGCGGGGTCGGCGGAAGATGTGCCCGAACTGCAGGCAGGCCTCCCCCACGGTCGGAGTGTAGATGATCGGCATCATCTCCTCGATGTGGTCCATCACCACCCGGTAGAAGAGATGCTCGTTCCGATCCTGCAGGCTGATCAGGTAGATGTACTTCTCCAGCGGCGTGGGGTTCCGCCGGAAGTTCTCCAGCACCCGCGCCTCCTGCTCGCCGGGCGCCACCACTCTGGGCGGCAGCAATCCGCGCAGACCGAGCGCGTCCCGCTCGGCCTCAGTGAAGGCTGTGCCCTTATTGAGCCGGGGATCGTAGATGTAGTCGAGGGGCCGGGACATGGCTGAGGCGGTGAGAGGTGAGAGGGGGAAGGGAGAGGGGAGAAGTGAGAAGTAAGAAGTAAGGAGCGAGAAGTAAGGAGTCAGAAGTGAGAAGTGAGAAGTTGGGAGTTCTAAGGTGAAGGTCGGCCCTACTGACCGCCTGTCCGCCTGACCGCCTGTCCGCCGGTCCGCCGGTCCGCCGGTCCGCGACCGAGCCCCTTTGGGAGCGCGTACGTGCGACCCGGGGCGAGGCAGTCCTTTAGGGCCCGTCCGCCTACCCCAACACCACCCTCGCATCCACCGCCACCGCCCCGTCACCGAAGGCCAGCAGCGGGTTGAGATCCAGCTCGCGGATCGCCGGAAAGTCCGTGGCGAGCTGCGCGACCCGGAGCAGCACCTCCTCCAGGGCGCCGAGGTCGGCGGCCGGAGCCCCACGGATCGCGTCGAGCAGGCGCACACCCCGGATGCCTCGGATCATATCGGTGGCATCCTGCCGGTGGATCGGGGCCAGCCGAAAGACCACGTCGCCCAGCGCCTCTACCAGCACTCCGCCGAGCCCGAACATGACCAGCGGCCCGACCGAGGGATCCCGTACCACGCCGACGATCAGCTCGCGGCCGCCACCCACCATCTGCTGGACCAGGATGCCGCTGACCGCCGCATCCGGGAATGCCCGGCGCGCCCCGACCATGATCTGATTGAAAGCCGAGCGAACCTCGTCGGCGTTGCCGATCCCGACCTGTACTCCACCGACATCCGTCTTATGGATAATCGCCGGTGCCACGATCTTCATGACCACTGGATAACCGATTCTCTCCGCCAGCGCCACCGCCTCGTCGGGCGATCTTGCCAGGGTGGCGCCCGCGGTACGGATACCGTACGCCTCCAGCAGCTCGAGCGCCGCCAGCTCATCCAGCCGGGACTGTCCCGCCTTTCCGGCCCGGTTCAGCAGCTCCTGAGCCCGGGCCTTGTCGACTTGCAGATCCTCCGGGACGGGCAGCGGACGCTCGCACCACTCCCGGTAGCGACACAGGCCGGCCAGTGCCCGTGCGGCCGACTCCGGGAAGATGAACGCGGGGATGCCCACTTCGTGCAGCTCCGCCCGTCCTTGCGGCAGCCCCTCGCGGCCCATCAGCACCGCCAGCACGGTCTTCTCCCGGTGACCCGTCGTCGCCTTGACGATCGCCTCCGCTACGTCTTCCTGGCGTACTCCGAGGGGCGGGACGAAGATCGCCAGCGCCGCATCCACGCCGGGATCCGACAGCAGGGCGTCCAGCGCGGATCGATACTTCCCCGGCGTGGCCGAGGCGATCATGTCCAGTGGGTTGGAGAGCGACGCCTCCTCGGGAAAGAGCGGTTTGAGGGCCGCGACGGTGCCGGCAGAGAGTTCCACGAGCTCGAGTCCGTTCGCCTCCAGGGCGTCGGCGGCGATGATGCCCGGCCCGCCGGAGTTGGTGACGACCGCGGTCCGCCTGGAGCGCGGGAGCGGCGGCCCGGTGAAGGCCATGGCCAGGTCGAACAGGTCTTCGACTGAGGCGGCCCGCAGCACACCCGCCTGGGCCAGCAGCGCGTCGATGGCCGAGTCGCTCGCGGCGAGCGCCCCGGTATGAGAGGAAGCGGCGCGGGCTCCTACCCGCGAACGCCCCGATTTCACCACGACGATCGGTTTCTTTCGGGTCACCCGCGAGGCGATCTCCAGGAACCGGCGCGGGTTGCCGAAGTTCTCGACGTACATCAGGATCACGCCGATGCTCGGATCGTCCTCCCAGTGGAGCAGCAGGTCGTTCCCGCTCACGTCCGGCTTGTTCCCCATGCTCACGAACTGGGCGATGCCGATGCCGTACTCCCGGGCATAGTCCAGCACCGACAGCCCCATCGCACCGGACTGGCTCACGAACCCTGCCCGCCCGAAGGGCGGCATGCTGGGGGCGAACGTGGCGTTCATCGACACTGCGGGATCGGCGTTCAGGACTCCCATACAGTTAGGCCCGACCAGCCGCATGCCGTGGCGGCGCACGATCTCCATCAGCTGCGTCTCCCGGCCGATCCCTTCGCCGCCCACCTCCCGAAAGCCGGCGCTGATCACGACCAGCCCTCGTACCCCCTTCCGTCCGCAGGCTTCGGCCACCTCCAGGACGAGCTGCTTGGGAACGCAGACCACGGCCATGTCCAGCGGGTCTGGGATGTCCTCGACCCCCGGCCAGGCCTTCATCGCATGCACCGCCGGCGCCATGGGATTCACCGGATAGACCGCTCCGGTGTATCCATAGCGGACCAGGTTGGCCAGGATCTGGTGACCCATCGTATTGGGGGAGCGCGAAGCGCCGATGACGGCGATGGATCGTGGAGCCAGGATGGGATCAAGAGAGCGCATGCACGGTGGTGGGTTTGGGCCGGGTCGAAATAAGAGGCGGGACGGCGGGAAGGCGGAAGGGCGGGAAACGGCCTCGGGACCCGGCCCTCCCGCCTTCCCGCCTGGCCGGCTTACCGCCCGGACTGCCACCTTCCGGCCGGCTCAGGCATCCGGACAGGTCTGGGTGGGAGTTGATCTGGACCGCCCGTTCTATTATTTTCGTTCTTTGTTCGGGAGTCGGGACCCTTTGGCTCGGGGAGCATATATGAAGGTAGCGAAGAAGCAGGGCGCTGGCCGACGGGGGCGAACGGCCAAGCCCGCGCGGATCGCGCGGGAGTGGGACGACGGCCAGGAGAGCCTTGATCTGTACCTGAAGGACATCAGCAAGATCCCGCTGCTCAAGTTGGAGGAGGAGCGGGCCCTCGGTAAGCGCTCCTTCCGGGGAGAGCGCCGGGCCCAGGAGGAGCTGGCCCGCCGCAACGTCCGGTTTGTGGTATCGGTCGCCAAGCAGTATCAGAACCGCGGCGTGCCCCTGATGGATCTGATCGGCGAGGGCAACCTCGGCCTGCTGACGGCCGCGCGGAAGTTCGATCCGGACCGTGGCGTGAAGTTCATCTCATACGCGGTGTGGTGGGTGCGCCAGGCGATCCAGGCGTCGATCGCCCGGCACGGCCGCGCCGTGCGGCTCCCGCTCAACCGGACGGCCGACGCCAACCGGCTGGCCCGGACCACCACCGCGCTCAAGGAGCGACTGGGCCGGATGCCGACCCTGGAGGAGCTGGTCAAGGCCACCGGCCTCACGACCGAGACGGTACAGTCGCTCGCCGCACTGCAGTTCGAGCCGGTACGGCTGGACCGGCCGGTGCGCGAGGGAGACAGCACCGAGCGGATCGAGCGCTTCATGGCGCTGACCGAGGAGGGCACCGACTCCTCGGCGCTGGACAACAACCGCACCGAGGAGCTGTACGCGGCGCTCAACCAGCTGCCTCCCCGGGACGCGCGGGTAGTCCGACTCTACTTCGGGCTGGATGACGATGAGCCCCGCACCCTGGAGCAGATCGGCCGGATGCTCGGAGTGACCCGCGAGCGGGTCCGGCAGCTCAGGGATCGTGCCCTCAAGACCCTGCGGGAGCAGCACGGAGACGCGCTGCGGGAGCTGGCGGCCTGATCGCAGTCCTCGAGCGACACGCCAGCACGAGGGGCCAGGGAGATCTCCCTGGCCCCTTGTCTTTCAGGTCGCCTTCCACGGTGTCTGGCCGCAGGCCTCAGCGTGAAGCGCGGTGGATGGAGATCGGCCCGTTGGTAGTCACCACCCGCACGGGCGCGCCGCCCTTTCCAAGGGTGGTCTGGATCCGGTCGCGCATCCGGCCCTTGAACGTGACGGTGAGCGGGATGCTGGTGCTCATGGGACCGTTGACCGTCCCGGTCTCGAGTTCCGCGTTGTAGCCATCGGGGATCCCGAGATCCACCGGTCCGTTCACCGACTCGGCATCCAGTCCCTTCCCATCCCAGCCGGCCCCGCTCAACTCGACCGACAAGGGCCCGTTCTGCACCCGGGCTCGCACGTCTCCACCGAGCCGGGAGAGGGAGAGCGGTCCATTGGTCGCCCGAAGCTCGATGGCGCCGTTGAGATCCGAGACCGACAGCGGCCCGTTCACGGTGGCCGCGGTAATGCCGGTCCGCCGTGGGACACGCAGGACCAGGCTCGCACTCCACGACTGCCGCCGCCCGGTGGACGGGCCATGGACCCGAACACTCGATCCGGAGGCCACCACCTCGACGTCGTGCGCCAGGGCGCGGGCATCTTCCTCGTTTCGCGCCTTCGCCTGCACCCGGAGGGTTACCGCGACGGAATCCCGGTCCCAGCCGATGACCTCGACTCCGCCGTTGGCATCAGGGTCGATGGTCAGGCTCCCCCCGGTCGGCCGGAATCCGGTATACCGGACCTCGCAGTACCGCTCGCCGTCATCCGAGTCGTAATCCCGCTCGCACCGCTTCTGCCAGGCGGCATCGTCGCGCTCCTGCGCCGCGAGCGGGGGGGCCAGGACCAGGGACGCGAGAACCAGCCACCGACCAGCCGAAGGAATGTTCATGGAGATGCTCCTGAAAGGGGCCCAACGTTGGACAGCCCCTAGCCTGAAAAGGTTGCTCCCGGAGGGCTGGCCCGCGATCACTGCCTGACGGGCGGCCCTTGCGGTGGTTTCGGGAAGGTAGATCTTCCGGACATTCAAGGAGAGGGTTTCGTGTCCAGCTGGGAACAAGCGATAGCCCACCGCCTGCATGTCCTGGGGCTCGACAGTATCCGGCGCCGGATCCTCGCCTTTGCCGTGCTCGCGACCCTGGTCCCGTCGCTGATCACCGGTACGATCTCGTACATCGAGAATCGCAGGGCGCTCACCGAGAAGATCACCGATCAGCTGCGCGGCGCCAGCTTCCAGGGTGCCCACGAGGTGGACCTCTGGTTCAAGGACCGGCTGTACGAGCTCAGAGTCTTCTCCAGCTCCTACGAGGTCTCGGAGAACCTGGAGCGCCTCGTGGGTGCCGGCGGTGGCGCAGGAGGCACTGCCTTCCGGCGCCTGACGGAGTACCTCAAGTCGGTCCGCGTTCGCTCTACCGACTATGAAGAGCTCATGGCCCTGGACCGTCAAGGCCGGGTGGTGGCGAGCAGCGCCCTACGCTTCCGGCCGGTGGTGCTGCCGGCGGAATGGCTCAAGGACATCGGCCGCGAACAGGCCATCGTGGGGGAACCCTACTGGGATGAGGGGCTGGGCAAGGCGATCATCGTGCTGGTGGTGCCTGTCAGTCGGGCGGGTGATGTGTTTCTGGGGGCGCTCGCCGCCCGCGTCAGTCTCGATGCCGCGGCCTCCATCCTGCGCCGATTTACCCCCGGGGACTCGGGTCAGGTCTCCCTGCTCACCAGCAACGGCACCTTCGTGATCACCTCCCGGGCCAGCTCGCCCGCGCTGATGAAGAGCCGGCTGGGAGAGCGGGCCAACCGCACGCTGTTCTCCCAGATAGGCAACCCGGTCGAGTTCCAGGACCAGGCCGGGCGGGAGTTGCTCGGGGTTCTGCAGCGGGCCCCTCGCCCCGACGAGGCGGTCGTTGCCGAGGTGCCCCGGGCCGAGGCCTACCGTCAGGTCACCCAGCTTCGAAACGTCACCATCCTCACTGTCGCGGGCCTGATGTTGGGCGTTGGGGGCCTGGCCTACGCATTGTCTCTGGTGATCGTCCGCCCGGTGGAGCGGCTCCGCAACGGCGTGGCCAAGGTAGCCGCGGGCGACCTGGACGTGGATCTGCCGGTGGTGAGCGGTGGCGAGGTGGGATACCTCACCGAGGTCTTCAACGACATGGTCCGGCGGCTGCGCGAAAGCCGGAAGGAGCTGGAGCGGCTTTCGGTGACCGATGGTCTCACCGGCCTGTTCAATCGCCGGCGACTGATGGAGGCACTGGCGGCCGAGGTGCAGCGGTCAACCCGAACCCAGGAACCATGCAGTGTGCTGATGGTCGATGTGGACCATTTCAAGCAGTTCAACGATACCTATGGCCACCCCGCGGGGGATGCGGTGCTGACCCGGGTCGCCGCCATCCTGCGGGAATCCATCCGCGAGGTGGACGTGGCGGGACGGTACGGCGGGGAGGAGTTCCTGCTGGTGCTGAGCAACACCACCGTGGCCGGGGCGCTCGAGGTCGCGGACCGGATCCGGACTCGGCTGGCGACGGAGGTGTTCGATGGAGGCCGGATTACCGTGAGCGCCGGGGCGGCCCACTTCCCGGATGGAGGCCGGAGCGCGGAGGCCCTGATCATGAGCGCCGATCTGGCGCTGTATCAGGCCAAGAAGGAGGGTCGTGACCGGGTGGTGCAGGCCAGCCCGGACCTGGCCAAGAAGGGTGAGACCGGAGCCTGACGCCCTGCTACCGGGTGCCCTCCCGGCGCCGGTTTACCAGCCCCTGAAATACCCACCCGGCGCGCCCAGCCTCGTCCCGGACCCTGACCCAGTCGTCCAGGTAGGAGTACCCGGTCAGGGCGGTGCCGTTGTCCAGCGTGAACAGCACGGCAAACTTGGTTCCGGGACCATCACGCACATTCCCCCGGGAGGTCGTGACCAGCGACACCGGCACGACAAACATCACTTCGCCCGGCCGGGCGGTCCGATCGCCGACGGCGAGGCGTCCCTTCCCTGCCCCGGCCACATTCTTGGAGTCATTGGCGAGGTACAGCGCCCCGCCAAAATTCTGCCGATTGAATTCCGCCGTGCTCTGCTGCAGCAGCTGGGCGGCCTGAGTCCCCTCCGGGGTTGCCTGCGCACCGGGCGCGTTCTTGAGCGACTGGACCGCCAGCTCAGCCTCGGCCATGGCCGATGCGGCCTCGGCACGGGTAGCGACCGTTTGCAGCTTGGCCATGGTCCGGACCACGTCCCGCCGAGCCTCGTCCAGCCGGGCCTGCAGGTCCTCCATCTGGGCGTCCTTGCCCAGCAGCTGGAGTTCGAGCCGGGTGACCTGCTGCTCCAGCTCCGGGTCTCGTGTCCGAACCGTGTCCGTGACCCGGACGACCTTGGGCGCGGCAGAATCCACGGTCGGGGCGGGCGCCCCAGGCGCGACGCCTTTGGCACACCCCGCCAGCAGGACCAGGCCGATACGCCCGAGTCTCGAGAGGGAAGCTCCAGGGGAATGCACTAGTCGACCGCCTTGGGATGGTATGGCGAAGGCTCGCGGTAACTATCGTACCGTCGCACCTTGAGAGGCAACCTGGCCTGATTATCGGCAGGTTTTCGGATTCCTT
>JBGQJV010000029.1:0-27038 GCA_041499215.1 Gemmatimonadota bacterium | reverse complement strand
GGCCGGTACCGGAATCTCCATCCTGAGCAGCGCGGTCGAGTAGACCTTCCCCTGTGCGTCCGTCTTGAGCGAGATGGTGCCACCGCCGTCCAGCGCGCCATGGAGCAGGAAATTGAGCGCGTTGAGATTGGGGAGCTCGAACCGCTCGACCGCCTTCGCCATCCCGCGGAAGTGACGGGCCACTCGCTGGCGGGTGACCTGCTTCACCAGCACCGGATAGAACTCGGGTTCGAGGGCGATGAGGCCGACGTTGGCGGTATCGCCCTTGTCGCCCGAGCGGGCGTGGGCCAGGTACCTGAGCTGGAGGCGGACGGGCGGACCGGCGGACCGGCGGGCCGCTACCTGTCTCGTCGCCTTGCTTCCCTTTCCTGCAGTCATGGCGTCCGCCCCCGTTCAAGTCGCTCGCGATCACCGTCCGCCGGTCCGCCCTACGAGTCGAGGATCTCCACCCGCACGCCCGGCTCAATCTCCGTCCGGTCTATCAGCGCGGGCCAGTAGGCCACCACCTCCTGGACCTCCGGCCGCCCACCGGCAAAGCCGGTCACGCTGGGCGGACCGGTGAGCACCAGTGGCGCGATCTCGCGGGTGAAGCGCTCCACCGGTGCCTTGTCCCGGGCCCGCACGCCGATCCGCAGCTGCACTTCGGGGAGATCGGGCCGCGGCGGGCCGGAGAGCGAGCCGTGGGTGGCGTCCACCCCGACGAACTCGGTGAGAATCTGCTCGTACTCGAGCCCCAGATCCGCGAGCCGTTGGCGCAGGATCCGGTCGGCGGCCTTCGCCTTGTCGTACGCCTCCGGCCAGCTGTACACCAGGGTGCCCACGGCCTTGTAGCCATAGAAGTAGGCGATGGAAACCTTGAGCTTGTCGGTCCGCTCTCTGCCCTTGATGCCGCTGACCCGAACCCGGTCCCGTCCGGCCTGGGCCAGGTGGATGCTGGTGAAGTCGGCGATACCGTCGGGAGTGATGTAGCTGTGGGGATCGCCCATCTCGTACACCAGCTGTTCCGACACGCTCGCCACGCTTACCACGCCGCCAGTCCCGGGGTGCTTGGTGACCACGAAGCTGCCGTCAGCGTGCGCCTCGACCACGGGGAATCCGGGGTTGGCCAGTCCCTTCACCTGCTTCCAACCCTTGAGCAGATTGCCGCCGGAGGCCTGCGCCCCGCACTCGATGATATGCCCCGCCACAGTGCCGGCCGCGACCTTGTCCCAGTCGTTCCGGTCCCACCCGAACTCGTGGAACAGCGGACCCAGGGTGAGGCCGGTGTCGGTTACCCGGCCGGTGATGACGACATGGGCCCCACCCCGGAGGGCCTCCACGATCGGTGCCATGCCCAGGTAGGCATTGGCCGAGAGCACCTGGGCACGAATGGTGGAGAGCGGGCGACCGGTGTCCATGTCCCGGAGCTCGTGCCCGCCAGCCAGCAACTGGTCCAGCCGGGGCAGAATGTCGTCCCCGGTGACGAGCGCGATCCGCACCTTCCGGGAGAGCCCCAGGTTCCGCGCGACTTCCCGTACCGCCTCGGCGCAGGCCCGGGGGTTCACTCCGCCGGCGTTGCTGGTCACCCGGATCCCCTTCGCGGCCACATCAGGGAGGATCCGCTCCATCAGCGGCACGAAGTCGCGGGCGTACCCCAGCTTCGGGTCGCGCGACTTCTGCTTCTGCATGATGGACATGGTCACTTCCGCCAGATAGTCCAGCATGAGGTAGTCGATCGGTCCGCCCTGCACCTGGCGCACGGGGGCTTCGAGCCAGTCACCCCAGAATCCCTGGCCGGCGGCAACGCGCACGGTTCGCTGCGTCATTGGCTGAGCGGTGTCACAGGGGACGGAAGCGACGATTCCCGGGTCCAGGCATGCTCGCCCTCGGGCACCACCACGATACCGAGGGGGAAGAACCCGTCTCCCAGCCGCAGCAGCGGATCGGACCAGGGCACCGTGACGGTCGCCTGACGCCCGGCGCCTACCGTGACGCGCTGGCCCGGCAGCTGGGTAACGTGAGCAGAGTCGGCGTACAGCCGGATCGAGACCAGTGCGGTCCAGCGCTGGTCCGACGCCGGGTCGGCAAAGCCGGGGAACAGGGCGACCTGAGCTTCCCGTCCCGCGCTGTCCCGGGTCGAGGGCGTGAGGTCGATGTGGACCCGGCCGAAGGCGTAGTTGAGCGGCGACTGGCCGAGCTGCCGGCCGTCACCACCGAACACCGTGACGCCGAAATCGGTGAACCTGGGCCACTGCTCACGATCCATGCTGACATCCACCGCCGCATGCACGGCCCACACGGGCAGCTGAAACCGGATCCGCTCGGTGTCGGAGCCCCGGCCAACGATCCGTGCGGTCCGTTCGGCCCCCACCAGCACCAAGAAGGGCGTCGCGGTCACTTCCTCGGCCGCGAGATTGGCGAGCTCGATCGCGACCCCATCCCGATTTCGCTCTGCCCCGATGCGGAACGGGCTCTGGTGCACCGCGATCGAGGCGGTGGCGCCGTCCAGCGGCGGAGCCACGGCGACCGCCTCGTACATCCCGGCCACCACATCACGGGCATCCACCACATACAGACCGGCCTGATCGCCGCTGCCGGCGCCGATGCCGTTCTCTTCCCGGTAGGGCTGCCCGCCAGGCTCGTGCAGGTAGGCCAGCACCTGTTCACCGGGGTGACGGGTGCTGAAGGCGACGGCGAACGGGCGCCACGCCTGAGTCTCGAAGAACAGCCGGGCTTCCCCACCCGCCGGTATGGCCCCGAGATTGGCGACGATGTCGCTGCCGGCCTCGGGAACGACGATCGTATTCACCAGTCGGAACACCGGGCCGAGCAGAGTATCTGCGCTCCAGCCGGTGACCACGCCGGTGTACACGCCCGGACGGCCGAGCATCCGAGGCTGATAACTCAGGGTGATGCTGTTGGCCCCGCCGCGCAGGCGCACCCCTTCGGGCGCCCGGAGCCAGGGCGTGCTGGAACGCAGGGTGTATGCGGCCTCCCCGCCCGATGCCGGCAGGGTGATATCGAAGGTCTGCAGCGTATCGCCGGAGCCGGCCAGGCCGCGCTCCCGGAAGGCTGCCGTTACGCCGTTGCCGCGGGAACGCACCGCCACGTCGGGCACGGGACGGTTGGCCTCGAGCCAGCGCCAGGCAGCCTCTACGTCCGGCAGCCCGGTGCCGTCATCGAGGAAGGTCTCCGATCCGATCGGCCGGGCGGTGACCATCAGCGCCTGGCGCACCTGCCGCGCCTCTACCGCCCTTCCCTGCTGAGCCAACGCCGACACCAGCAGGGCGGCGAGCCCGGCGGCATGCGGGGCGGCCATGCTGGTTCCCCCCTTCTGCTCGCTGCCGATGCTCCACCGGGGGACGGTCGAGTAGGCCATGCCCGGCGTCACGATGTCGGGCTTGGCCAGCTCACCGCCGCGAGAGCTGAAGTAGGCCACCGGGTCGCCACCCTTCCCGCTGGCGCCGAGGAAGACCCCGGGAAAGGTGGCTCCGACGGTCAGGGCGCGGGTCACCGAGCCGGGAAAGCCCATGGTCGAGAGCCCCGGACCGTCGTTGCCGGCGCTGATCGCGAAGACCACCTCCGGGTGCGCGGCCAGCACCGAATCGATGAACAGGTCGATGCGCGCCTGGCCCTCGGCTTCGTTGCCGACCCCGAAGCTCATGTTGAGCACGAGGGGCAGCCGGCGCTCGGCCGCGAACCGGATAGCGTAGTCCAGCGCCGCGGCCATGCTCCCGGTCGTGGAGATCCCGCCCTGGGCGTTGTTCGCGATCTTGAGCCCGAGAAGCATCGCCCCAGGCGCTACTCCGTCGAACCCGGCGATGCCATACATGTCGTTCGCCGCGGCGATGCCGCTGACATGCGAGCCGTGCGCGCTGGTATCGAAGAACAGATCGAGCAGGGGAGAGCCACCGTCGCTCGCGAAGTTGACCGCGAGCGTGGTGGGAGAGGGGCGGCCGCCGCTCCTCCAGCCGAAGGTCTCCCGGGCCACGAGGTAGTCGTGTACCGGCTTCTCGTTGGCCAGGCTGCCGTCACCGTCGGTATCGGCGAAGAGTACCCACCCGTCGCTGGCCCGCACCACCACCACCGCCAGGGTGTCGGCGTCGTCGTGATCGCCGTTGAGATCCGACGCGGGCGGATTGCCCAGGGGGATTTCGGCGATGGCGCCGCCCCACATCTCACCGCCGACCGCGATCGCACGCAGCCGGGACACTCCCGCGAACTCGCGGCCGGCGACAGTCACCCGGTCTCCGGTCGGCTGCACCCGGGCGAGCGGCACCGCGCCTTCGCCGGAAAAATCCCGCAGGTCCAGGATCTTGCGCTGGCCGGTGGAGGTCGTGATCAGACCGGGAATGCCGGGGTCGAGACCGCTGTCGAGGATTCCGATCAGCACCCCACGACCGTCCCACTCGGGGTGAGCCTTGAGGAAGCGGTCCACCCCGGTGGCGCTGAGTGGCATCCACCCGCGGGCGAAGGCCTCGGCGGGGGGCAAGATCGGCTGGGATTCGGGGTGAGCGGCCGCGCCGGAGGGACTGGTCGCCGCAGGGCTGGGGCCGGCGGGCAATCCGGGCGCGGTCCGGCCGGCGCAGGCGGCGAAGAGCCAGAGCAGCGGGGTGAGGGCGAACCCACGGAGGCACTTCACACCGATCGCGACCGCAGCGAGTCGTCTACCAGGCATTCAGACTGCTCCGTGGGGCACGGTGTTCCTGGCCGGGAAATGGGGCGGCCCACCGATCGCGGGTCACGCCGATCACGCTGGGGAGACGTGGTCTGGAGTCCCTCAAAGCTGCGGCAGGACGAATGGCCCGAGATGCGGGCCGGCGTAACTGCTGGTCACCCGAAGCAGGAAGGCGACCAGATCGCGGCTTTCGTCCGCAGTGACGATCGCGTCGACAAACCCCCGAGCGGCGGCGTATTTCGCGTCCAGCTGATGCTCGTAGTCGGCCCGCATCGCGTCCGCGGCCGCTTTGACCTCACGGGCCGGCTCCCGTTTCTCGGCCCGCGCGCGGGCAAGCTCCACGCCGTGCACCGCCTCGACCGCCGACTCGCCCTCCATCACCGCCATGCGCCCGGTGGGCCAGCTGAGCACGAAGTCGGGATCGAACCCCTGCCCCGCCATCGCGTAGTAGCCAGCGCCGGAGGCGTGGTTCACTGTCAGAACGATCTTGGGTACTGTGGCGGTGGCCATGGCCTCCACGAACCGCGCGCCGGCCCGGATGATCGCCGACTGCTCCGCATCGGGCCCCACCATGAAGCCGCTGACGTCCTGCACGAACAGGAGCGGCAACCGTTCCCGGCTGGCGTTGTCGATGAAGTAGGCGGCCTTCTCCGCGCTTTCGGTGTAGATGATGCCGCCGATCCGCGGCATCTGTCCCGCCTTCCCCTTGATGACCTGCCGCGCGTTGGCGATCACGGCCACCGGGTAGCCCTCGATGCGGGCGTGTCCGCACAGCAGTTCGCGGGCGATATCCGGCTGGAACTCATCCAGCCGTCCCCCATCCAGGAGACAGGCGAGCAGAGCGTGCACGTCGTACGACATCCGGTGATCCACCGGCAGCACGTCGTACAGGTCGGTCACCGGGCGAGCGGGGGCCTCCGTCTGCGTCACCCGGTGCTGCACTCCCTGCGGACGCGGGAGGCGGGCCAGGTACCCGCGGATCATGGTGACGCACTCCCGGTCGTTGCCCGCCCGGTAGTGGGCCACCCCGGAGAGGGCGGTGTGCATCTTCGCCCCTCCCAGAGTCTCCGCGTCCACCACCTGGCCGGTGGCGCCCTTGACCAGGTTGGGCCCGCCGAGCCCCATGAAGCTGGTGCCTTCCACCATGAAGATCACGTCGGAAAGCGCCGGGAGGTACGCGCCGCCGGCGATGCAGCTTCCCATCACCGCGCTGATCTGGGGCACGTTGAGATAGCGCCGCATCAGCGAGTTGTAGTAGAAGATGCGGGCCGCCCCATACTGTCCGGGAAAGACCCCGCCCTGGTAGGGAAGATTCACGCCGGCGGAATCCACCAGATAGATGATGGGGATCCGCTGGCGCATGGCTACTTCCTGGGCCCGGAGGATCTTGCGGATTGTCTCGGGCCACCAGGAGCCAGCCTTCACGGTCGCGTCGTTGGCGACGACCACACAGTCGCGACCCTCGACCACGCCCAGGCCGGTGATCACGCCCGCGCCCGGCGCCTGGCCGTCGTACTGATCGTACGCCACCAGCAGGCCCAGCTCCAGCCAGGGCGTGTCGGGGTCGAGCAGTAGCCCGACCCGCTCGCGCGGGCTGAGCTGCCCCTTCTCATGCATCTTGGCGACCCGGCGCGGGCCGCCTCCCTCGCGCAGCCTGCCGGCGAGAGCGAGGTATTCGTCAGTGAGCGTCCGGAGCCTGGAGGGACGGGACGCGATGCCGGGAGACGACGTCACGGAAGGCCGGGATGAAGATGGGAGGAGTCTAGGCGGGACCGCTAGCCGAGGCAACTTCATCTGCCGTGGTCTTACCCGGTCAGATGGCCCGCGGCCCAGGTCTCGATGTAGGAGATCAGATCCGTGGTGGGCGTACCCGGCCCGAACAGCCGGCCCGCGCCCTGCCGCTCCAGCTCCTCCATGTCCTCCCGCGGGATGATTCCGCCGCCGGTGAGCAGGATGTCCGAGCGGCCCGCCTCGTCCAGCAGCTTGCGGACCCGGGGGAAGAGCGTCATATGTGCCCCCGATAGAATCGAGAGCCCGACGACGTCGACATCTTCCTGCACCGCGGCGGTGGCGATCATCTCCGGGGTCTGGTGCAGACCGGTGTAGATGACCTCCATTCCCGCGTCCCGGAGCGCGGCCGCGACGACCTTGGCCCCCCGGTCGTGACCGTCGAGGCCGGGCTTGGCGACCAGCACACGGATGGGGCGAGCAAGGGGTTTCCGGTCGAGAGTGGGCATGGTGTCAGTCGGGGTTAGGCGTCTACGTAAGACGTGAGACGTGAGACGTCGCGTGAAGGTCGAGAATGCGGCCCGGGCCTCATCCGGCCCCTTGGCGCCTGAGGCCTGACGCCTGGAGCACCATCTCCGCCACCGCCGCCACGTTCGCGGCGGTACGGACATCCCGGCCCCGATGGTTCCCGGCGCCGTCCAGCAGGATCACGTCCATCCCAGCACGCCGGGCCCCGACCACGTCCACCTCGTACAGGTCGCCCACATAGAGCGCCTCGGCCGGGGAGAGGCCCATCCGCTCCAGGGCCCACGCGAAGATGCGCGGATCGGGCTTCTCGAATCCGACCAGCTGGGAATCCACCACCAGCTCGAAACGTTCACGCAGCCCGGCGGCGATCAGGCCCTCCTCCGCCCGCCCGTCGCTGTTGGAGATCACCCCCAGCCTGAACCCGGCCGCCAGCAGCCGGTCCAGTGCCACGCCGGTGCCCGGGTCGACCCGGCCCCAGAGATGCCGCTCCTGATGCAGTGCCAGCAGGGTATCGCGGACCACCGGCAGCTGGGCGGCGGGCACCCCGGCGAAGAGGAACAGCTGCTCGAGATAGCGCGAGGCCCGTTCCCGATCGGTGGTGTCCCCGCGCTCCATGAGCACAGCGGCCTCCGAGGCGCGCGCGGCGAGCGACTCCCCGGTCAGCGGAACGCCGGTGGCCGCGGCCACTCCCTCCGCCAGGCGCGGATAGTCGAGGAAGAGCAGCGTGTTGCCGGCGTCGAACAGGATCGCGCGCAGGCTCACCGGAACCGCAGCAAGCCGGCCAGGCCCTGCACCGCGCTCCTGGCCTCCTCGTCGTAGAAGACCTCGACTTCCACCCGCTGGCGCAGCGCCTCTTCGATGGCGTCGTCCACCACGTCGAGGACCGGCACCACGTCGGTCTCGCCCCGCAGATCCCGTTCGTTCCGCGCCAGCAGTCCGCTCGTAGACCGGAACCCGGGCGCCTGTGCGTCGCCATCCACCAGCATGGTGCGCACCTGGCCGCGCCCCAGCGCCTTCAGCGTCTCCGGCATGCCGTTCAGCGCCCACCCGGCTCCGACCGCATCCCCGAGGCCATGGGCCACCGAGCGCTCCGACTCCCGCTCGTACTCGGCGCGGGCGGCCAAGGTGGCCTCGTAGACCATGGGCGCCCTGGCATCCTTGGGGCTCAGACTCACCACCCCCATCAGCCGATCAGCCAGGTACGGGTGCAGAAAGGCCGCGACCGCTCCAGCCTCCTTGCCCGGACCGGCGAGGACCACGCCATGCACAGGACGGCGGCGATGCAGGTCAAACAGGTGTTGTGCCACCGACGCGAAGTGGCGCTGCTTCTCCTCCCGGATGCGATTGTGCCAGGTATGCTCTCCCTTGCCCGGGGAGTCACCCCGATCGCTGTGGAACCGCCCCCCGCGGGTGGAGTCCGCCCGGAGGTCCTCGACCTCCTCCGCCCCGAACGCGGTCACTTCGAAGATGCGGGCGGCGGTGCGGTCGAGCACCACGGTGAGAATGTTGCCGACCTCGTCTTCCACCGACGCCAGCTCCCGCACCAGGGCGGTACGGTCCACCGCCAGCCGGGAACGGTGCACGCTGGGAAGGCCCGCCAGCTCGAACAGTTTGAGCGGCCCGCAGGCGAACACGGCGAGCCCCTGGCTGGCGGGCAGTCGCTTCGGTTCCCGGAGCTGGTCCTGGATCCGGCGCAGGTCCGCGCTCACTTCCTCGCGAACCGAGCGGGGGAGGCCCATCCCCTCGAGCGCGGCCTCCACCTCCCGCACCCGGTTCTTGAGCTTGATCAGGTACTTGCCGCGGGCCCGGTCGCGGGGCTCGATCTTGAGATAGCAGGTGACGATGCGGTGCTCGTCGGTCCGGAGCCTGGTCAGCCGGGCCAGAAGTTTCTGGATGTCGCTGTTGGCCATGGTGGGCTATGCGCTATGGGCAGTGAGCTGTGGGCTATGCGCTGGACGACGGAGGATCCGTCGCGGTGCCGAAAAGAATGGAGCGAGACGATTAAAGCCAGCCTGAAACCGGCAGGCTCATCGCTGATAGCTCCCGGCTCACGGCTGCTTCAGAAGAACACCGGTTCCCGATACGTCCCGTAGACCTCCTCCAGGACCTGCCGGATCTCGTGGAGGGTGCAGTACGCCCGGGCGCAATCCAGCATCGGCGGAATCACGTTGCGATCCTCGACCGCCGCCCGGCGCAGCTCCGCCAGCCGCTCGGTGACCTGAGCGGCGTTGCGCCGGGCGCGGAGCGCGGCCATCCGCTCCCGCTGGCTCTGCTCCGCCACGTCCGAGACCCTTAGAATCTCCACCGGCGGCTCCTCCTCCTCGACGAACTCGTTCACTCCCACCACCAGCCGGCGGCGCTGCTCCAGCTCGGCCTGGAACCGGGAGGCGGACTGAGCGATCTGGCGCTGGAACCAGCCGCCCTCGATCGCCTTCACCACGCCACCCTGAGCCTCGATCTCGGCGAAGAGCCCGGCGGCTTCGCGCTCCATGCCGTCGGTGAGCGCCTCGACGTAATAGGACCCGCCCAGCGGGTCCGCCACGTTGGGCACGCCGGTCTCGTACGCCAGGATCTGCTGGGTCCGGAGAGCGATCCGCACCGATTCCTCGGTGGGCAGGGCAAGGGTCTCATCCAGGGCGTTGGTATGCAGTGACTGGGTTCCGCCGAGCACCGCGGCCAACCCCTGGTAGGCCACCCGGACGATGTTGTTGTGCGGCTGTTGTGCGGTCAGGGTGACCCCGGCAGTCTGGCAGTGGAATCGCATCTGCTCGCTGCGCGGGTTTCGGGCGCCGTACTTGTCGCGCATGGTGCGGGCCCAGATCCGCCGCGCCGCCCGCAGCTTCGCGATTTCCTCGAAGAAATCGTTGTGCACGTCCCAGAAGAACGACAGCCGGGGAGCAAAGCTGTCCACCTCGAGGCCGCGTGCGAGCCCGTGTTCCACGTAGCAGAACCCGTTAGCCAGAGTGAATGCCAGCTCCTGGGCCGCGGTGGCGCCCGCTTCGCGGATGTGGTAGCCCGAGATCGAGACGGTGTTCCACGTGGGCGTGTGGGCCGAGGCCCACTCGAACAGGTCCACGATCACCTTGAGCGCGGGCTCCACCGGGAAGATCCAGGCATGCTGCGCGATGTACTCCTTCAGCATGTCGTTCTGGATCGTCCCCTGCAGCCGGCTCACGTCCACGCCCTGCCGCTCCGCCGCCGCGACGTAGAAACAGAACAGCATCGCCGCCGGCCCGTTGATGGTCATCGAGGTGGAGACCCGGTCGAGCGGAATGCCGTCGAACAGGTCCGACATGTCCTCGAGACTGGAGATCGCCACGCCACACTTGCCCACCTCCCCCTCGGAACGGGGGTGGTCGGAGTCATAGCCCATGAGGGTGGGGAAATCGAACGCCACCGAGAGACCGGTCTGGCCGCGCGCCAGCAGGAACTTGTAGCGCGCGTTGGTGTCGTGGGCAGTGCCGAACCCGGCGAACTGCCGCATGGTCCACAGCCTGCCGCGGTACATCGTGGGGTGAATACCGCGGGTGTAGGGATAGTCACCCGGAAGCCCCTCGCGCTCCAGCCGGTCGGGCGAGAGCTCGAGCTGGGTGTACACCGGTTCCACCGCGCGACCCGAGACGCTGGTGAAGTCCACGTCGTCCCGGAGCTTCTGAGCCGCGACCTGCTCGCGCCAGGCCTGCACGTCTGCCCGGAGCTTTTCCAGCTCGCGCTCCTGCTCGCCCACCCGCTGGAGCATCTGTCGCATGGCGGAATCGGGTTCCCAGATCGTCATACGCGCGATCCCTGCTTGAGAGCGTCCAGCACTTCGGCGGCCACCTCGTACGGGCTTGCCCGCCCCGCCTCCAGCTCACCCAACCGGTCGCGGATGAGCTGCTCCGCGCCGCTCTCCTGCCACAGCCACTGGCGGGTCGCCCGGTCGACCACCTCCCGGGTCCGGTCGAACAGGCGCCGACGCCGCCGCGCGGCGAGACCGCCCGACCGGTCCAGCTCCGCATGGTGCCGCTCGAGCGCGGCGACCAGCTCGGGGATGCCCTCACCCCTGGTGGCGACGGTGGCCAGGACCGGGTGTTGCCAGGCGGACGGGACGGACGAAACGGACGCGTCCGTCCCGACCGTCTCGTCCGTCTTCATCCGGGGCTTGGCCTGCCCGCTGTGATGGGCCCGTACATGCCGAAAGGCGTTGCCCGCCCGGATCCCCAGCGTGACCTCGATCTCCTGTCGCAGCCGATCCGCGCCGGGGCGGTCCGCCTTGTTGACCACAAAGATGTCCCCGATCTCCATGATCCCTGACTTGAGGGTCTGGATCCCGTCCCCGGATTCGGGCACCAGCACCAGCACGGTGCTGTCCGCGCTCCGTGCCACATCCAGTTCCGACTGGCCCACCCCCACGGTCTCGATCAGGATCCGGTCGTACCCTCCGGCGTCGAGCACATCGCACACTTCGCGCGTGGTAGTGGCCAGTCCGCCGACCGACCCGCGAGTCGCCATGGAGCGGATGAACACCCCCGGGTCGAGCGCCACCGATTCCATCCGGATCCGGTCGCCCAGCAGCGCGCCACCAGTGAACGGACTGGTCGGGTCGACCGCCACTACAGCGACGGTGAGCCCGGCCTTGCGGTAGGCCAGCACCAACTGCTCGGCAAGGGTGGACTTCCCTGCCCCGGGCGGGCCGGTGACTCCGATCCTCCGGGCGTGGCCGAGGAGCGGATGCAGCTCGGAGAGCAGCTCCTCGAAGCCTGGGCGGCCGTTCTCCACCAGCGAGATCGCCCGCGCGACGGCGGGTGACTTCCGTGCCCGCAGGTCGCCCAGGAGTGCAGTTGCATTCATGAGTGTAACTTCACATGGGAGAACAAGCTACGCAACTTTCGCGGTCCGCCTACCTGGTCACCCTGCTACCGGCCCAGGCGGCGCCGAACCCCCCGGCTGATCCCCCAAACCAGGAGGCCGCCGACGATGGCGCCCGCCAGGATCCCCTGCTCCAGGTGCTTTACCTGCCCCACCAGCGCGGTCGTTCCATGCCCGACGCCGTAGCCCAGCAGGGCGAACCCGGCCGCTGCCAGCGCGCAGCCGACCGCATCGATCGAAAGGAAGCGGCCGAGGGAAAGCCCGTGCTGTCCCCAGAACACCATGCTGGCGTTCCGGGTCCCGTAGACTACGCGGGCCGCAAGCAGCTGCCACGCGCCGAGCTTTCTGGCCAGGCGCTCGATCCCCGGGCCGACGGCGCGGTAGATCCGATGCCCGCGGATAGGTTCGCGGAAACGCCGGCCGATGAGAAACCACACGCAATCGCCCAGCAGGTTGCCGGCTGCGCCCGCCAGGGCGACTCCCGGCAGCGGGAGCAGTCCGAGGTGGGCCAGCACCCCGCCAACCAGCACACTGACGTCTCCCTCGATGGTGGCGAGGAGCAGCAGGGCCAGCAGCCCGTGCTCGGAGAGAAACCGTTCGAGGGGAGTCACCCGGCGAGCCACCCGAGCAGCGCACCGCTCAGCACCAGCCAGGCCGGGTTCACTTTCCAGCGAAGGGCGACGAGCAGACCGGCCAGCGCAATCGCCCCTGGTGCGGGACCGGTCAGGGTGGACCGCGCCAGCTGGATGGTCACCGCTGCCATCAGCCCGAGCGCCGCCACGTTCACCGAATCAAGGAATGCGGCGAGCCAGGGAGTCTGCCTCAGCCGGTGAACATGAGGCGCGGTCACAGCCACGAGAACAAACGAAGGCAGGAAGATCGCGGCGGTCGCGACCATCGCGCCGGCGGGACCCAGGACCAGGTAGCCCACGAAGGTGGCAGTGGAGAGCACCGGACCTGGGGTGAACTGGCCCGCAGCCACTGCGTCCACCAGCTGCGCACGGGTAAGCCACCCGTACCTCTCCACCAGGCCGCCCTGCAGGAATGCGATCAAGACGTAGCCCGAGCCATACAGCACCGACCCCACCTTGAGGAAGAAGAGCCCAAGGGCACTCAATGTCGGGAGACTCGCAGCGGTCTCGCTCGACTGGGTCCCCAGGGCCAGCACCCACGCGGGGAGCAGGCCGAGGGTGGTGCCTGGTCTCCCCCGGCCCGGGAAACCGGCCAGCCAGCAGGCGCCAACGACCCCGCCCGCGAACAGCAGGATCAGCTCGCTCACCCCCAGGAGCGCCGCGGCGAACACCAGAGTCCCCACCAGGGCGAGAGGCCGGCTCTTCACCGCGGTCCTGCCCAGCCGCCATACCGCGATGCCGATCACCGCCAGTACGGCCGCCCGGATACCGGCGAACGGCGCCTGCAAGGCGGGAAGGGTGCCGAAGCGGACGTAGGCCCAGGCGAACAGTGCAGTGATCGCCACCGCCGGGAGTATGAACGAGATACCCGCGCCAACCAGGCCGGCGACACCGGCGCGGCGCCAGCCGAGATGCATCGCCAGCTCGCTGGAATTGGGCCCCGGAATGAGGTTGGCTGCCCCGAGCAGGTCGAGGAACTCCTCCGGGCCGAGCCACGCGCGGCGCCGCACCACCTCCTCCTGCATCATCGCGATATGAGCAGCCGGCCCACCGAAACTGGTGGCGCCGAGCCGGAAGAACAGCAGCAGCAGGTCGCGCATTCTGGTCCGGTCCGGGCGGGTGCATTGGTCATCACGCCGCCGGTGCCCGGGGCAGAAACCCCAGAGCGGGGTTGTGGCACGTGAATTGACAGCAGGTCTCCGCCCGGCCAAGTATACCGCCGGCTTGCGACATAGACACGCACCCCGACTGGGCCAGGTTGTGATCGCCTCCGCTCGTACCAGCTCCCCGCGCCCTGAACCGCCTGTCGGTCCGCTGACCTTGCCACGCAGGTTGGCATTGCTCACCGCGGTACTGGCGGTCCTGTTGGTGGCCGGCTCCACGGAACTGGGGCTCGCTCTATCCGAGCGCGCCCGGCTGGACGATCTGAAGGTCGAGTCGGTGGATCTTGCCACCACGCTCGCGGCATATCTCACCAGGATTGCGCCGACCGGCGAGCCCTCCGCGCTGCTCGTCGGCCTGGGTGGGTGGTCGCGCCGCCACATCACCGAAACCACGGCGATCGCGTTCGTGCTGGTCGAGGATCAGCTGCTGCCGGCCGCCGCCAGCGATACCAGTGTCGACATCGATCCGTCCGAACTGGACCGCCGGGCGTTGATCGAGGGCCGGCCGGTCGAGTGGTTCCGAGACGGGCCTTCGCCCGCCCAGGAAGTGGCCGTGCCCCTGGGCGGCCGGGAACCGTACGGCGTGCTGCACGTGACGGTCTCCACCGGCCGGCTCAACCAGTGGGCGCACGAGGAACGGCGGCGGGCCCTGCTGCTCGCGCTCGGCTCGGCATTGCTGGTGGCCATCGGCGTGGCCCTGCTCACCACCCGTTGGGTCGGACGGCCGCTCCGCTCGCTCACCGGCGCGATGGCCGGAGCTCATGGAGGGGCCGAAGGGTCGCCGGAGGCACCGGAGGTCGGACCGCCCGAATTCCGGCTGCTCGCCCGGCACTACAACGACCTGCGCGACGCCCTGGTGCTACGCCAGCGGGAGAGCGAGGCCCGGGCCGCGCTGCTGTCACTGGAGGACCGGGCCCGCAACTATGATCGGCTGGCCCAGGCGGAAGAGATTGCGGCGGCCTTCGCCCACGAGATCGGGACTCCGCTCAATACCATGAATGGCCACCTCCAGCTGATGCGGGAGGACCTGCGACACGGTGGTGACCACGGCGGGGCGGAGCGGGTAGGCCTGCTGCTGGCCCAGCTCGACCGGGTGGCGAAGATCGTGCGCGGGCGACTGGAGGGAGGCGAGTGGCCGGCCCCGGAGGGGGAGCGGGTAGATCTGTACCAGTTGGCCCAGAGGATGCTCAGGTTCCTGGAGCCCTCGCTGGAAACGGCGGGGGTGCGGGCCGCGCTCTCTCCGCGGCCCGCAGGGCCGGCGCCCCTCTCACGGAGTGATAGCGACCTGGTGGAGCAGATCCTGCTCAATCTGCTCAAGAACGCCATCGAGGCGCTCCCGCGCGGGGGTCACATCAGCGTGGCCACGGGCGCCCGCGATGGCCGGGCCTACCTGGAAGTCGCGGACGACGGCCCCGGACTCACCCCGGAGGCGCGCAGCCAGCTGTTCCAGCCGTTCGTCACCTCCAAGGCCCACGGAACCGGCCTCGGCCTTGCAGTGAGCCGCCGGCTGGCACGAGCCCTCGGCGGCGAGCTGTCATACCTGCCGTCCGAACGTGGTACCCGCTGGCAGCTTACGCTGCCGCTGTCGGAGCAATCATGACTACTAGTACCCCAATCGAAGCCGCCCCGCGCCTGCTGCTCGTCGACGATGACGAGGAGGCTTGCCGCATGCTGGCCGAAGTGCTGGCACGGGAGTCGTACGAGGTAGCCCGCGCGCTCTCGGCCCGGGACGCTCTCAATCTGGTCGACCATGACGGGCCGTTCGACGCGGTGCTCACCGACCTGCGGATGCCGGAGGCCAGCGGGCTGGATCTTCTGGCCGAGCTCCGCAAACGGGACCCCGAGGCCCTGGTCCTCGTGCTCACCGCGTTCGGGGACGGTGCCGGCGCCGCCGAGGCCATCCGGGCCGGCGCGTACGACTTCATCAGCAAGCCATATGACCTCGGGGAGCTGCGGCAGACGTTGTCGCGGGCGCTCGCTCGGCGGCAGCTGGTGGCCAGGCGAATCTCCTCCCAGGAGGAGCGGCCGACCCCAGCGCCCTCCGGCACCGGCGTGCTGGTCGGCCATAGCCCGCCGATCATCACAGTCATGAAACAGGTGGCTCGGGTGGCCCCGACCCAGGCCACCATTCTCATCACCGGCGAGACCGGCACCGGCAAGGAGCTGGTAGCCCGGACGATCCATCGGTTCTCGGAACGGGCCGAACGTCGGATGGTCGCGGTCAACTGCTCGGCGCTGGCCGAGGGTCTGCTGGAGAGCGAGCTGTTCGGCCACGTGCGGGGCGCCTTTACCGGCGCGGTCAGCAACCGGCCCGGCCTGTTCCGCGAGGCGGACCACGGCACGGTCTTCCTCGACGAGATCGGCGACATCTCCCCCGGGCTGCAGGCGCGGCTGCTGCGCGTGCTGCAGGAGCAGGAGATCGTTCCGGTGGGCGCCGAGCAGCCCATCAAGGTCGACGTGCGGATCATCGCGGCGACCCACCGGGACCTGCCGGCCATGGTGCAGGAGCGGAAGTTCCGCGAGGACCTGTACTACCGGCTCAACGTGGTCACGGTTCACCTGCCGCCGCTCAGGGAACGGCGGCAGGACATCCCGCTCCTGATCGACCACTTCCTGACAACCCTGGCCCGGCGGCACGGCCGGGGCCCGGTGGCGATGGACCCCGCGGCGCAGAGCCTGTTGCTGGCGCACGACTGGCCCGGCAACGTCCGCGAACTGGAGAACGTGCTGGAGCGCGCCCTGGTACTGGCGGAAATCGATGTCATCGGTCCGGAGCACCTGCCGGAGGGACTGCGCGGGGCACCAGCCGCTACCGCCACTCCCACCTCTTCCGCTCTTCCCGCCCTTTCCGCCGCGGTGGGAGAGGCGGGAATGGCGGGAGAGGCGGGAACGGCCGCGGAGCTGGTAAGTCTCGATGAGCTCGATCGCCGGCACGTGTTTCGGGTGCTCGCAGCCACGGGTGGCAACCGTGAGGACTCCTCCCGGATCCTCGGCATCTCGCGCAGGACGCTGACCCGGATGATCCAGCGGTGGGGGTGGAAGCCGGGGGCGCGCTGAAGTTCCAGGTTCCAAGTTCCCGGTTTTTATGATCCGCCGGACGTCCCCTTGTCCGGGACCAACTTGGAACCCGGAACTCGGAACTGTAGTTCGCAGGACAACTCGCCCCGCCAGTCTGTCCCTCCGCGCGCCACTCTGTCTCAACGACCCCTGATTCCGGGGCGAAAAACCGCCTCCACGAGCGGCACACCGATTGCCTTTCCTCCGGGCGAAGTCGTGCTGGACCCGAACCGCACGACCGACCCCAACGGAGGAATCCAATGATCCGCAGGACTGTTGTCGCCGCACTCGCCCTCGGCCTGCTTACCGCGTCCGCCGCGATGGCCCAGAGTGCCGCGACCACCCCGACTACCGCCTCGACGAAGACCCAGCAGCCCGCGGCAAAGCCGGCCCCGGCCCCCGCCGCTGCCAAGCCGGCTGCTGCCAAGCCGGCCGCTGCCAAGCCGGCTGCACCCAAGGCCGAGATGCTCGACCTGAACAGCGCCACTCGGGAGCAGCTGGTTGCGCTCCCGGGCATCGGCGAGACCTACGCCGACGCCATCATCAAGAACCGGCCGTACAAGTCGAAGAACGAGCTGGTCTCGAAGAAGGTGATTCCCGCGGCGGCGTACAAGAAGATCCGGACCAAGGTGATCGCCCACCAGGGCTGATCCGCCGCCCGTTTCTCCCCGCGGGGCAACACGGCAACCCTCCAATCGCTCCGCGTTCAGCCGCCTGTCGGATTCATTCCGGCAGGCGGCTTTCTCTTCCCCCTGTCCGACTGGCTTGACGCCGTCGCCGGTGCGGCGTAACCTCGCTCAGGTCTTCCCTGCCCCAACAGCACGACCATCCACATAATCCGGAGGGATCGGCATGCCACGATCCGTCGTCCGAGGCCTGGGCCATTCGGCCGGGGTGTTTCTCATCCTCGCCTTGTGCAGCCGAACCGGCGCGGCCCAGTCCGGCACGGTCCAGGGGACGGTATCCGACAGCGGCGGCGGCGCCATCGTGGGCGCCATCGTCACCGTCGAGAATACCACCCTGCGGGCGGTCTCCACTGCCACCGGCCGCTACACCCTGCGGGGCGTGCCGAAGGGAAGCCAGACCGTACGGGTCCGGGCGATCGGGTATCTGCCCACCTCCTCCGAGGTAACGGTAGCGGGGGCGGACGTGGTCGAGCAGGACTTCTTCCTGGGCCGCTCCGCTGTGGAGCTGGCCCCAATCGACGTGGTGGTCGGCTCCCGTGGCAGGCATACCGCGGCGGAAGAGCTGGCGGTGCCGGTGGACGTGTACACCGCGGAGGACATGAAGGCGCAGGGCACGACCGAGACAGGGCAGATTCTCGCGGCCCTCTCCCCCTCGATCAACTTTCCCCATCAGAGCGTCACCGACGCCAACGATATCGTCCGGCCGTTTACCCTGCGCGGTCTCTCACCCGATCACACCCTGGTGCTGGTCAACGGGTGGCGGCGGCACCAGACCGCATTGGTGAACACCTTCCCCTACGGCTCGGGCGCCGGCTCGAGCGGGGTGGACCTCAATGCGATCCCGGGCGGCGCCGTCGAGCGCATTGAGGTGCTGCGTGACGGCGCGTCCGCCCAGTATGGCTCCGACGCCATCGCCGGCGTGGTCAACATCGTCATGAAAGAAGGCAAGTTCGCTCCTTTCCTGAACGCGGACGCCGGTCGTTACGTGACAGGCAAGGGCTACAGCGACGACGGGACCTCCGTGGACATGAACGGCGGCGTCGGCATTCAGCTGGGACGCGGCTCGCTCGGCCTGTTCGGGGAGTTCCAGCACCGCGACCCGACCAACCGCGCCTGGCCTGATTCGTTCCTGGTGGACGCCAACGGTATCGGCGACGTGATCAACCCGAAGAACGGCGAGATCATCACCAAGCGGAACTCGCTCACCCAGCCGAACCTCCACTGGGGTGACGGGCTCGAGAAGGACGCGATGAGCTTCGCCAATTTCCGCATGCCGCTCAATGGCTCCGGCAGCAGCGAGTTCTACGCCTTTGGCGGGTACAGCCACCGGGTAGGCACCGGCAACGGGTTCTGGCGCTATTTCGATGGCAACCGCAATTGGCAGGAGATCTACCCCCAGGGCTTCCTCCCGGAGTTCCATCCGAAGGTCCGGGACTTCTCCAGCGCCGCCGGGATCCGCACCAGCGTTGGCGGATGGTCGCTGGACTTCGGCGGCTCGTACGGGGTGAATACCTTCGACTATGACCTGCAGAACACCAACAACCCTTCCCTCGGTCCCTGTCTGGAGGTCGCCTGCGCGCCAGGCGCGGACGGTATCCTCGGCAATGGTGACGATCCAGGCGTTCCGAACCAGACCAGCTTCTACGCCGGACGGCTCTTCCGTAACGAGATCCTCGGCGGCCTCAACTTGGCGAAAGAAATCAGACTCGGACTGCCCAACCCGGTGAACGTAGCCCTGGGCGTCGCAGTGCGGGAGGAGCGCTACAAGATCGAGCAGGGCGAGTACGCGTCCTACGTGAACGGCGGGCACCTGCAGCAGGACAGCCTGGCCAGGGACGATCTGGGCAATGTCATTCCCGACAGCATCGATCACACCGCCTTGGCGCCGGCGGGGTCCTCGGTGTTCGGAGGGTTCCGTCCGCAGGACGCGAGCAACCACAGCCGTAGCAACGTGGGCACCTACCTTGACCTCGAGACCAACCTGAGCGCGCAGCTACTGGCCAACGTGGCCGGGCGGTTCGAGCACTACAGCGACTTCGGCTCGCGGGTCACCGGCAAGTTCGCACTTCGCTTCCAGCCGACCCGGCGGATCGTCCTCCGCGGCGCTATGAGCACCGGGTTCCGGGCCCCAGGCCTGGCCCAGAGCTACTTCAGCCACGTCACCACCAGCTTCGTCGGTGGCCAGCTGCAGGAGATCGGCAACTTCCCGGTGAGTGATCCGGCGACCAAGCTGTTCGGCGCTAAGCCGCTCAAAGAGGAAACCGCCTTCAACCTGAGCGGCGGCTTGGCGTTCACGCCGCAGGACAACTTCACCATCACCGTAGATGCGTTCCACATCAAGATCAACGACCGCATCCTCCTGGGCGCGACCTTCAGCGACACGGTGTCACAGCGGATCCTGACCGACGCCGGCTTTGGCAACGTAGCGGGGGTGCAGTTCTTCACCAACGGCCTGGACACTAAGACCGACGGCATCGACGTCACCAGCGACCTCCGCCTCCCCGCGGGCGCCGGCACCTTCGATCTCACCGGCTCGTTCAACTACACCCGCAACAAGATCACCCGCATCGCCGCGGTCCCGGCGGTCCTGCAGGGCACCGCGACCGACCTGACCAGCATCCTGGACCTGGTGACCAAGCTGGGCATCGAAAAGGAGCGCCCGGACTGGCGCGCCACCGTCACCGGCAACTATACCCGGAGCCGGTTCCACGCCCTCGCCCGTGGTTCCTACTACGGCGGGTTCCGCTCGGCCCAACCCAGCTTCACTGACGCCGAGAGCTATGGCGGCAAGTTCCTGGTGGACGCGGAGGTCGGGTATCGGTTCGATCAGATCAACCTTTCGATCGGGGCCCGGAACCTGTTCGACGTCTACCCGGACCAGATGAAGAAGGAGTTCAACAACAACGACAACACCTTCCCTTGGGCCGCGGCCTCACCCTTTGGCTACAACGGGCGGTTCCTGTACAGCCGGGTGGAGATGGTCCTGGGCTGGTAGACGGACAGGCGGTCAGGCGGTCAGTTGAAACACGACAGGGTGGGCTCCGCGAGGAACCCGCCCTGTCGCATCACAACTGTCCGCCGGTCCGTCTGACCGCTCACACTCCCAGCAAGAGACCCGCGAGTCCGAAGAGCAATGAGTACCCGCACACATCCGTAAACGTCGTCACGAAGATCGACGACGCGATCGCGGGATCGATCCCCAGCCGGTTGAGCAGCAGCGGGATGAACGCTCCGGCGAAGCCCGCCACGAAGAGATTGCCGGTCATCGCGAGGAAGACCACCAGGCCCAGGTGGGACCCATGCCCCAGGGCGTAGGCGACCAGGGCGGCTGCCACGCCGTTGACCGCACCGTTGGTGAGCCCCGCCAGCATCTCCTTGCCGACGATCGGCAACGCCTTGCCGGTGGGAACCAGGCCCAGCGCCACTCGGCGCACCGTCACGGCCAGCGCCTGGGTCCCGCCGTTGCCGCCCATGCCCGCGATCACCGGCATCCAGAAGATCAGCGCCCGGACCGCATTGATCTTGCTGCTGAAATAGGTGGCCACCCCTCCCGCGGCGAAGGCCGTCACCAGGTTGGTCAGCAGCCAGGGGAGCCGGCTCCTCACCGCGCCGTGCCAAGGCGCCGCAAGCTCCTCGTCAGCGGAGGTGCCGCCGAACTTGAGCAGGTCCTCGGTCTGCTCCGCCTCCACCACATCGATCACGTCGTCGAAAGTGACCTGCCCCAGCAGCTTGCCACCGCCGTCGACCACCGGCACCGCGGGGACGTTATGGCGACCCATGACCCGCGCCACTTCTTCCTGGTCGGTCTCGGGGGTGACACGCACCTCGGTGTCATCCATGAATTCCCGGACCGGCCGGCTGGCGGGACTGGTGACCAGCCGCTTGATCGGGAGCACGCCGACCAGGTGGTCCTGCTCATCCACCACGTACACCTGGCTGAAATCCTCGATCTCTTCGGCCTGGCGCCTGAGCGACTCGATCGCCTCGCCGGCGGTATCGGTGGCCCGAACGGTGACCACCTGCGCGGTCATCAGGCCGCCGGCGGTCTCCGGGTCGTAGCGGAGCAGCTCATCGATATCGGCCCGGTCCTCGACCTCGGAGAGAATCCGCTCCTGATCCTCCGGGTCGAGCCCGCCCACCAGGTCGGCCGCCTCGTCGTCGGGCAGCTCGTCGACGATGTCGACCGCGGTCTCCGGCGCCTCCGAGGCCAGACTCTCGAGCGTCTCCTCGGCCTGGGTCTCGTCCGGCATCTCGACCAACGCGGCGCTGGAGAGCCGCGCCGGCAGCGCCTTGACCACCTCCAGCCGCTGGTCGTCGTTCAGCGACGACAGCACGTCCCCCAGGTCGGCCGGCCCCGCCTTCTCGGCCAGCGCCAGGAACCCGCGCAGGTTTCCCCGGCGGATCAGATCCAGCATCGCTTTCACGATCGCGACGGTGCGGTTCACGGCCGCCGTCCCCCGTCGATCACCGGCGCCAGCACCACTGGTGGCGTGGGACCGCGGCGGATGACCACCCGTTCCACCCGGGTCGGGCTGGCCTGCAGCACGTCGATTTCGAGGCCGCGGACAAGGAACCGCTCCCCCGGCTGCGGAATCCGTCCCGCCAGCTCCGCCAGCAGGCCGCTCACCGTGCTGGTCTTTGCGGTGGGCAGGGCCACCTCGAATCGCTCCTCGATGGCGGAGATCGGGGTAGACCCGTCGGCCTCGAAGATCAGGGCGCCGGCGCCGGCCTCGCGCCTGGCCTGGCCGTCGTGCTCGTCGAAGATCTCCCCCACCAGCTGCTCCAGCAGATCCTCCAGGGTCACGATGCCCAGCGTCCCGCCGAACTCGTCCAGTACAACCGCCAGGTGCCGCCGCTCGCGCTGCATGTCGAGCAGCAGGTCGCCGCAGGTCCGGCTGGCGGGCGCCACCGCCACCGGCCGTACCGGCAACCGGTCGCCGGGCTGGAGCTTGAAGAGGTCGAACGCGTGCAGCATTCCCACGATCTCGTCCAGGGTGCCGCGGTACACCGGCAGCCGGCTGTAGCCGCTCTGGGCAAAGACCTGGGCGATGTCGTCCAGCGAGTCTTCCTCGGAGACCGCCACCAGGTCGGTACGCGGAGTCATGGTTTCCCGCACCGGGCGCTCGGTGAAGGTCATGACGCCGCCGACCATGATCAGCTCGTCGTCGGCGGCGATCCCGGACGCGGCTCCCTCCCGCCACACCGCGCGCAGTTCACCGGCCCCGGGAACCGTCCTGGTCGGGAGCAGCACACCCACGACTCGGGTCAGCGGCCGAAGCAGCGGCACCACGAGATTCCTCAGGGCCACGGCCCGGGGACGGACCAGCCACCGGGGTATGAGATAGCCCGCCAGGATCACCGATGGCACGGCCACCAGGACAAGCAGCAGGGCCAGCGCGGCCAGGGTGAACCCGGTGAACATTCCCGGGATCGCCGCTCCCACGATGACCACGCCGAGTGCCGTCAGAGTGGCGGTGACGCTGAGATACTGTTCCATCTCCGCCAGCCAGCTGATGGAGCCGGTACCGCCCTTGAGCTGGCCGGCCACGGCCCGGGTGAGCTCCAGCCGGCTCAGCGAAACCAGGGCGGTCCCGGCTACGGCGCCGAAGATCGCGAGCAGCAGGCCGGTCGAGAAGACGAACCAGATCATCCGCCGTCCTCCGCCTGGACTTCGGCGCGGACTGGCCGGGTAACCAGCACCCGGCGCACCCGCCGGCGGGCGACCTGCTCGACCGTCAGCTGCACGCCTTCCACTTCCACCTGCTCGCCGCCCTTGGGCACCCGTCCGAACGCATCCAGTACCAGCCCACCGACCGTGGTCACATCCTCCCTCCGGAAGCTGTGTCCCAGCAGCGATTCCAGCTCCGAGAGCGGGACTCCCCCCTCGACCGACAACCGGCCGTCCCCGGTTTCCATCACCGGCTGAGTCTCATCGGTGTCGTGCTCGTCCTGAATCTCTCCGACCACCTCCTCGAGGATGTCCTCCAGAGTGATGAGCCCGGCCGTCCCACCGAACTCGTCCACCACCACCGCCAGGTGGCTGGGACCCCGCTGGAAGTCGCGCAGCTGGCGGTCGAGCGTCTTGCCTTCCGGGACGAACGCCGCCGGCCGGATCAGCGCATGCCAGTCCTCCGCCCCTTCGCCCAGCGGCAGCCGGCCCAGCATGTCCTTGGCGTAGAGCACGCCGGCCACTGCGTCGGGGTGGCCGTCGAAGACCGGGATGCGGGCGTGTTCCGAGCGTCGCAGCGTGGCGACTACCTCCTCGGGAGAGGCGGAGCTGTCCACCGCCACGATGTCGATGCGCGGGGTCATGACCTCCGCCACGGTCATGTCGGCCAGCGAGAACAGCCCGAGGAGCATGTCCCGCCGGACCGGCCCGCTGACGCGGCTCACTGCGGGCGCGGGCGGCCGCATCCGGTTGTCTGCCCAGGCTATTAGTCGGAACAGCAGCCCGAAAACCTTGATGGAGCGGAGCGCCGCCGGTCGCACCAGTACCGGGAGGTCGGGGGCGAGGGCCGCGACGATACGGGGCAGGAGGCTGGCGACCAGCCAGACCAGGAGCACCGCCAGCAGCAGCCGAACCAGCGCGCCGGCCGGCGCAAAGGCCCACCAGGTCTCGGCCAGTCCGGCGGACGCTCCCGCCAGGATCAGGAGGGCCAGGTGGCCGACATACAACGCCCGCGCGGGCGGCAGATTGTCGCTGTCGCCCTGCCGCAGGTCGGCCAGGATCCGCGGTACCTCCGCGTCGGCCTCCGCGGCGAACGAAAGCCAGGCGGCCCAGAGCGAGAAGCACAGGGTCGCCAGCGAAGTGATCAGGTGGTGGAGCGTCTGAATCACGCGAGCGCCTTCACATAGCGTTCCTGCCGCCGCCACATCGTCGATCGGGTCCGCCCGGCACCGTCCGGGTGATCATACCCCAGCACGTGCAGCGTCCCGTGCACCACCAGCCGGGCGAGCTCCTGCCTCAGCGGGATTCCCAGGCGGCCGGCCTGATCCCGCGCCACGGCGGGACAGATGTACACATCGCCCACCAGCTCGCCACCCGGCTCCGGAAGCGCGAACGAGATCACGTCGGTCGGCGCGTCGTGTCCCATCCATTCCCGGTTGAGCGAGCGCATCCGCGTGGGACCGAGGAAGGTCACGGAGACCGCCGCCGTCCGTCGCTCCCTGCCAAGAACGCCATCGACTATTCGCCGGACGGCGGCCAGCGGGAGGGCGGACAGGCGGGAGGGCGGGACCTCGCGGGCAGCGCCTGTCTTTCGGGCGGTCTTCCCGCCTTCCCGCCTTCCCGCCATCCCGCCCTTGTCAGCCGTTCTGATCCTCCGCATAGGCCTTGATGATCTCCCGCACCAGCCGGTGTCGGACGACGTCGGTTTCGTCCAGATAGCAGAAGGCGACGCCATCGACCCCGGGAAGGATCCGCTCGACCTGGATCAACCCCGAGTCCTCCCGCTTGGGCAGGTCGATCTGGGTCTTGTCTCCGGTGACCACCACCTTGCTGTTCACGCCGAGCCGGGTGAGGAACATCTTCATCTGAGCCCCGGTGGCGTTCTGGGCCTCGTCCAGGATGATGAAAGCGTCGCCCAGGGTACGACCCCGCATGTACGCCAGAGGGGCGATCTCGATGATCCGGGTCTCCAGCGCCTTCTGCACCCGGTCGTGCGGCATCATGTCTTCCAGCGCGTCGTACAGCGGACGGAGGTAGGGATCCACCTTCGCCTGCAGGTCGCCGGGCAGGAACCCGAGCGACTCACCCGCCTCTACCGCGGGCCGGGCGAGGATGATTCGCTTGACCCGCTTGCGTGCCAGTGCTTCGACCGCCTTGGCGACCGCCAGGTAGGTCTTCCCGGTGCCGGCCGGACCGATGCCGACCACGATGTCGTGGGTCGCCACCGCCTCGAGGTACTCGCGCTGGCCCTGGGTCTTGGGGCCGATGACCCGCCGCAGTCCGGGGAGAATGATCTTGTAGTCCATCGAGCCGAGCGGCTCGGTGGATGGACCCGTTGCGACCAGGCGCGACACGTCCTCCGGGGTGACCGCTTCACCCATGCGGGCCAGTTCCAGCATCCCCTGCACCACCGGGTTGGCCCGCTCCACCTGCTCGAGGCTGCCGCCGAGGAGAAGGGTGTCTCCGCGGAGCGTGACTCGGACCCCGGTCGCGCGCTGCAACTCGACCAGATTAGCGTCGTTCACGCCGGCCAAAAGGAGGGGATCGGCGCCTTCGGTGGACAGGCGATGCTGGATATCGTCAGGCATTCGGTCTCCCGGTAGAGAGTTCCGAGTCCAAGTTCCAAGTTCCAGGTTCAAAGTGCGCCCACCTTGAACTCCGAACTTCGAACCCTGAACTTATTCGATCACTTTCAGATGCAACGCAGTCAGGTCGTCCGGTTTCACCATCGTCGGCGCCCCCTCGAACAGCGCCCGTGCCGTGGTGGTCTTGGGGAAGGCGATCACGTCGCGCAACGACCCCGCACCGGAGAGCAGCATCGTGATCCGGTCGAACCCGAGCGCAAACCCGCCGTGCGGCGGAGCGCCTGCGGCCAGGCCGTCCAGCAGGAAGCCGAACCGGCGACGGATCTCCTCCGGCGGAATCCCCAGCAACCGGAAGATGGTCTGCTGTACCGCCGGATCGGTAATCCGGATGGACCCGCTCCCCAGCTCGTTGCCGTTGTACACCGCGTCGTAGTGCTGGGCACGGCACCGCCCCGGATCGGACTCCATGAAGCCGATATCGTCCGGGTGCGGCGCGGTGAACGGGTGGTGCGCCGGCACGAACTCCCCCGTGTCCGGATCGTGCTCGAACAGCGGGAAGTCCATGATCCAGCAGAACGCGTGCGGCATGGCGGGCTCAACCCCCGGACGCTTCACCAGCTCCGTCCGGATCGCGTGCAGCACCGGGCTGGTAACCGCATCGGCTCCGACCACGGCGAGGAGCAGATCTCCCGCCGCCGCCTCGACGGCAGCCAGTCCCTCGGCGCCGAAGGCCTTCACCCCCTGCCCCTCCCACCCCGCCGCAGTGCGACGCGCCCAGATGAGCCCCCCGGCCTTGGCACCCTTCGCGAGCGCGGCCAGGCGGTCAAGTTCCTTCCGGCTCGCGGTCCCGCCCCCGGGCGCCACGATCCCACGGAGCCGGCCCCCGCCTGCCAGGCTGGTGCGGATGAAGTCGGCCGCGTCGGCCCTGAGCGTCGGGGTCAGATCCCGGATCTCGAAGCCGAAACGCAGGTCCGGCTTGTCGATGCCAAACCGCTCCAGCGCCTCCCGCCAGGTCAGCCGGTGGAACGGCACAGGGGCGGTCTCCCCCGCCTCGGCCCACAGCGCCTGCAGTATCCCCTCGACATATCCCTGCACGTCCTCGGCGGAAACGAACGATGCTTCGATGTCGATCTGGGTGAACTCCGGCTGACGATCGGCGCGCAGATCCTCGTCCCGGAAGCAGCGCGCGATCTGGAAGTACCGGTCGAACCCGGCGACCATGAGCAGCTGCTTGTAGATCTGGGGTGACTGCGGCAGGGCGTAGAATTCGCCGGGGTGCACCCGGCTGGGTACCAGATAGTCCCGCGCCCCTTCCGGAGTCGGCTTGGTGAGGATCGGAGTCTCGATCTCCAGGAAGTCGAGCTCGGTCAGGGTCTGCCGGGCGCGCTGCAACAGCCGGTGGCGCAGCATGAGGTTCTGCTGCAACTCCGGCCGCCGGAGATCGAGGATCCGGTGCTTGAGCCGGAGCTCTTCGGCCGGCAGCTAT
>JBGQJV010000028.1:0-27083 GCA_041499215.1 Gemmatimonadota bacterium | reverse complement strand
GTCCGACATCCCTGCCCGCCTGCAAACTGCTCTGACTGATCGTTACGGTATCCAGCGCGAGCTCGGCCGGGGGGGGATGGCCACTGTTTACCTGGCGCTGGACCTCAAGCACGACCGCGAGGTCGCGATCAAGGTGCTGCATCCGGAGCTCGCCGCCACCATCGGTCCGGAGCGGTTTCACCGGGAGATCCGTTTCGCCGCCAAGTTGCAGCACCCCAACATCCTCGGACTGTTCGACTCGGGCGACGCGGACGGCCTCCTGTACTACGTCATGCCGTTCGTGCACGGGGAGTCACTCCGCGAGCGGCTCAACCGGGAGCACATGCTGCCGGTGGACTTCGCGCTGGGCCTCGCCACCGAGGTCGCCGACGCGCTCGGCTATGCCCACAGCCTGGGCATCGTCCACCGGGACATCAAGCCGGAGAACATCATGCTCTCCGGCGGGCACGCGCTGGTGGCCGATTTCGGCATCGCCCGCGCCGTGTCGGAAGCGGGCAGCGGCGCCAAGCTCACCGAAACCGGGATGGCAGTGGGGACCCCGCTGTACATGAGCCCGGAACAGTCGGTGGGGGAGGCGGTAGGCCCCACCAGCGACCTCTACTCGCTGGGCTGTGTCCTCTACGAGATGCTCGCCGGCCAGCCCCCTTTCACCGGGAGCAACGCCCGGCAGATCATGGCCCGGCACGCCATGGACCAGGTGCCAAGCCTGCAGGTGGTGCGAGACACGGTTCCCGACGAGGTGGAAAACGCCATCATGGCGGCGCTCAGCAAGATGAGCGCCGACCGGCCGCAGACCGCGGCCCAGTTCGCCGAGATGCTCGGCACTCCCCTGGGCGCCACGGCCAACCGCTATTCGGTGTCCCGGGCCCAGCTGCAGCGCCGTACGGCGTCGCGGCCGGTGCCGCCCGGTGCGGTGACCGTGACCGTCCAGCGCCGGTCGCTCCTCACCGCCGGTATCGGCATCGCCCTCGGCGTGATCCTGCTGCTCAGCGGCACCGCATGGTATGTCCGCAGCCGTAGCGGCCCCGGCCCCGCGGTAACTGAGGGAGGCCTGGACCCGCACAATATCGCGGTGCTGTACTTCGAGGATCAGAGCCCCCGGCACGACCTCGGATACGTCGCCAACGGCCTGACCGAAGGACTCATCCGCAGCCTGGGCTCGGTGACGGGGCTCAGCGTCGTGTCCAAGGGTGGCGTCGTCCCGTTCCGTGCGGGAGGCGTGGGCAGGGACAGCATCGCCCGCGCCCTCCGCGTCGGTACCCTGGTGCAGGGCAGCGTCGAGCCCGAGAACGACAGTATTCGCGTCACGATCCGGATGCTCGACGATGCCGGCATCGAGCTGGACCGGGCGACGTTCAAGAAGTCGGGCAAGGATCTCATCGCGCTGGCCGACAGCCTGGCAGATGAGGCGGCCGGGCTGATCCGGCGCCGGATTGGCGTCGAGGCCCGCTTGAGCCGGACCCGGGCCGGCACCCAGAACGCCGACGCCTGGGCCCTGTTCCAGCGGGCCTTGCAGCGCAAGAGCCGTGGCGACTCGCTGTACCGGGCGGGAGACGCGGCCGGATTCGCCCGGGAGTATCTCGCGTCAGACTCGCTCGCCGGGAACGCCGAAAAGTCCGATCCCCAGTGGACCGAGCCGATCGTCCACCGGGGCACCCTCGACTATTGGCGCTCCCGCCGGGCAACCGACGACCCCGGGCTCGCGAACAAGGCGATCGATGCGGGCCTGGAACACGCCCGCCGCGCCCTGGCACTGGAGAAAGACAACCCCGATGCCCTGGAGCTGCGCGGCGATCTCAACTACTGGCGCTGGCTCTACCCGCTTGAGCCCGACTCGCTGAAGCGCAAGGCGTTGATGGCCAGTGCGCGGGCAGACCTGGAGCGGGCCACGCAGCTCGGTCCATCCCAGGCCAGCGCCTACGCCATGCTGTCGCACCTGTACGCGAACGCCCCGGACAAGACCCTGGTGGATGTGGTCCTGGCCGCGAGCACGGCGCTGGAGAAGGACGCCTACCTCGGGAATGCCGACGCGATCATCAACCGGCTCACCCACGCCACCTACGACCTGGGCCAGTTCCCGGACGCCGACAAATGGTGCCGCGAGGGCCAGCGGAGATTCCCAACGGATGCCCGCTTCGTGGAGTGCGAGCTGCTGATCATGACCTCGAAGTTCGTGGAGGCCGACCCGGTCCAGGCCCCGGCCCGAGCGTGGACGCTGGCTGATTCCGTCGTGCGGCTGACGCCGGACGAACGTGACCAGCGGTTCGAGCGGCTCTACACCCGGGTGCTGGTGGCGGGCGTCCTGGCCCGGGCCGGGCTTCGCGACAGCGCCCAGCGCTTGCTCCGGAACACGAAGGACGATCCCGAGGTCGATCCCTCGCGCGATCTCGCCAATACAGCCGCCTTCATCTGGACCCTGGCCGGGGATACCGCCGAGGCCCTTAACCAGATCAAGGCCTATCTGGTCACCAACCCGAGCCGGCGTCCTGACTTTCGCGACAACCCAAACTGGTGGTTTCGCGGGGTCTCGAACGACCCGAGGTACAAGGCCCTGGTCGGCACACCCCAGTGAGAGGCCCGCGTGATCCAGACCACACTTTCCTGGTGCGTTACCCCACCGGTGGGGCACGGTCGGCGAACCGCACTGCCCTGAGTCCCGATGAGTCATCCGCTTCAGCTGCTTTGACTTACATGAGCAATCGCGGTTTGCCACCCCCTGGGTGTGCATCTTGCGAGCGGTGTCCGAAAACAGCACGTTCGGCCTTACCCATCCATGCCCGGTTCCAAACCGGGAGACCCATTCCGCCCCCGGGGTCGACAGTCTTCCCCACGAAGGAGCCCAGCATGCGCCGGCTCGCCGCGGCTATTCTGTTTGCCAGTGTTTTGATCTCTGGCTGTTCCGACCAGAAGAGCGAACAACCCACCGCACCGCAGGCGGTCGCCCCGGCCGCCGGCCCGCTTCAGAACGTCACCGCGGGGCAGCCTACCGACAGCGCCGCGATCGAGAGCCTCATCTATCAGCTGTACGTCAACCTGAACAACGGGAATGGGCCCTACAACTCGGCCGACACCCGGTTCCATCAGATCGCCCAGCTGTTCATCAACTGCAATCTCACTCCGCCCCAGTCGCCGTGCGATCAGGCAGGTGCCACATCGAACACCTACGTTTTGATTACCGACATTCTCTCCAAGTTCAAGGCGAACCAGCTCAACAACCTCACGTCCTACTCGAGTGCTTCGGGCACCGGGACGGGCGCGGCGGTGACCGATCTAGTCAACCTCCTGTTCCGCTATGTGGGCATTAACGCCACGGTCTGCGCCTTCGGCACGGACTGCAATGCGACGGTCTATCAGCCGGGCTCGCCAGCTCAGATCCTGGCCACGCCTTCCGGACAGGCGGGCATCAGCCTGCCGTCCGGATCCGGGACGGTCACCCAGCCCACGGTGATTTCCGTGAGCCGGATCGTGGATCCGGCGGTGCGGCTGACCACCCAACTGGACCAGTACACCTTCCGCTACCTGTACACCTCGTCTTCCGGGGAAGGCTCGCTGCCGGAGACACCGTTCCTGCAACCGGTGACCGTCGAGGTGTGCCTCGAGCCGGGCCAGGTGTTCCCGCCTGGTGCAGACGGCCGTCTGGCCCTGGCGCATGACGTCGCGGAACCCAAGCCCTACGAAAACATCCAGATCCTGCCGTCGGTCTCCGGCTTCCTCGGCACGTGCGGTTCCCTGTCGCTTGGGGCCCCTGGCTCGGGCACCTTTGCCACGCGCGCCTGGCGGCTGGCGACGGGTCCTCTCGTCTCGCTCGTCGTGCCCCGGCCGTTGTACGCCCTCGCGTTGCTCTCGACCGGAACCACGGGGACGACGAAGAATCTCAGCCCCTTCGGCGCGGTGGACACCCTGGGTTTCATCACGGCCAACTCACCGACCACCAGCGTGGCCCCGCAGGGCAGCACCGTACCCGCACCCAGCGTGCGAGTGGTCACGCCCTCGCAACTGGCGGCCGCCAACCCCAGTGGTCCGGGGATGGCGAACATTCCGGTGACCTTCACTATCACCACGGGCGGGGGCTGCTTCGCCAACCCCTGCACGCCCTCGAGTCCGACGACTCTGGTGCTGAACACCGATGCCACCGGCTTCGCCACGGTCCCTGCCTGGACAGTGGGCCTCGGCACGAACACCGTGACTGCGAACGCCACGATTCCCTGCACCGGCCTGGTCCCGGCAGGTACCCCGCAGAACTGCGGGACGATAGTGACGACGGCGCTGGCTCCCGCACTGACCTTCAGCGCCACCGGCAACCCGCCGGTGAAGCTCTCGTTCGGCGTCCAGCCGACGACGACCACGGCTGGTACCAGCTTCGGCGTGACCGTCCTGGCGCAGGACGTCAACGGCAACACCGTGCCCGCCTTCACCGCGCCGGCCTACAACAACGCCCAGGTCAGTCTCGCGCTCAATGCGGGCAACGGGGCCGCCCTGGCTGGCACGACCACGATCAGTGCGATCAACGGGGTCGCGACCTTCTCCGGCCTCAGCATCAGCCGGGCCGGCACGGGATACACGATCACGGCGGCGGCCACTGGTCTGGCCAGCGCGACCAGCAATCCATTCGGAATTCTCGCCGGGGCGGCGGCGGTCATCGCCGTCAATGCTGGCGACAACCAGACGGCACCGGAGGGCAGCACGCTTGGCGTAACGGCGGGCACCATCGCCCCGTCGGTGCGGGTCAGTGACCCCTATGGCAATCCGGTGTCCGGCGCGGGTGTGAGCTTCATGGTCGCGAGCGGCGCGGGCAGCATCGCCTCACCGGCCGCCACGACGAACGCCAGCGGCATCGCCTCCACCGCCTGGACGATCGTCGCCGGGACGAACACCATGAATGCCAGCATCACCGCCCTTGGCTCCCTGCCGATGGTGGCCTTCACCGCCACCGGGACGTCGAGCACCACCGTCCTGGTCAACTGTCCGGCCTCGCCGGGCAATGGCGACGAGCTGAGTCGGGCGTTCTACGTCAACAAGCTGGGGAAGACCATCAAGCAGGTGACGCTGTATCTGGCGTCGAACGACCCGGCCAACGTCCCCACCCCGTACGTGATCCAGCTGATCGCGAGCCCGGAGAGTTACGGCGCGACACCCATTGGATCCAGCACCGTGACGACGGTTCTGCGCGGGAGTGCGAGCCAGAATCTGGCGACCCAGTTCGTCTTCCCCAACTCGGCGATTCCCCCGGGCACCAAGAACGTGGCCTTCCAGTTCAGGGTGCTGAGCAACCCCAACAACGCGAAGCTTTACTTCGCGCTCGGGTCCTCGTCCTGTTCCTCGGTCACGGAAACCACCGGCGTGCTGCCGCTGCCGCTCAGCACGGCGCTCCGAAAGGGCGTGGGAGTGAAGATCCTCGGCAACTAGAAACCCTGACGCTTGAGTCGAGCCCGCAGGGTTCGCGGGCGGGTTCCGGGTCGCGGCGGGAAGCGGCCCGGGACCCGTTTGTTCGTCCCCCCGCCAGGTTTCCCGCGTTACCTCCGGGACCCAGGAGCACTCTTTAGGAGTCGGTTCCCGCGCCGGAGCCCCCGCCCGGCGCCGATTGTTCCCCTGGCGGGTCCCCCCGAGGTGATGCCAGTCACCGAAATGGGAGTGAGACCTGCCCCAAGCCAGCCAATCCCTGCAGGGACCCTCCCGGCAGGTTGACGGCCACCCAGGAGGCTGCTTCATGCGTCGATTGCTCTCGCGCTCCGCCGGAGTGCTGCTCTTTGGATTGATGGGTGTCCTCGGATGCCGTGACTCCAGCGCTCCAGGCGGCACCGGCAAGCTCACGCTGCTCCTCAAGGACGCTCCCGGTGACATCCAGGCGGCGGTCGTCACGATCGCCGAGGTGAACCTGCAAGGGGACGGCGGCAAGACGGTGCTGCTCGACAACCCGGTCACGACCGACCTGCTCACCCTGGCGGCCGATGCGGCCACTCTGGTCCAGGACGCGGTCATTCCCGCGGGAACCTATTCGCAGCTTCGGTTCGTGATTACAGGAGGCTACATCCAGGTGGACAACGGCGACGGCACCAGCCGCATTTACGCTTCCTCGCCGGACTACGCCGGGCTCCCGCCGGGGGCCACGGTCACTGGACAGTTGCAGATGCCGAGCCTCGCCCAGAGCGGCCTGAAGGTCACCCTGCCCGGTGGCGCGCTCACGGTGGTGGGAGACGATCAGAGGATTCTGCTGGTGGACTTCGACGTTTCGCAGAGCTTTGGCCACCAGGCGGGGAACTCCGGCAAGTGGGTGATGCATCCGGTGGTCACGGCCACCGAGATCACCACCGGCGCCTTTGGAAGCGCCCGGATCGACCTTTCTCTGGGCACGAACGTCACGCTTCCACCAGGCGTGGAACTGAGCGGCTTCACCGCCACCCTGACCGGCAGCAATGCCGTCCCCCATACCACCGGGTTCACTGCCGGCGGGGCGCCCGGGATCTTCTCCGCATCGTTTGGCCCGCTGCCTCCCGGCACTTACGCTGTCACGCTGACCGCGCCGGCCGCGGTGAGCAGCTTCACCACCACACCGCCGTTGCCGGGCAGCGTAGACATCGTCGGGGGCCAGCAGGCGGTCGCTGCCTTTGTGCTGAGCGCGGCGACCGGCCCCGTAGGCAGCGCCCGAGTTGACCTCTCCCTGGGCACGAACGTCACCCTTCCCGCTGGCGTGGCACTGACCGGCTTCACCGCCACCCTCACTGGCACCGATGCCGTCCCCCATACCGTGGGGTTCGTCGCCAGCGCAACGCCCGGAATCTTCTCCGCATCGTTTGCCCTGCTTCCTCCCGGCACGTACGTCGTCACGCTGACCGCGCCGGCGGCGGTGACCAGCTTCACCACCACGCCGCCCCTGCCGGGGAGCGTAGACGTGGTCGCCAACCAGGAGGCGGTCGCCAGCCTTGTGTTGAGCGCGGTGAGCTGACCTTCCTGCCCCATGCAAACAGGGGAGCCACGCCCTCACGGGTGTGGCTCCCCTTGCTTGAGCGGCCGTGCAACGACCCGGGACCCGCCCTGCCGGCTACTGTCTGACCAGTATGGCACCCACCTTGGCCGGCTCGTCGATATCGTCCGCGTTGAAATCGAAATCGGTATTCGCGCCCGATATTGTGAGCGTATTGCCGCTCAGTCTCCAGCTGAACTGCAGATCGCCATCCCCGGTCGGCTGGCCGGACCCCATGGCCGCTCCGAGGCGCCCTGCCGGGGGGGGCACGAGAGTGAGCTCACGGAGTGTTCCGTGTCTGGGGGGTCGAACGCCTGGGAGACTGTTCCTGCTCCACTGCCAGGCGCGCGACGGGGGCAGGACATTAGATTGCCTGTCCCGCCGCCACTTCCCCGCGGCCCGAAGCGAGTCCCCGTGTTCATCGCCATGATGTCGCTGGTCGCCCTGCTGGACAGCAGCGGGGTCAGGGACATCCAGGTCGGGCCTGGAGAAGTTCTTCGCACCACCACCATTGGCTCGGGCCCGGCGGTCCTCCTCATCCCGGGAATCTTCGGCGGGGCCTATGGCTTCCGGCGGATTACCGGTCCCCTGGTGGAGCAGGGCTACAGTTGCATCGTCATCGAGCCTCTCGGGTTCGGCTGGTCATCACATCCGTCGAGGGCGGACTACTCCTTTGCGGCCCAGGCCGATCGCATCGGCCAGGCGCTCGACACCCTTGGCATCAGCGGTGTGCTGGTGATCGCCCAATCCACGGGAGCGGCCATCGCGTACCGGTTGGGCTACCGGCGGCCGGACCTGGTACTGGGCATCCTCTCGATCGGCGGCGGTCCGGCCGAAACCGCCGCCACACCCGGCCTCAAGCATGCGCTTCGCTTCGGCGGATTCCTCACCAAGTTGTTCGTCGGGCCGGGTACCATCCGAAGCCGGGTCCGGCACGATCTGATCGAGAACTCCGGTGACACCAGCTGGGTGACACCCGAGGTGGTGGACGAGTATACCGCCGGGCAGGCGGCGGACGTTCACGGCACCATCGACGGCCTGCGCCGGATGTCGAAATCGGTCGAACCCGAGTCGCTGCGGGCGCGGCTGCACGAATCGCGCATCCCGATCCGCCTGATTCACGGGACCTTTCCCCATCCCAGCTCCATCAAGCCCGAAGAAATCGAGCTGCTCCGCGCCGAGCTCCCGGACTTTGCGGTGGACACGGTCGAAGGTGCCGGACAATACCTTGGGGAGGAGCGGCCTGCGTCGGTGGTGGAGGCCCTCGACCGGCTCGCCGCCTGGATCCTGCCTCACTAACCTCTTGCAGGGCAGGGACTTCCCATCCTGTGGCTGAGTCGCAGCACTTAGCTGTGCGCTGTGGCACAGCGCCTGCCGGTACCAATCCCTAATGAGCACCAGCCACCCGGCGCGCTCCCGCCTGCCCCCAGGCGACGAGCGTCGTCGCGCGCGCTCCGGAGACCCATGAAGAGATCGGCAGCTACCAGCGGCGTGCTGGGCAGCGCGGGCAAGTGGTTCACCGCGCTGATCACCACCTTTGCGGCGGTCGCGGGCCTGTTGGTAAACGCCCAGAATCTCGGGCTTACCTCCTGGCTCGGGTCCGTCGACCTCGGCTTGGCGGCCCACGCGGCGCGACGCATCATCGTGTCGCCGCGGGCCGACACGCTGCTTTCCATCGGCGACACCTCGGTCATCGCGGTGACAGTAACGGACCGGCGGGGCGCGGTGCTCATGGGTGCGCTGGTCGACTGGAAGAGCGACGACACCCTGGTCGCCGTGGTGGACACCAGCGGTCTCATCGTGGCGCGCGGGCCGGGCAACGCCAATGTCACCGCTCAGGTGCGGGACCTCACGGCCAGCGCGCGGATCACCGTGATCCAGCGCCCCGACCGCATGGTGATCGCCGCCGATAGCGTCATCCGCATCCTCGAGGGCGACACCCTGAGGCTCCGGGCCCACGCGCTCGACGCCCGCGGTCACACGGTTCGGGGCAGGAGCACCCGATGGCAGAGCGGCGATTCGACCGTCGCCCTGGTGGATACCGCCGGTCTGCTCACCGCCCGGGGGCCAGGACGCACCATGCTCCGCGTATCCGTCGCCGGGCTCGAGCAGGCCGTCACGCTGCAGGTGGATCTCGCCGCGGCAACCCTTGGCATCCTGAGCGGTGCCGGCCAGCGCGGACCAGCGGGCCGGCTGCAGGCGGAGCCGATCATGCTGCTGGTGCTTTCCCGGGGCGGACTCCCCGTGCCCGGCAGCGCAGTCACTCTGAGCGCCGACGGTGGTACGGTGGACCCTGCCTCCGGCACAACCGACAAGACCGGCCGCCTCAAGGCCAACTGGACCCTTGGTCCCCGTCCCGGGCCGCAGCGGCTCCGGGCCCGGGTGCTCTCCCTCGACAGCACCGTTACCATCTCGGCGGAGGCCGATCCCGTCCCCGGCAACACCAGAGTGGAGCTGGTCGGCCCGCCGCCCACGGCCGATGTGGGCGGAGCGATCGAGGATCCGGTGGTCGTGCGGGTCACCGATTCGGCCGGAGCGCCGCTCGCGGATGTACCGATCGGCTGGGTCACGCTTGATCGTGGCACCGTAACCGCCCAGGGCGAACGCACCGATTCGCTGGGCGAGGCCTCTGCCAAATGGGTGCTCGGCCCGCACTCCGGAATTCAGCGGCTCAAGGTCGAGGTGGGAAATCCGCGTACGCTCCCGCCCTTCATCGTGAACGGCACCGCACTCCCCGGACCGCCGGCCACAATCGCGATTCGAGGAACCCCGGTTCAGGGGGTGGTGGGCCGGCCGCTCGCGCAGCCGGTGATCGTCATGGCGCTGGATGCCGGGGGAAATCCGGTGCTGGAAGCCAACGTCACGGTGCGAGCGCTGCGCGGCAGTGTGGCCGACCCCTCGCCCAAGGTGGATACCCAGGGTCGGGCCCTGGTCCGCTGGACGCTGGGGGACACGGCGGGGGCCCAGGTCCTCGAGGTTCGCGTGGCGGGGATCGACTCGGTCGCCCGGGTCACCGCCCACGCAACCGCGGGGCTGGCCGCGGCGATCACACTCAAGGAAGAGATTGCGAAGGTCGGTGGTCCGATTACGCTCACCGCCACCGTCACCGACAGCCATGGCAACCCGGTCCACAAGGTGCCGGTCATGTTCGCGGTGACTGGCGGGCGGGTCTCGGTGGCCAAGGTCGTCACTGACGAAGCCGGCCGGGCGGCCACCCGCTGGACTCCCGGTACCAAGCCGGTGGCCCAGACGCTGACGGCCCGCCTGACCGGCACCAAGATCGCCGCGACCTATGGGGTGAGCGCCCCGGAGAAGGTCGCCGGCGCCACGACGAAACGCCGCACGAAATGACTCACATCGCCAGATAGCGATTCACGTAGTCCTGTTCTCCGGTTACCTCCCGCACCAGGTACGGCGTCAACCAGTCCGGCAGCTCTACCGGGAAATCCTCCCGGGGGAGCTCCACTTCGGCCAGGGCCAGGTCACGGTCGGTGAACTCGTCGATCTCCCAGGTCAGCTCGCCGTCCGGCACCAGGTAGCGGCGTTTGCTGACCCGGCATCCTTGGGTGAGCGGCCAGAGATGCTCGAACAGCGTGAGGGTGGTGGCCTCCTCCAGCTCGATCCGGCTCACCCCGGACCCAACCTTCACGGTCCGGAACCACTCGTCGCCCCGCGCCGACCGGATCCGCCTCAGCCGCTCCACCAGCGCGGTCCCCGGCAACCAGCCCTGGTCGATGGCCTCGGCCGGCCAGGTGAGCGCGTGTGGCGGCAGCTCGCGAAGCAGGTACTTGCGCTCGATTTCCCGGGGTGGCCGGCCAGCGCACCCGGCAGCCACGGCGAGCGCCTCGACCGCATCGAAGAACCCACCGGGAGCGTCGCCGAGCCAGGCGGCCTTGAAGTCCGCGAATGTCGCATCGCCCCGCTGCCGGAGCCGGCCGGCGAGCGCGACGAGGCCCTCCGCGGCGCCGTGGAGCGCCTCGCCCGGTGCCTCAACACCTCCGGCAACGGGCGGCGCCGGAACCGGTTGCCCTGTGCCCTCTCCCGCGACCTCCTCCAGCGCATCCCGCAGCTCTCCGGCGAAGACGTGCACATCGTGCAGGTCGCCGAGGGCATCCTGCAGCAGCTTGAGGCGATCGATCAGGACTGGCGCCCCGGAGAGTTCGCCGGCAAACGGCTCCAGCAGGTAGCGCAGTCGCTTTGCCGCGATGCGGGCGAGGTGCGCCTCGCGGTCATCCGTGATCGAATGCACCCGTGTCAGGGCCTGTTCGAGCTCCAGCTTCATGGTCCTGAGTGTGCGGGCTACCGCCGCGCCGGCCGGTTCGAGCCGCGGCCCCCCATCGAGGGACACCGGGATGGGATAGAACGAGAGCCTGCGATCCAGCCGGCGTCTCAGTCGGGGAAACCGTTCACGTACCACCCGGGCGAGACGCTGGCTCGCGCGCTCCTCTCGCTGGCCCATCCACTCGAGCAGCCACTCGGCCCCCACCCCCTCCAGTGGAGTCAACGTGGGCAGCTGCTCCTCGACCCAGGCGCGGTGCACCTGCAGATCGCGTCGTGCTCCAGTGGCGTCTGCCAGCCGCCGCAGGCGGCGCCGAAGCCGTCGGCCAACGGTGCTCTCCAGCTCGGGTCGGAAGGCCCGGAGACAGCTCCTGAGCCGCCTCAGGGCGACGCGGAAGTCATGCAGTCCCTCCGCGTCCGCCGAGTCGTCAATGCGAGGCCGCGCGCGGGTTGCCTGGGCCAGGTACCCGAGCGCGATCAGCCGCCCGACCTCCACCGCGGGTCGAGGCAGGAGCGGGACGGACGAGTCGTTGGTATTCGCCACTGGCGTGTCGGTGATGGCCGGTACCGCGGGCGAGCAACAGCCCTCGGCTCAGCGGAGCGAACCCAGCAGGCTCTGCAGGTTGAGCGACCGAGCCTGGGTCTGGACCTGCGCCTGCACCTTCGGGAACAGCGCCCTGGCTTCCTCCTGGAACCGCGCGAACAGCGTGCGGAGATCCTCGGTGCTCAGCCGCCTGCCCTGGGCGTAATACTGCTTGGCGACGTGGCCCAGGGCATAAGTCGTGGCGAAGGTTACCGCCGCGCCCGCCGCCACCCCCGTGGCCCCGCCGACCAGGCCGCCAAACAGTCCCTTGGTGAGGCCGCCAAAGAGTTTTCGGACCGCGCCCTCCACCACCTGGGCCGCGGCGCCGATGCCGAGCGTCCCCGCAAGGTCCTTGATCTGATTGGCATCCAGCTGCTGCCCGTGACGCTGCCCGACCTGATAGACCATGCGAAGCTGGATCGGGAGGATGGCGATGTTGGCCAGTCCCTCGGGGAGCAACTCCAGCGCCCCGGCGATGATCGCCTGCTGCAAGATGAAATCGTCCAGCCCCGCCACCGACGGCGGGGCACCGGTGCCGACCTGGGCCGCGGGGGCCACTGGCGCAGCGGCCACGGCGGCGGCTCCCTGCTCAACCGAGGCGACACTGGCGGCGTCGAGCCCCAGCGCGGCACGGAGCTCGGCCAGAAACCGGGTTTCCATTTCGTTGGCGGGTCCGTCGGTGTGGCACACCACCACCGCGGTTTCGTAGGCCAGCCGCCGGGCATCATCTCCCGAGAGAGTGCGCGCGACATCGGCCAGCTGGATCTGGCCGGCCGCGACCCGGCCGGCGATGGCCTCGAGGTTGGTGACCCCGAGGCGGGTCAGCGCCTTCTCCAGCTGGGTCTTCTCCTCCGGGGTCGCCTGACCATCGGCCAGGGCAGCGAGCAGAGCGATGGTGACGATCGGTTCGCGATCGGATTCTGTCATGCCGAACTCCTATGGTAGAGGCACCCCAAGAGGGGCGGCCGTCGCCGACATCGATTCCACGACAGTAAGGTACATGCTGAGATCCCTCCCGGCTCTCCGCGCTCCACCGCGTCCTCTGCCTTGGTTGGTACTGGAGAACGAGGATGAGAATCCTTGCCGGTCAGCTACGTCTGACGGGTATGGCACACGTCCCTCGGGAGCCGGTCATGCTCGCGCGCTTCAACCCCAGCGGCCGGGTTGGTCCGCTCACCATACCTATCGTCCTGATGCTGGCGCTCCTGGCCGCCCTGGTGGCCTGGCCCTATCAATGGATCGTGGAGCTCTTCGCGGTGCACGGTGGCACGGCGATCGTCGTGGCGACCTTCTTTGTGCCGGTGCTGGGAGGTCTGACCGGCTGGCTCGCCTGGACCGCGGTGGATCGGGGCAAATGTCGTAATCCCCAGGTGGGCCGGATTGCGGGGTGCCTGCTCGGGCTGGTGGCACTGGCGGCCTCGCACTATGCGGCATACCGCACCGCCACCTGGAAGTTCGATGACGTGGCGGTGGCTGACTATCTCAAGGCGACCACCACCACGGGCTGGCACGTGCTGGGATCAGAGTCGCCAGACATCTCGGGCGCCATGGTCTACCTGATCTGGGGACTGGAGGCGGCCATCGTGCTGGGTGTGAGCGGCTGGCTGGGCGGGGAGGCAGCGCGGAGGCCGTTCTGTGAGCGCTGCGACCAGTGGGCCGGGGTCGAACTTGGCAGAGCAGTCATTCGGAGTCCCGGCAACGCCGGCATCCATCGCATCAGGGCGGCGCAGGCCGTGGCGGGACTGCTGGAGGTACCGTCTCCCGGGCCGGACGCGGGGGGACTGCTTGGCAAGGACCAGCTGGCCTATGTGCTCAAGGGTTGTCCGCATTGCACAGCAACCGCCACCCTTACCATCGACTTCCGCGCGATGATCCTCAATCTGCGGAAGGAAGAACACCCGCTGCGTGAGACGTTGCACCAGGATGTTAGTCTCGAGGGCCACGCCGCGCGGGATGCGGCCCAGCTCATCGCCCGGCTGGGAGCCCACCGAATGGTGGCCCGGCGGACCTCGAGGAACCTGGCGCGCCGGGGATGACACGCAGTGTCATCCCGAGGGACCCCGAGCGAAGTGAGGGGGACCGAGGGATCCCTGTGGTCACCCGCCGTCACAACATCAGCAACCCCCGCCGTACCGCGACGCTTACCGCTTCAGTGCGGGTGCGCGCCCCCAGTTTGGTATAGATGGAGTGCAGATGGAACTTGACCGTGTGATCCGACAGCCCTAGCGCCTGCGCGATCTCCCGGTTTCCCATGCCTTCACCCAGGAACCGCAGCAGTTCCCGTTCTCGGGGCGTGAGACCCTCCGCGTCCGCCTCGGGGGAGACGCCGGCGCGAAGTGGCCGGGGCGAGCCGGACGGATTTCGCACCGAGAGCCCGCTCGCTACCGCCCGCAGCGCGGCGAAGAGCTGTGCTCGCGACACCCCATCGGACAACACACTCGCCCCACGCCGTTCCAGCTCGGCGCCGACCGGAGCACCGGCCTCGTCGCTCACCAGGACCAGCAGCGGGGGACCCCCGTCCGCAAGGTCGGGGGGATCGTCGTCGTTACCGAACAGCTGCAGCACCACATCGGCGCCGGCCGGGTCGCCCACCACCACCAGCTCCCCGCCGTTGGTGAGCAGCTCGCGGTAGTTGGCCGCGTCCCGAGCGGAGCCGGCGCGGATCAGGACGCGGAGCGGCGACATGCCTCGAGTCTCCGGGTGGCCCAGCGAAGCGCTTCCTCGCCGGGCACCGCCAGGGTGAGTCCCGCCGAAATCATGGTGGTGAGCCCGACGACTTCTCCCGCCGCATCCAGGACTGGTCCTCCCGAGTTACCGGGAGCGACATCCAGATCAAGCTGCAGCCAGCGAAACCGCTGCCCCGGGCCGGGCGGCAACAGCCGGCTGGGGGCCGTCCCAACCGCGTGCACCACTCCGGTTGACAGCGCCCCGACCACGCCGAGGGGATGACCCACGGCGAAGACCAGCATGCCGGGGCGGAGCCGATCGGCGCGGCCGAGCGAGACCGGAGCGAGGTCCAGGGCGCTGACCCGGAGCAGGGCGAGATCCCGGGCCGGATCGCGGGCGATGAGCCGGGCGGCCCGGGTGCGTCCTCGCGCGCTGGTGACCTCGGGCCGGTCGTCCGCGGCCACGTGGGCGTTGGTCAGTACCAGGTCATCCCCCCACGCAATGCCGGCACCGAGGTGATGCGGCCCGGACCGGAGCTCGACCGTGGATTGTCGCACCCGCTCCGCCAACGCCGAAACCGCGGACTGTGCGCCGAGGATGGCGGCCAGCGCGCTCATGCGGAGCGGCGAGGCCGTTCGCCGACCAGCAGGTCGGCGGTGGTGCGGGCGCCGGCGCGGACCAGCTCGAGGTTGAGGGTGCGGCCGACCATGTCGCTGCCCAGCAGGCGCAGCAGGTCGTCGGGGCTCTCCAGCGGCTTTCCATTGGCGGTCACCACCACGTCCCCCAGCATGAGTCCGCCGACGGAAGCGGGTCCGTCGGGATCGACCTCGAGCACCACCAGTCCCCCGGCGTCCTTGAGCCCAATCCGCTGGCGGGCGGCGTCGGAGAACCGGACTGCCTGGAGCGCGGCACCCAGGTAGCCGCGGGCGACGTAGCCCCGCGCCAGCAGTGCGGTCAGCACGCGCTCCACCGTCTTCACCGGGATAGTAGTCGCCAGACCACGACTCAGGCCGCCCGAGTTGACGCCGTGCACCAACCCGGCGACATCGACCAGCGGCCCGCCACCAAGTCCGGGGTAGATCGTGAGGTCGGACTGCAGCCGCCAGTCGATCTCCCCGCCTTTCCAGCTGCGCCAGGCCCCACCGGTACTGCTCACCGCACCGAAGCTCGACCGCGGGCCGGACTCGTCGATCCGCCCGAGGGCCAGCACAAGATGACCCGGTCTGAGCGGCTCGCTCGCCAGCTGGGCCACCGGCAGCGAACCCGCCGGAATGCGCAGCACCGCCAGGTCGGTACCGGGATCCCGCCCCTGGAGCGTCGCGTTTGCCGAACGACCATCGGGCAGCGTGACACTGATGCCGTCGGTCCGGCGGATGGTGCCGTCCGTAGTGACCACGATTCCGTCGCGCCAGTGTACCCCGCTCGACGGCAGCCGGGGACGGGCATGGACGGCGACGACAGCGCGACCGGCCTGCTCGACCGCTGCTGCGAGGGCGTCGGACAGGGCCTGGAGTGGGCCTGGGGACGTGCTGGACATCGGACGTGCCTCCGGTTGAGTTGCCAATGAACTGGAGGGAATGTGGGATAGGGGGGAAGGTCGGGGTATCGGCCGATCGGCTAGGTCGGGACTGCGTTCCAAGTTCCGGGTTCCGCGTTCCGAGTCCTGAGTTCGGAGTTCACGGTGAACGGGATGGCGAGCCCGCGGGGATCCGGAGGCGCGAGCCTTCCCGTGCCTGCCTGCGACGGGTGTCTCCTCGCGAAGGCCGAGCCCTAAGGGACTTCCTCGCGTCGGGGTCGCGCTGACGTGCTCCCAGGGATGCTCGGTCGCGCCGGAGGGACCCCGCGGAGCCTCCCCCTTACGAGAATCCTGGACCGCCAGCTGCGTCACTCCTGATAGACCCCTTGGCGGACGCCGGGGAGATCCTGAACAGGAGACGCACAATGGCGCCACCCAGCCGGCAACCCGGACCAAGCCGCCCAGAGACTGACGGCTTTCAGCTCACCACCACCTTCGGGCTCGGCGGCCGCAAGCACGGTCTCGCTCCGCACTACTCGCTCGGCGCGGAACCGCTGACCCTCAAGCTCGACCCCGGGCTGTGCAAGTGGATGCTGCGCAACTCCCTCCGGGGCGAGGACGAGTTCGGGCCGCTGTGCGATTTCATCGCCGAGCACGGCCGCCCCGTGCTGCATCTCCCGTTCGAGGAGCCGAACGGTACCCGACTGTTTCCAACCCTGCGCCTGCGCGACGAAGAGCCGGGCCGCCGGATCGTGTTCGAGACCCCGGAGGTCTCTCCCACGATGGCCCGAAGCTCCAAGTCCCTGCAGAAGTTCGCCTCTCACCTGGGAACGACGCCCGAGCAACTCTATGGCAGGCGGTTCTGGGTGGTGTATCGCAACGATGGGAAGCTGCCGTTCAACCCCGGCTCCGGCAGCGACCAGGGACCCACCGCCTTCCTGGGGCTCTACGTCACATTCGACCAGCAGAAGACCGGGCTCACCCGGCTGGGCTGGACCGTGATCGACATGCGAACCCCTCGCGGGTATCTCGCGCCCGGACAGGAGAACGGCAGCAACTCGGTGTACAGTGCCGCCCAGGGACCGTACTCCGGCATCTCCTCCATCGATTTCACCGTGACGGCGGCCCGGACCGGTGAGCTCAAGGTGGACTTCAAGGGCGCGGCGGGTATCGACAGCGCCAAGTGGGGGAAGTTCGTGCAGGACTTCATCCACAAGAAGGTGAGCAACAGTCCTTTGTTCCCCTGGCCGGAGAAGGACCCACCCAAGTTCTTTTCCGAGCTGGGGGTGGCGGTGCTGGTGACGCCGCAGAAAGTACTTACCAGCGGCGACGTCCTGGGACTCACCTATGAGGGGAAGATCGAATTTGGCGGCGACGTCACCGTTGGCACCCAGGGTCCGCATGGCGGTCTCGATGCCCGGCTGGTGATCCGGACCGCGACGGTCAACAGTCCGCTGGGGAAGGTCAGCGTAGAGTACTCACCGATCGGCGCCTTCGGCCGGGCCTTCATCCGCATGAACGACGGCCGCGAGGGGGCTCTCGCCGGCGTGGAAGGCGGATTCAAGGCGAGCGCCCTGGTGCAGATCGGCCGGTTGGGTCTCGGGATCACCGGCGAGATCACGGTCAGCACCGATCCGGCCCTGCAGACCGGCAACCCGGCTGGATCGAAGCCCCTGCTCAACCCACTCTCGGCTCCGATCGGGTCGGGGCTGGACCTCGGCGGGCCCGCGGGTCACCACGGGACGGGGCAGCTGGTCCTCACGTGGAGTTTTTAGAAGAGTTCCGCGTTCCGAGTTGAGGAGCGGGCGAGCCCGCGGTGGTCCCGGAGGCGCGTGCCTTCCCGTGAATTCCTGCGACGGATGCCACCTCGCGAAGGCCGAGCCCTAAAGGACTCCCTCGCGTCGGGTCGCGCTGACGCGCTCCCAGGGACGCTCGGTCGCGCCGGAGGGACCCCGCGGGTGAGCCGGTTCTCGCCAGACAAGCCGGCCTCTCTACCACAGAGGCACAGAGGACACAGAGAAACACAGAGGCCCCTCCGTGCTCTCTGTGTCCTCTGTGTCTCTGTGGTTCTTTCCTCTGGGAGCAGATTGAAGCGAATGGCCGGGGAACCGTCGCGAGGTAAGCAGAACGGCGGAACGCGGACCTAGTTCGCCACCACCCGTGCGAACGCAGCGACGAGGGGATGCGCCCAGCCGGCGAGAATGGCGCGCTCTGGCTGGAACAGCGTCGCGATGAAGAACGGATGTCCATCCAGCTCCACCGCGCGCACCGCTCCCGCCTCATCCCGCGCGCTCACCCTGAGGGGGCCTGACTGCAGTCGTTCCGCGTAGCGGGGACTCAGGCCGTAGTTGCAGTGGTACCCTTCGGATGCCTCGAGGGTGCCGTAGATCGCCGCCAGACGCGAGCCCGGAACCAGTCGTACCTCACCGGTGACCTCCACGAGGCCACAACTGAGCGGAGTGATGACCGGGTCGCTCGCCCGCGGATCCACCTCGGCGTGCGCCGGCTCGGTCACCCCCCAGCACGCCGCGGCGTATTCCAACATGGCATGCTGGAAGCCGCCGCAGGTGCCAAGAAAGGGAATCCCCCGCTCCCTCGCGTGGCGGATCGCGGCGAGCGCGGCCCGGGTGTCGGCGTACGGGCTGGCGGGAACGCACCACACGCCCTGGTAACCGGCGAGCCGGGCCGGTGCGTTCCAGCCGATGGTCGCAGTGCCCACCCAATCCCAGTCCAGGTCCAGCCCGGCATCGCCAGCGGCCCGGTCCAACGCCAGCGGGATGGACCGATGCGCCGTCACCTCCGGGTTGTGGTCGCCGATGATCGCGATCCGGGCCATTACTTGGCCAGCCCCAGCTGCTTGAGGAACCCATAGGAGTCGTAGAAGTCCCCCTGATACGCGATCTTGTCGCCCCGAAGCCGAATCAGTGTTGCCCCCCTGAAGCTGAACTTCTTCCCCGTCGGCTTGGTGCCGTCGGCGAACGGCCCCGTGTGGGTGCCACTGAACGTCCACTGGAACGCGATACCGTCCGGCCCGACGATTGGCGGGGTGGAGTCCCGAATCCAGCTGCAATCCGGCGCCGCCGTCAGGAATGCCTGGATCACGTTCTTCTGGGCCGAGTCCCGGCTCACCTGCGGGACACCGACGCTGGCGTCGTAGTAGGTCACATCATCGGTGAATGAGCCGGCCGCCCGGGTGGCGTCGTGTGCGTTCCAGCCGGCCATGTACTGGTCGACCACTGCGATCGGGTCCACGGCCGGGGGGGTGGCCTCGTGCGCCGGTGCGGGAGCTTTGCACGAGACAGCGAGCACCAGGATAGCAGCGGACAGCGGCATGCGCTGCATGGGGTGCCTCCGGAAGCGCCTTGATAGTCGGGGACCTGGGGTGGGCATACGGCCAGTGATCCTAGTCATCCTCCGCCCAAACGGCCAGCGGGGCTGGCTCCGAGCGGGCGAGGCCGGTACCATGGTGGCCATGACTTCCCGCCACCTTGCCACGCTCGCCCTCGGGCTTTGCATGTCCCCCGATGTGTCCGCCCAGACGCCGGCGGCTTCCCCGCGTCCTTCGACTCTCGCCGGCCGGTCGGCGGTCTACGCCCCCCACGGCGTCATCGCCACCAGTCAGCCGCTGGCCACCGCGGCCGGCCTGGCCGTCCTGCAGCGCGGAGGCAACGCGATCGATGCCGCGGTGACCGCCGCCGCGGTGCTGAACCTGGTGGAGCCGCACATGACCGGCATCGGGGGAGACATGTTCGCCCTGATCTGGTCCGCCAAGGAACACCGGCTGGTCGCACTCAACGCCAGCGGCCGGGCCGGCGCGGGAATGACCCGAGAAGCACTGCTGGGCCGGGGACGCACCGAGGTGCCGGTCGATGGCGCCGAACCGATCACCGTGCCGGGGGCGCTGTCGGGGTGGGCCGCACTGCTGGAGCGGTACGGCACCATCACGCTCGCCCAGGCCCTCGAGCCGGCCATCGGTCTCGCGGAGGAGGGGTTTCCGGTTTCACCCATCATCGCCCGCCAGTGGGCCGATGAGGTCGAGCGGCTGCGGAAGGACGATGGTGCGCGAGCCACTTTTCTGGTCGATGGGGGCCGGGCACCACGGCCCGGGGAGTGGTTCCGCAATCCGGATCTCGCCCGCTCGTTCAGGGAAATTGCGAAAGGCGGTCCGGCCGTGCTCTATGGCGGACCGCTCGGCCAGCGGATTGTCGATCGGGTCAAGGCGCTGGGGGGCTTCCTGACGCTGGACGACCTGAAAGCGCAGAAGGTCGAGTGGGTGGAGCCGATCTCGGTGCCGTTCCGGGGATATCGGGTGTGGGAGCTGCCACCCAACAACCAGGGAGTCGCTGCGCTCGAGATGCTCCGGATCCTCGAGCCGGAGGATCTCGCGCCCCTGGGCCACAACTCCGTCCCCTACTTTCATCGACTGATCGAGGCGAAGAAGCTCGCCTTTGCCGACCTGGCGCGGTACGTCGGTGACCCCGGCGCGATGACCACGCCGGCAGCCGAACTGCTGAGTGACAGGTTCATCGCCCAACGCCGTGCGCGGCTCGACCTGGCACGGGCGGCCGAACGGCAGGAGCCGGGGAACGCGGTGACGCACAGCGAGACCATCTACCTCACCGCCGCGGACGCCCAGGGGAACATGGTCTCGTTCATCAACAGCCTGTTCGAGGCGTTCGGCTCCGGGGTGGTGGCTCCCGGAACCGGGTTCGCGCTGCAGGACCGTGGGGCAGGCTTCACCCTCGAGCCAGGGCTTCCGAACACCGTTGCGCCCGGCAAGCGACCCTTCCATACGCTGATCCCCGGCTTCGTCACCCGCAGCACCGCGAAAGGGGAAGAGCCGTGGATGAGCTTCGGGGTCATGGGCGGCTCGATGCAGCCGCAGGGACATGTGCAGCTCCTGCTCAACCTGCTGGTCTTCGGAATGGACCCCCAGGCCGCAGCCGATGCGCCGCGCTTCCGCCACTACGCCGGTCGCCGGGTAGGCCTCGAGCCGCCCATTCCCGATTCCATCCGCGCGGGGCTCGCCGCCATGGGACACCAGGTGGAGGAGTTGGCTCCCGGCTCCGCCGGCGGCGCCCAACTGATCATCCGGCTGGACCGCGGCTACCTGGCGGCATCGGACCCGAGGAAGGACGGGATGGCGGCTGGGTACTAGACGGAGTGAGCAGTGAGAAGTGAGAAGTGAGCGGTGAACGGTGAACGGTGAACGGTGAACGGTGAACGGTGCGTGAGTGGTGTCATCCCGACCCCGAGCCTCGCGAGGGGGAGGGATCCCTATGGTCAAGGTGCTGAAGGCCGCTGACCGTCGGCTGATCCTCAACGCCTATAGGCTCCCTCAATGCATCTGCCCCGCCCTGTCGGTCCTCTTCTTTCCCTCGCCCTCCTGCTCCACTTCCCCGCCCCCGCGGCTGCCCAGGACTCCACCCGGGATCGCGAGGCCCGCGCAATCTTCGCCGAGCTGATCGGGATCAATACCACGGACGACCGGGGCAGCACCACACCGGCCGCGGAGGCGATTGCGCGCCGGCTGGTGGCGGGCGGGTTTCCAGCGGCGGACGTGCAGGTAGTGGGCCCCGACACGCTCCACATGAATGTCGTGGCCCGCTTGAGGGGAACCGGGGCGCGTCGGCCGATCCTCCTGCTGGCGCATCTCGACGTGGTGGAAGCGCTCCGCGAGGACTGGTCGCTCGAGCCCTTCGTTCTCACCGAACAGGATGGGTTCTTCTATGGCCGGGGGAGCAGCGATATCAAGGACATGGCCTCGATCTACACCGAGACGCTCCTGTCGCTCAAGCGCGACGGCGTCACCCCGGACCGGGACATCATCATGGCGCTCACGGCAGGCGAGGAGTACGGTGCCGGGAACGGGGTGCAATGGCTGCTGGCGAACCGGCGAGACCTGATCGACGCGGTCTACTGCATCAACGGCGATGGTGGCGACCCGCTCGCCAAGGTGGGCACGGTATACGCGCGCAACGTCCAGGCCAGCGAAAAGATCTATACCGACCTGCAGCTGGAGGTCCACAACCCCGGCGGCCACAGCTCCCTGCCGGTTGCCGACAACGCCATCTACCGGTTGTCGGCCGCCCTCACCCGGCTGGGCGCCTACCGCTTCCCGTTCCGACTTAACGAGGTGACCCGCGCTTACCTGGGACGCGCCGCTGGGAACCACCCCACGGCGGTGGCCGCCGACATGCGGCTGGCGGCCAGAGGGAACGCCGCCGCCATGGCCCGGCTCGCCGGGGCCTCACCCTATTTCAATGCCCAGCTCCGCACCACCTGCGTGGCGACCAGGCTCGCCGGTGGTCACGCGGACAACGCCCTGCCGCAGACCGCGCGGGCCACCGTCAACTGCCGCCTCCTGCCGGACGAGGACCCGGACGCGGTGATCGCGACCATCCGCCGCGTCGTCGCCGACACCGGTGTGATCATCTCGGTCACCTCACCCGCGGTCCGTTCACCACTCTCTCCCCTGGCGCCCGAGGTACTGGAGCCGGTCGAGCAGATCACCCGCGCCATGTGGCCCGGCGCGACGGTGATTCCCAGCATGGAGACCGGGGCGACCGACGGCCTCTACCTCCGGAACGCCGGAATGCCGGTGTATGGTGTGTCGGGAGTACCGCTGGACGAGGACGACATGCGCGCCCATGGGCGGGACGAGCGGATTCGCGTAGCCGCGTTCTACCAGGGGCTGGAGTTTACGGAACGACTGGTCCGGGCGCTGACGCAATAGTTCCGAGCTCCGAGTTCCGAGTTCCGCGTTCCGAGTTCCGAGTCCCGCGTTGGTGGCGGCGAGCCCGCGGGAGTCCCGGAGGCGCGTGCCTTCCCGTGCATTCCTGCGACGGGTGCCCTCCACGCGAAGGCCGAGCGCCGGAGGGACCCCGCGGGCGAGCCGTGTCTTCGAACGCCGAGCCCTAAAGGACACCCTCGCGTCGGGGAACCCAGCGGGTGAGCTGCTTTGCGTTGGGAGACAACTCGGAACTCGGAACGCGGAACTCTAACTCGCGGCGTGCCCGAGCAGTGACGGCGCGGTCGGTGGCCGGCGGAACATCGTTGACAGCCAACTCACCCGAGTCGAGGTCCGCTCCCGGGCCTGGAACCGCTCCAGCGCGGCCTTGAGCGCGGCGCAGGATCGCCACCGGCGTCGCGGATCGCGGGCCAGGCAGCGGTCGATGATCGCCGCCAGCCGCGGGGCGACCTCGGGGACCAGCTCGCGCATTGGCGGGGCGTCGCGGACCGTCCTGAGCGCGGCCAGGGAGATGGCGGACTCGGCTTGGAAGGGAAGCCGGCCCGCCAGCGCCCGGTAGGCCACCAGCCCCAGCGAGTAGATGTCGGTACGGTAGTCGGCGTCCCACCGACCCAGCGCCTGTTCCGGCGACATGAACGCGGGAGTTCCGAACCCTTTCCCCACCTCGGACCGGGAATGCTCTGAGGTGCGCAGTGTCGCGATGCCGAAGTCGGTGAGGAACGGCCAGCCGTGATCCTCGTGCAGGAGGATGTTGGCGGGCTTCACGTCACGGTGTACCACCCCGGCGGCGTGGGTGTGAGACAGGGCGTCGGCGATCGGGATCATGGTCCGGAGCACCTGATCGACCGGGAGCCTGCGACCCTCGGGCAGCAGGTCGGCGAGAGAGTGACCCGGGATGTACCGCATGACTGCCGCCGCCAGGTTGTCGCGGTGGAGGAAATCGTGGCAGGGCACGATGTGCGGGTGCGCCAGCCGGGCCGAGATCAGCGCCTCACGCCGGAAACGCTCCCGATTCTCGATCGACGCCCCCTGCTTGGGATCGAGCAGCTTGAGGGCGACCGGTCTCCCGTCGAGCCGATCGAAGGCGAGCAGCACCACGCTCATCCCGCCGCGGGCGATGACTCGCTCGATCTCGTAGCGCCCGCCCGTCAGCACCGCCACCTGGCGCTCGAGTTCCTCGAGCTCCGTGGCATCGGGTGCTTCAGGTCCTGCCTGGTCGAATGGCATCGGTTTGCCTCTGGGATACCGGGCGTCAGGAAGGCACGGGCTGTGCCGCTCACCTGGTCTGCTGACTCGTTGCAGTTCAACTACTTACGGGAACTCACCCGAGCAGTACCGCTCGCTTTCGGGATTGGCAGTCCCAGAAACGGACAGCCACTGCATTTTCTCGCTTGCTATCAACTAAGACACCGATCCCCCACGAAGGGTTGCCCCCCACTCGCCGCATCGCCCGGTATATTCCCGGCCCCAGATTCACCGGACACACCGTGCACGCGATTCCCGCCACCCTTGTCCTCAGCCTCGCCGCCGCCGGTGCAGCGCCGCTCAGCGCCCAAGAGCCGGCACGGCCCCGGGCTCGCACCCTCGCTGTTGTGCCCGGGACTCTCCCGCCGGGTCCCCTCAACGCGATCACCGACGTGGCGGGAGTGCGGGTCGGGCAGGCCACGGTCCGCGAGGGTGACTCGGTCCGAACCGGAGTGACGGCCATCCTCCCCCACGGAGGGAACCTGTTCCTGGATCGGGTACCCGCGGCCATCCACGTGGGGAACGGATTCGGCAAGCTGCTGGGCGTCACCCAGGTCGCCGAGCTGGGGGAGCTGGAGACTCCGATCCTCCTCACCTGCACACTCTGCGTGTGGAAGGCCGCCGATGCGCTGGTGGGAGCGCTGCTGGCGGCGCCCGGTATGGAGCAGGTCCGGTCCATCAATCCGGTCGTGGGAGAGACCAACGACGGCTATGTGCTCAACGCCATCCGCCGGCGGCCCATCTCGGAGCACGATGTGCGAACCGCCCTCGCGACCGCCAGTACTGGGCCGGTGGCTGAGGGCAGCGTCGGAGCTGGCACCGGAACGATCGCGTTCGGCTGGAAAGGCGGGATCGGCACGTCGTCCCGCCGGGTTCAGGCGGCCGACAGTACCTGGACGGTGGGAGTCCTGGTTCAAACCAACTTCGGCGGCGACCTCCAGATCCTGGGTGTACCGGTTGGGCGGATGCTCGGCCGCAATGGCGTGACACGCGCCGGGGAGGAACAGGGCCGCAAGGGCTCCATCATGATCGTGGTGGCCACAGACGCGCCGCTCTCCAGCCGCAATCTCGAGCGATTGGCGGCCCGGGCGATCATCGGGCTGGGTCACACCGGTTCGGTCGGGGACAACGGCTCCGGCGACTATGTGATCGCCTTCTCCACCCACCCGGGTGTCCGCCGTGCCCGCGGTGCGCCCCGGCTCACTCTGGTAGAGCTCGGCAACGACGAGGTGTCGGGGCTGTTCCAGGGCGTGGTGGAAGCGACCGAGGAGGCGATCTACAACTCGCTCTTCACCGCAACCACGGTCCGGGCCAACGGGAACACGGTGGAAGCGCTGCCGGTGGAGGAGGTGCTACGGATCCTGCGGGAACGAGGGGCATTGGCGAAGTAGAGGGAGAGACGGACGGACGGACGGACAGACGGTCGAGAGGGTCCACGGATCTCCGGCTTCCGCCTAGGCCGTGTGTCTGTCCGTCTCTCCGTCTGTCCGTCGCCTACTGCCGACAGCTCCCCTTCGGATCCGGCTTCGGCTGGTCCACGACCACCCGATGGTCCAGGTCTGCCACCCGGATGACCACGTCCGCCACCAGCCGGTCCACCCGGGTCATGTGGACGTAATCGATGTACTCCGGCTCGTCCGTCACCTGGTGGTAGTCCGAGTGTCCCCCGGTGGTGAAGAACGCGATCGGGATGCCGTAGCGGGCGTACTCGTAGTGATCGCTCCGGCAGTAGATGTTCATCGGGTGCCCGTTGGCGTCCATCGAGTAGTCGAACACCAGGCGGTGCTTCCCTTCGGTATTGACTTTCTCGATCAGATCGCCCAACTCGGTCGAGAGTCGCCGTGAGCCCACGATCTGCAGGTAATTCGGGTTACCCCGCAGCACCGCTCCCTCGCTGGAGGCGCCGGTCACGTCCCAGCCGTCGCCGCGTCCCACCATGTCCATGTTGAGCTGGGCCACGATCGAGTCGCGTGGCACGGTTGGATGATCAGTGAAGAATGCCGAGCCCAGCAGGCCGCGTTCCTCCCCCACGTGCCAGACGAACAGCACCGACCGCCTGAGCCCCTTCTTCATCGAAGCCAGCTTCTCCGCCACCTCCAGCACGCTCACCGAGCCGGACCCATCATCGTCCGCCCCGTTGGAGATCGAATCGGGCCGCGAGCTGTCGGGGTGTTTGGCTCGCCAGGCGGCCAGCTCGGTGTTGACCTGCTGCTGTTGCTCGGGAGTGGCCTGCCGGTTCCCATCCTCGGCGCCACCCGGCCGCACCAGGTGGAGGAAGATCCGCATCGAATCGTGGTCGACCGGGCGAGCGGTCATGCCGATGTGGTCGTTGTGCGCGCCGATGGCCACGTACTGGCCCTTCACCGCAGGATCCCGGCCCGGCAGTATCGCCACGACGTTCCGCGCCGGGAACGGCATCGGGGTGGTGGTGATCCGCAGGTCGAGCGAGACCGGCTTTCCCGCCCCACCGGCCGCCAGCTGCTCCAGGGGGGCGTCGAACAGCTTGGCTGCGCCGGCCCTGGTCAGCAGCATCGTGGGCCGGGTGGGAGCCGCTCCGGTTGCCGCAGGGTCGTCCACGAAGGCCGAGGGCCGGCGCACGAATCCGAGCAGCTGCTCCGGCGCGATGACGGCGACGGCGGCCGCCATCGGCGCCACCCTGGACGCGCTCCGGATGGCCCGTCCGCCCGCAGAGCCCTCGGGCATCAGATACACCGCCAGCTTCCCTGCCAGCTGGTCGTCGGTGAGCGTGACCGCCGAATCGCCCAGTGTGCCGCCATAGACGACGGGCAGGTCGGTCCGGTTGAGCGACGCGCTTCCACGGGCCGCCCACTCCGTGCCGAATACTACCGCCGTGCCGCCTGCGCTCAGCGAGGATGCGGAGTCCACCGCCCGGGTCTTGAACGGGAGGGTCTGGAAGTAGGTACCGTCATCCCCCATCGGCACCAGGCCGAGTCGCTTGACCTCCCGGGCGATGTAATCGGTGCCCCGGACGTTCCCAGCCGAGCCGGCATCCCGCCCCTGCATCGAGTCGTCGGCGAAGATGTACAGCCGGGTCATCAGGTCCTCGGCCGTGATGTCCGGG
>JBGQJV010000027.1:0-27159 GCA_041499215.1 Gemmatimonadota bacterium | reverse complement strand
TTGCCGTACACGCGAATGCCGATCGCCCTGGCGGCGCGCTGCTCGTCGGGGGTCAGGTAGACGACGCTGCGTTCGCAACGCTCGCATTCCGGGCAAAGGGTGTAGCCGGAGGTGAAGTCGACGAAGCCCGGGATGGCCTCGAGTTCCTTCACAAACTGGTCGGGGAGGCTGGTGTGGCGGCCCATGGAGGGAGGCGATAGGTTCGGGGTCGTCAGGCGGTCAGGTCAGGCGGACGGGCGGACCGGCGGAGCGATCCGACCTCACTGCCCTTAGGCCATCTCATAGCGCACAGCCCACACGTCAACGTTCACCGTTCACCGTTCACCATTCACTGCCCTCACTGCTCACTGCTCAAAAACTACACCCCTCCTTGTCCCTCTCCTACCAGGCCGCGCTCGACTTCCTGTTTCCTCGCACGACCACCATCAAGTTTGGCCTCGAGACGACCCGCGCGCTGCTCGCCGAGATCGGGGATCCTCACATGGTGTTCCCGAGCATCCACGTCGGGGGGACGAACGGCAAGGGGAGCGTCTCCACTCTGGTTGCAGCGGCGCTTCAGGCGGCGGGGTTCCGGGTGGGGCTGTACACCTCCCCGCACCTGGTGTCCTTCCGGGAGCGCATGCAGGTAGACGGATTGCCGATTTCCGAGGCCGCGGTGGCTTCCTGGACCACCCGCCTCCGGCCCCTCATCGAACAGCTCCACGCCACCTTTTTCGAGGTCACGACCGCGATCGCCTTCGCCGACTTCGCCGCGCGCGGCGTGGACCTGGCGGTGGTGGAGGTGGGCCTGGGCGGGCGGCTGGACAGCACCAACGTGCTGGAGCCGCTGGTCAGCGCGGTGACGAAGATCGAGAAAGACCACATGAAGTACCTGGGCGACACCCTGGAGCAGATCGCGGCGGAGAAGGCCGGCATCGCCAAGCTGGGCGTGCCGTTCGTGATCGGGGAGACGCGGGCTCGGCTGGTTGAGGTGTTGCGGAGAGAGGCAGCGAGGGCGGTACGGCGGGAAGGCGGGAGGGCGGGAGCACTGATGGCGGGCAGGCGGGCAGACGGGCAGGCGGGAGCGGGAAGGGATGTGGCTTCCCGCCCTCCCGCCATTCCACCTTCCCGCCCAGTCGACATTCGGGTACTCCCCCCAGACTATCTCTGGCCCGGTCGACTGTCTCTCCAGGGACCGCACCAGCGCCGCAATGCGGCAATCGCACACGGGATCCTCATGGCGCTGCCGCCCCGGTACCGGCCCGACCGGGCAGCGATCGAGCTCGGCTTCGGGTCGGCCCGGGTGCCGGGCCGGTTCGACCGGCGGGGGAAGTGGTTGTTTGATGTTGCCCACAACCCTGACGGTATCCGGGCGCTGGTGGCGGCCATCGACGCGGCCGAGCTGCCTCGACCGATCCACGCGCTAGTATCCATCCTGGGCGACAAGGCCTGGCCCGAAATGCTGGTGCGGCTGGATTCGGTTATCGACCGGGGCATCTGCACCATCGCCCCCACGGCCGCGGGGCGGAGGTGGGATATCGACTGGCTGCGGCGCTGGCTCAGGGACCCGAACCGGCCGCCGCCACAGGCGGCGTGGAGTCTGATTCCGGAGTTCCGCCAGGCGCTGGCCGAGGTCGAACACGGCGCCGGTACGGTGCTCGTGACCGGATCATTTCACACGGTGGGCGATGTGATGGTGGCGCGGGGGATAGAGCCGTAATCCGTTCCGCGTTCCGCGTTCCCCGTTCCGGGTTTGCGCTCGACTGAATCAGCACAAACTCAAGGTGTCAGGATACCGGCAACGCGGAACGCGGAACTTCAGCCGGAACTTTGTTCCACGCCCTTCCGCTGCTATTTTCCGGCCCATGTCAACCCAGCCCCTGCCGGGCTTTCGCGACTTCTATCCTGCCGATTTCGCCTTCCGGGCCCACATCTTCGAGACTTGGCGCGAGGTGGCGCGGCGGTACGGCTTCGAGGAGTACGACGGACCACCGCTGGAGCCGCTGGAGCTGTACACCGCCAAGAGCGGCGAGGAGATCGTCGGGCAGCTGTACAACTTCACCGACAAGGGGGGTCGGGACGTCGCGCTCCGGCCGGAGATGACACCGACCGTGGCGCGGATGATCGCGGCGCGGGCCGGTGGGATGAAGAAGCCGATCCGCTGGTTCTCGATCGCCCAGTTCTTCCGCTACGAGCGGCAGCAGCGCGGCCGGCTGCGCGAGTTCTACCAGCTCAACTGCGATCTCATTGGCGAGTCCGGCCCGCTGGCGGACGCGGAGCTGATCGCGCTGGCGGTGGACCTCATGCTGGCTCTCGGCCTGGGACCCGCGGATGTGCGGGTGCGGGTAAGCGACCGGCGGGTGCTCACCGCGGTGATGGCCGAGCTGGAGCTGACCGAGGGGCAAGGCGCCGTCCTGTTCCAGGTGCTCGACAAGTTCGGCCGCACCCCGGAAGCGGTATCCCGGGAGAAGCTCGGCGCGGCTGGGATCAGTGACGCGGCGCAGGAGAGAATCCTGGGACTCAGCCACCATCCGGCCTGGGACGGGTTGGAGGCACGGGTGGGCAGAGACCCGAGAGTCGTTGCGGCATTCCAGTCGCTGCTCTCGGTAAAGCGCGCGCTGGATGACATGGGCCTCGGCCGGTTCATCGATTTCGATTTCACCATCGTTCGCGGCCTGGCGTACTACACCGGCATCGTGTTCGAGCTCTTCGATACCGGCCGTTCGCTCCGCGCGATCGCCGGTGGGGGCCGGTACGACAGCCTGCTCAACCTGCTCGGCGGCGTCGACCTGCCGGCCGCGGGGTTCGCCATCGGTGACGTGGTGCTCGGTGAGCTGCTCAAGGAGCGTGGGCTCGCGCCGCCCCCCCAGGCCGGTGTGGACGTCTTCGTCGCAGGGGTGACGGGGGATGATCTGCCGTCCGTACTCCGGCTGGCCCACGAACTGAGAGACGCGGCCATACGGGTCGAGTACGCCCTCAAGCCGGACGCAGTCGGCAAACAGCTCAAGCTGGCAGACGCCCGCCAGGCTGCCTTTGCGGTAGTGATCGGTCCGGATGACCGGGCCCGCGGCGAGGTGCAGCTCAAGGATCTCCGAGGCAAGAGCCAGCGTGCGGTGGCCGTGAGCGAGGTGGTGGCGGTTGTCCAAGAGATGGTTGGAGGGGGAGGCGCCAGGCGTTAGGCGTCAGGCGATTGTCGGGCGAGCGGGCCAACGGCCAACGGCCAATGGCCAATGGCCAACAGGCGAGGATTGGCAGGATCATGGCAGACGAGAAGAAGCTTACCCCGCGGGCGCAGGACTTCAGCGCGTGGTACAACGAAGTGATCATGCGGGCGCAGCTGGCGGACTACAGCCCGGTGCGCGGCTGCATGGTCATCCGGCCCAACGGCTACGCCATCTGGGAGCAGATGACCCGCGCGCTGGACGACATGTTCAAGGAGCATGGGGTCCAGAACGCCTACTTCCCGCTGCTCATCCCGCAGAGCTTCTTCTCCAAGGAGGCGGAGCACATCGAGGGGTTCGCGCCGGAGCTGGCGGTGGTCACCATCGGGGGTGGCAAGGTGCTGGAGGAGCCGCTGGTCATCCGGCCCACCTCCGAGACCATCATCTACTCGATGTACGCCAAGTGGATCCAGAGTTACCGCGACCTGCCGGTGCTGATGAACCAGTGGTGCAACGTGTTGCGCTGGGAGATGCGCACCCGGTTGTTCCTCAGGACCGCGGAGTTCCTCTGGCAGGAAGGCCACACTGCCCACGTGAGCGAGGCGGAGGCGGAGGCGTTCACCCTGACCATCCTCAAGACCTACCGGCAGTTTGCGGAGGAGTGGATGGCGATGCCGGTGCTCACTGGTCGCAAGACCGACAGCGAGCGCTTCGCCGGGGCGCTCCGCACCTACTGCATCGAGGGTCTGATGCAGGACAACAAGGCGCTGCAGGCGGGGACCAGCCATAACCTCGGCCAGAACTTCGCCAAGGCCTTCCAGGTGACCTACCAGAGCGCCCAGGGCGGGCTCGAGTACGTGTGGAACACCTCATGGGGTGTCTCGACCCGACTGGTGGGCGCGCTGGTCATGATGCACGGCGACGACAACGGAATCATCAGCCCGCCGAAGCTGGCGCAGTACCAGGTCGTGGTGGTGCCGATCTACAAGAGCGACCAGGAGCGGGCGACGGTGCTCGAGGCGGCCGGGCAGGTGTTGCGGGAGCTCAAGACCGGCGGCATCCGGGCGCATCTGGATGCCCGCGACGGGCTCAAGCCGGGAGCAAAGTACTACGAGTGGGAGGGACGCGGCGTCCCGCTCCGGCTCGAGGTTGGCCCCAGAGATGTGGCCGCGGGGCAAGTGATGCTGGCCCGGCGTACCGGCGGCAGAAAGATGCCGTTCGCGACCCAGGGCCTGGCGCATTCGCTCAGGATCGAGATGGACGCGATGCAGCAGGAGCTGTTCGAGGCGGCGCGAACCCGCCGGGAGCAGAACAGCATCCGGGGCGTGACCAAGGCCTCGTTCCTGGATTTCCTCCAGCGGGACGGCGGCTTTGCCTACGGCGGCTGGTGTGGCGATGCGAAGTGCGAGGCGGACATCAAGGAACAGACCAAGGCCACCATCCGCTGCCTGCCGGACGAGGAGTTTCGCTCGCCGGATGCGCCCGCGGTGTGCATGTGGTGCGGCCGCAAGGCCGTAGCGGAGGCGGTGTGGGCCAGAGCGTACTGACGGAAGGGCGGCCGGGAGGGCAGTGCGTGAGCCCCGCGCAGCAGGCAGTGCTGTTCGCCGATGCGGGACTCGAGCGGCGTGGGCCCTCCCTGCTGTTCGGCGGGGCGCGTCTTTCCGAGGTGGCGGAGCGGGTTGGCACGCCGACGTACATCTACAACGCCGAGGTCATCCGGCGGCAGTACCACCGGCTGGACGGGGCCCTCGCCCAGGTGCCGCACCGGATCTGTTTTGCCGTGAAGGCGAACAGCAACCTGGCCGTGCTCCGGCTGTTCCGGGATCTCGGCGCCGGGGCGGACATCGTGTCGGGGGGCGAGCTGCAACGGGCCCTCGCGGCCGGCTTCCCGGGCGAGCGGGTGGTGTTCAGCGGGGTGGGAAAGTCCCAGCCGGAGCTCGAGCTCGCGCTTGCGTCGGGGGTCGGCCACATCCATCTCGAGTCCGCGGACGAGCTGGCCAAGCTGGGGGCGCTGGCCGACCGGCTGCGCCGGAGTGTGACAGTCGGGATTCGGGTGAATCCCGATGTGACCGCCGATACCCATCCGTACATTGCGACCGGGCAGGGGGGAATCAAGTTCGGTGTGCCGTTCGACCAGGTGCTGGAGCTCGCCCGGGCGGTGCACGGGCATGGCCGGCTCCGGCTCGACAGCATCGCGATGCACATCGGCAGTCAGATCCTGGATGCCTCGCCCTACCGCCTGGGCGTGTCCCGACTGGCGGAGCTGGTGCGGGAGATCCGGGCGGCCGGGATCGACACGCTCGGGATTATCGATGTCGGCGGCGGGCTTGGCATCCGGTACAAGGAGGAGATTCCGCTGGATCCCGCCTTACTCGCCGCGGCGGTGCTCCCGCTTGCCCGCGAGACCGGCCTCACGATCGTGCTCGAGCCGGGGCGGTTCCTGGTGGGGAGCGCGGGGCTGCTGCTTACCACGGTACTCTCCCGCAAGCACTCGGGCGGCAAGGAACTGGTGCTGGTGGACGCCGGGATGAACGACCTGGTGCGTCCCAGTCACTACATGGCCTACCACGAGATCGTGGAGCTGGAGACCCATGGCCGGCCCGAGGGGGCGGTGGACGTGGTCGGACCGGTGTGCGAGACCGGAGACTTTCTCGCCCGCGACCGCCGGCTGCCGGCCCTGGCCGCTGGTGAGCGGCTGGCCGTGCTGGGCGCCGGGGCCTACGGCTTCGTCATGGCCTCGTCGTACAACTCCCGGGCCCGTCCGGCCGAGGTGCTGGTGGATCAGGGGCGATGGGCGGTTGTCCGCCCCCGGGAACGGGTGGAGGATCTATTCGCTGGAGAGATTCCAGACCCGTGGTGATCGTTCCGCGTTCCGCGTTCCCCGTTCCCCGTTGGTCATGGTGGGACGGACGCAGACCGGGGGGCGAGCTGCGCGTCTCGACCCACAACGCGGAACGCGGAACGCGGAACGCGGAACCCCCATCCGACCGGACCGCATGACGACACACCACGATGGCATCCTGATCATCGACTTCGGCTCCCAGTACACCCAGCTGATCGCCCGCCGAGTGCGAGAGGCCCACGTATACTGCGAGATCCATCCTCCCTCCCGGTCGGTGGAGTGGATCCGGGCCTGGCAGCCGAAGGGGATCATCCTCTCGGGGGGGCCCAACTCGGTATACGGCGAGAACGTCCCCACCGCGGAACCGGCGCTGCTCGAGCTGGGCACACCGGTGCTGGGTCTGTGTTACGGCATGCAGCTGCTGGCCCAGCTTTCGGGGGGCAAGGTCCAGCGGGCGGACCGCCGCGAATACGGCCGGGCGATGGTGGAGGTGAAGGGGGGACGGCTCTTTCACGGATTCGGAAAGGGAGAAGAGACACCGGTCTGGATGAGCCACGGCGACCACGTCGACGCCGCCCCCGCGGGCTTCACCGTCACCGCCTCGAGTGTGAACGCCCCGGTCGCCGCCTTCGAGCACCAGAGCCGGCCGCTGTATGGGGTGCAGTTCCATCCGGAGGTCGCCCATACACCGCGGGGCGGCGAGATCCTGCACAACTTCCTGTTCGAGGTCTGCCACTGCAGTCCCAACTGGACGCCGGGGAACTTCATCGACGGAGAGATCGCCCGGATCCAGGAACTGGTGGGGCCCAAGACCCGGGTGATCTGCGGGCTCTCCGGTGGAGTGGACAGCTCGGTGGCCGCCGTGCTGGTACACCGGGCGGTGGGCGACCGGCTGACCTGTATCTTCGTGGATCACGGACTGCTCCGGCTGCACGAGCGTGAGCAGGTGGAGCATACTTTCCGGCGGCACTACGGCATCGATCTCCGGGTGGTGGACGCCAGCGATGCCTTCCTGGCGGACCTGGCCGGGGTCGTCGATCCCGAGACCAAGCGCAAGCGCATCGGGCATCGGTTCATCGACGTCTTCGAACGTGAGGCGCGTTCAGTGGGCTCCGACATCGGCTATCTGGTGCAGGGGACGCTGTATCCGGATGTGATCGAGTCGATGTCGCCGCTGGGGGGGCCCTCGGTGACCATCAAGACCCACCACAACGTCGGTGGGCTGCCCGAGAAGCTGCCCTTCAAGCTGATCGAACCGCTCCGCGAACTGTTCAAGGATGAGGTGCGACAGGTCGGACGGGGCCTGGGACTCCCCGAGGAGATGGTCGGACGGCACCCGTTCCCCGGCCCGGGCCTCGCGATCCGGATCCTGGGCGAGGTAACGCGGCACCAGCTCGACCTGCTCCGCAAGGCGGATCACATCTACACCGAGGAGATCCGTGCCGCGGGACTGTACGACGACATCTGGCAGGCGTTCGCGGTGCTGCTGCCGATCCGTTCGGTGGGAGTACAGGGGGACGAGCGCAGCTACGACCAGGTGGTGGGGCTGCGCGCGGTGACCAGCCGCGACGGAATGACGGCCGACTGGTACCCGTTTCCCCCCGATGTGCTGGCGCGGGTCTCCAACCGGATCGCCAACGAGGTGGATGGAGTGAACCGGGTGGTGTACGACGTGAGCTCCAAGCCTCCAGCCACCATCGAGTGGGAGTGAGAAGTAAGAGGTGAGAAGTGAGAAGTGAGAAGTGAGAAGTGCCGGGACGGATCAGAGGCGTTGGTGAGGCGGGTGCATGTCATCCCGCGGGAGCGCAGCGACCGAGGGATCTCCGAGGTTGCCCTGGGAGATCCCTCGCTTCGCTCGGGATGCCAGCCCGGATGTCTCACTTCTTACTTCTTACTCCTTACTCCTTCCTTCCTACTTCCCACTTCTCGTGTTTCTCCGCCTGTTCAGCGAGGGGGCGAGTCTACCGGTTTGCCATGGCGGCCAGCGCCAGCTCGATACCGCGCCTGGTCCGGGCGCGATTGGGCTGACGGGCCTCCGACGCGCGATAGTTCGAGAGGGCCTCATCCGGGCGATGCAGCGATAGCAGGAGGTCGGCATACAGCTCCCGCGCCGGGAGCAGGGCGCCGGGGGTAACCGGGTGCTTCTCGGTGCGATCCTCCAGGTCCGCGGCCTCGGCGCTCGAGCGCAGGGCGTCCACCGTGTCTCCCGAGAGCCTGGCCAGCCACCCGGTCGCCGCCAGCCGCTGAATGTGCACCTGGTCTGCCCAGTAGGTCTGCGGTCCGCCGGCCTGCCTGAGCGAGGCCTCCAGGGTGGTGAGCGTGTCGATTTCACGCCGCGCCAGCATCGTGTCGTCACTCCTGGCCGCACCGATGGCGCGGGCGAAGTGGGTCATCGCCTCGGTCGCGGGCCATGAGGGGGCAGGCCGCACGGGGAGCCGGGCCGCCGCCGCCCAGTCACCCCGCTCCAGCGCGTAGCGCGCGGGGATGGCGGCGAGGGCGTAGTCACTGATCAGGTCGTTGGCGGGGATCACCACCGTGACCCCGGCCGCCTGATCGACGATCTCCCGCGCCCGCCGTTCGTCGTCTACCTGCAGAGAGGCATACACGAGGTAGTCCCACGCGTGGATGCGCTGGCCCCAGACGCCATGCCATCCGGCCGATTCCTCGGCTCGGCGGCCGGCCTCGTTCGATCGTTCGTTCGACTCGATGGCCTCCCGCCACAGGCCCAGCCGGACGTAGATATGGGACGGCATGTGTAAAGCATGAGGAACGTCGGGAGCGATAGCTGCGTAGTGGTCGGCCACCTCCCGGGCGAGATGGGCGAGGGGCGGGCTGTCGTAGGCGTGAATCAGGTAGTGAGCCAGCCCGGGGTGCTCCGGATAGCGGGAGACCAGCGCATCGAGCTGGCTCGCGGCCTCGCGCTGGCGGTGATAGGTGGTGTCGGTCGGATCCAGCTGTCCGGCGGCAATCAGGGACAGACCGTGGAAAATCCGGGCTTCATCATCGGTCGGGTTCCGGGCCTGCACCACCGCCATCGCCGAATCCCACGCGAAGATCCCGGCACGGAACCCCTGTTTCTCGAAGACCTGGTAGAACCGTTCGATCGCGGAGGCGTACTGCCGCTCCCGGGATCCGGGCCGACTCAGGCCAACCGCCTGCTCCGCGGCGGCCAGACCGGCTTTGCTGTCTGCCGGCGTCGGCGGAGCCCACAGCGGATGCAGCCGGCTCATCGCGAGGCCCCAGTATGCGAAAGCGCAGGCGCGATCGGCACCGGCCGCCTGGTGGAAGGCTGTTTCCGCGGCCTCGTACCAGAACGAGTGCAGCAGCGCGACCCCCTGCTCCAACGGCGGCTGAGCCTGGGCGGCACACCGGGTGGGGAACCGCACTCGTCCCACCTCTCCGTGCCCCGTGTCGCCGTGATCGTGGCCGGCCTGGGCCCGGACAGCCCGGCCCGGCAGGATGGCCAGCGCGAGGAGCGCCCGCAGCACGAGCGTCGGTCTGGGCATCGGGAACCTCCTCGTATTGCCCTTCGGAGTGACGTCCGAACACCGCGAGTGTTCCCGCCGCATCACGCTAAAGAACGTTGACCGGGGCGGCCGAGTGGAGACGGGAGACGGTCACCCACAATAGTAGAGGGCTGCGAAAAGGATTCGGGTATGCCCCTGGGAGCGGTGGTTCGCTGCAGTCACGGAAGCGGTCGTGCAGGGATCCCTCCCCCTCGTTTCGCTCGGGGCGTTGGCTTTGCTCGGGATGACGGAAGCGGCTGCCGAGGGATCCCTCGCTCCGCTCGGGATGACGGTAGTGGGCAGCGCTCGGCGCTGCCCGCTACCGTCACACCCCTTTCTCCTCCAGCAGCTTGAAGAACTCCTCCGGGCTCTCAAGGCGGGAGAGCCGTTCGGGCACATCCGCATCCTTGGCGAAGGTGGCGATCTTGCCAAGCACGGGAAGGTATTGGTTGCTTACCTCGATGGGCGGCGCCACTATCAGGAAGAAGTGATGCACCGGCCGATCGTCCAGGGCCTGCCAGGAGATCCCCCCAGGCACGTAGCCATAGGCCAGGCGCACGCGATGCACCACGAGGGAGCGCGCGTGGGGAATGGCGATCCCGCGGCCCACGCCGGTAGAGCCGAGCTCTTCGCGCCGTCGCAGCACGCGAAGCAGGGTTTCACCGGCCGGGTCATCCAGGTGCAGCAGACTCACCAGCGCCGGTAGGACACCCTCGGCGCTGGTCGCGGCGAGCGGGAGGGCGATGCTGTCTGTGGTAAAGAAGTCGCGGAGGGCCATGGGGCGGGAAGATTACGGCCGGTCTGCCCCCCTGTCAAAGCAGGGGCGAGGTGACTGGTGAATGGCGAACGGTGAAGGGTGAATGGTGAGCGGTGAAGGGTGGTTCGCCGCCGCCTGCCATCACCTCCCCGCGTCCACCGTTCACCGTTGACCGTTCACGGTTCACCCTCCCCCGCACCTATCACCATGCCCGAGGGCCCCGGGTTGTGGCGTTGCCGTAGCGCAAGTATTTTATTCCCATGCGTTTACCATACTTCTCCGGGCCTAACGTCCCACTCCTGCTTGCTCCGATGGCCGGGGTGTCGGAGGCACCCTTCCGGCAGCTCTGCCGGCAGATGGGGGCGGACGTGGTGCTGTCGGAGTTTCTGAGCTCCGAGGCGATCCGGCGCAGAATCAAGAAGACGTTGGAGGGAGCGGATTTCGAGGAGTGCGAAAGACCGATCGGCATCCAGATCTATGGCGCCGACGCCGCCGCCATGGCGGAGGCCACCGCGCTCATCACCGAGCATTACCGGCCGGAGTTCGTGGACATCAACTTCGGCTGCCCGGTCAAGAAGGTCGTCCAGCGGAACGGTGGCTCCGGCTGCCTGCGCGATCTTGTGCTGGTGGAGCAGATCCTCCGGGCGTGCGTCGCCGCCACCCATCTGCCGGTCACGGTGAAGACCCGGAGTGGCTGGAACGACGATACCCGGGACCCGGTGGGCATCGCCCTCCGGATGCAGGATGCTGGTGCCAGGGCGTTCACCCTGCACGCCCGGACCCGGACGCAGATGTTCGGCGGTCAGGCCAACTGGGACGAGATCGCCCGGGTCGTGGAGGCGTTGGATGTCCCGGTGATCGGCAACGGAGATGTGCAGACCGCCGACGACGTGGTCCGCATGGTCCGGCACACCGGTTGTGCCGGGGTGATGATCGGCCGGGGCTCGTTCGGCAATCCATGGCTGTTCCGTGACGCCCGGGCGCTGCTGGCGGGAGAACAGCGGCCGGCGGCACCGAGCCCCGCCGAGCGGTTTGCGGTGGCGCTGGAGCATGCCCGACTCGCCCTCCGGCTGCAGGGTGACAGTCGCAAGACGGTGATCGAGTTCCGCAAGCACTTCGGGTGGTACACCAAGGGTCTGCACGGCGCGAGCGAGCTCCGCGGTCGGCTCTTCCAGGTCGAGTCAATGGCCGAGGCAGAGACGATCTTCAGTGGGTATCTGGCGCCTCTGGCCGGGGTGGTGTGACGCCCGAACGTCTGGAGCAGCTGCTGGCGGAGGTCGCGGCGGGCCGCACGACGCCGGAGCAGGCGCTAGAGCGGTTGCGAAACTTTCCCACTGAGTCCTTGTCATTCGCTCAATTGGACCATCACCGGACGCTCCGCCAGGGACATCCCGAGGTGGTGTTCTGCTCGGGAAAGACGGCGGAACAGGTGGTGGTCATCTGCGAGCGACTGGCGGCGCAGGGTGGGGGATTCCTGGGGACCCGGGCCACGCCGGAGCAGGCGGAAGCACTGGCGGCCCGTTTTCCGGCGCTCGAGTGGAATCCGCTCGGACGGACGGTCCTGTCGAGAGCCGTCAGCCGTCAGCCGACAGCCGTCAGTGGAACGGTGGTCGTGGCGTGTGCCGGGACCAGCGACCTGCCGGTGGCCGAGGAAGCCGCGGTCACCGCCGATGCGCTAGGGGCCCGGGTGGAGCGTCTCACGGATGTCGGAGTCGCCGGGCTCCACCGGCTGCTCGGCGCGAGTGACACCCTCCGGGCCGCGGACGTGCTTATCGTGGTCGCCGGCATGGAAGGGGCCTTGCCGAGCGTGGCGGGCGGCCTGGTGGGGGCCCCGGTGATCGCGGTGCCGACCAGCGTGGGCTATGGGGCGTCATTCGGCGGTCTGGCCGCGCTCCTGGCGATGCTCAACTCCTGCGCGGCCGGGGTCACGGTGGTCAACATCGATAACGGCTTCGGCGCCGCGATGGCGGCGATGCGGATCCTGAACGGGCGTGTGGGTCGTTGAGGCCGTTGGCCGTTGGCCATTGGCTGTCCGAGGCAGGGCTGGTGTGGGTGTGTTTCCGTAAACGCGGCGGTGGTCCGCTTCTCTGACCAGAGCCAACGGCCAGCGGCCAATGGCCAACTGGCTCACGGCTAACGGCTCGCTACCATGCTCCGCACCATCTACCAGTCCGCTGCGCCGGCGTTCGTCTGGCTCGATCTGGTGGAGCCCACCCGGGCAGACCTGGAGCAGGTGGCGCGGGAACACGGGCTTCCCGCCACCGCGGTCACGGACTGTCTCGACCCGGAGCACCTTCCCAAGTTCGAGCGGTTCGGTGGCAGTTCGTTCGCCATTCTCCGGGCCCACGACGAGCGGGCCGACTCGGTGGCGGATTCGATCCAGGCGCTCACCCGGAAGGTGGCGTTGTTCTGGAGTCCCAGTCTCCTGATCACGATTCATCGCAAGGACCAGGCGTACCTGTCCGAGGTGATGGAGCGGTGGCGGCAGCGACCCTCCGGGAACGGCGGGGGCGACAGTCTCAGTCTGGTGACCGAGCTCCTGGCCGAGCTGGCCCTGGCGGTGGTCCTCTCGTTCGAGGCTCCGTTGGCGGATGCCGAGGCCCGGACGGATGCCTTCGAAGGCACTTTGCTGCAGCGGGACGATGTATCGACCCTGCTGCACCAGATGTATCTGCTCAAGCGCAGGGTGTCGCTCATCAAACGGCTGCTGTGGCACACCATCAGCGTGGCGAACCGGTTCTCCTCGGGTCAGGACCGCAGTGCGCCGCTGCTGCAGGACCTCAGAGAGAACGCGGAGAGCATGCACTTCTATGCCGATGAGCTGCTGGAGGACGTGAACAACCTGCTGCACATGCAGTTGTCGCTGGCCGCGCACCGAACCAACGAGGTGGTCCAGGTGCTCACCGTCTTCTCGGCCTTCTTCCTGCCTCTCACGTTCATCGTCGGAGTGTACGGCATGAACTTCCAGCACATGCCCGAGCTTCCCCAGCGCTGGGGCTACCCGATGGTGTGGGCGGTGATGGTCGCGGTGAGCGCCGCAATCTGGATGTGGTTCCACCGGCGGGGGTGGCTCAAGTGAGCGCGCTCCTGTGGCTCCTGCTCGGGGTGGCTGGCGGGGCGGCGCTGGTGCGGTTTCGCAACCGGCACACCGACGCCGCCGAACCCGGTCCCCTTGGCGTGGAGCCGATGCTGGCCCCGGACCCGGCGCTCCGGTGGCTGGCCGAGGCGCGGAACGCGCTGGGCGCGTGGGCCACGACCTCGGTCTCGACCGGTGACCGGCCGACCCGCTGGCAGCGGGCCCTCCCTGCGGGAAGGCTCTCCGTCAATGACTCCGCCGCGGTCGAGGAGCGCCTCGCGGCGCTGTGCCGGCAGAACGGCGCCGGCACCGAGCGGCTGGATTCCGGGACCCTGGTCTATTCCGCCGCGACTGGGCTGGGCGCGGGGATCCTGCTTCCCGCCGGCGCCGCGGTCACGGTCCTCCGGGGGGCCCAGGAGGATCTTGCGTCGCTGCTGGACGGGCTGGCGCGACGCCCGTTGATGGACCAGGCGATCGCCGAGGGAGACAGCCCGGTGGAATCGCTCGGCAGCATCGGGCTCCGGCTGGCCTACCAGATGGAACGGATTCTCTCGGCCGAGGTGATCGTGGCGGTGGACGCCAAGACCGGGGTCCGAGTGATCGGCACGTCGAGCCGGGCTGACCGGCGCCTGCTCGACAACCTGGCACAGCCTGGCAGCCCGGTCTTCCAGGTGGCCCGGGGCGAGGTTCCTTCGCTGACCAGTATCGCCGATCCGCTGGGCGGCATCGTGAATGACCGGCGCAGTCACTTCACTCCGGCAATCATCTACCCGATCAAGGCGGGGGAAGAAACGGTTGGGGCGGTGGCGATCTGGACCGATGACGACGGCGCCCCGATCGGACCGGTGATCGCCGAGGTGCAGGAGGCGCTCAGGAATGCGGGACCGCGGATGGCGCGCGCCCGCAAGATGGAGGAAGATGGAAACGCCATGGTCACCGACCCGCTCACCGGCCTCAAGAACCGGCGCGGGCTGGATGAGGAGATGCACCGGGTGGGCATTTCGCAGGGAAGTCTGATCTACGCCGACTGCGACAAGTTCAAGCTGCTCAACGATACGCTCGGCCACCCGGCGGGCGACGCGGCGCTGGTCCACTTCGCCCGCCTGATCCATGACACGGTGCGCGGTGCCGACGTGGCAGCCCGGATCGGCGGGGAGGAGTTTGCCATCTGGCTGCCGGGCGCGTCGCTGGTGTACGGCGCCAAGGTCGCCGAGCGGATCCGCATCCAGCTGGGCACGAGCACCTGGGACTGGCAGGGGCGGTCCTGGCCGCTCAGCGCCAGCTTCGGTGTTGCGGCCCTGCCCGATACCACCCGCAGCCTGGCCAATCTCCCGGCGCAGGCGGACGCAGCGCTCATGGAGGCCAAGCGGCAGGGGAGGGACCGGGTGGAGACGGCCAAGCCGATTGGCTGACTGAAGTTCCGAGTTCCGAGTAGACACCGCACGGGTCGACACGGCGGAGTGGGCGGAAGGGCGTTGAGTTGCCCGCCTTGTCCGCCCTTCCCGCCCCGCCCGCCTTCTCTTGAACCAGCCTCCCCGCAGGGCTAAGTTCCAGTGTCGGGGGCGACAGGCTTCGACGGGTTTGATGAAGGGATCGCAGCGCGCCCAGGTCCAGGCCCCTGGTAAAACCGTCTGGAACGTATCAACTGCCAACTCTGAACTGGCAATGGCTGCGTAAGCTGAGCCTCAAGCTCGCTTAATGCACCTTCGATGAACGGAGCTCGTCCGGGGCGCCGCCATCGAATCGCAAAACCGGACTGGTGACTGCCGCCGCCTCGACGGCAGAAGCGAGATCTCAGGGGATAGAGTCCGGGAAGGCCGGTGTCGCGCCGGCTCGGACCCACGCATGAAGCGGCACCTACGCGCGTAGACGTGGTTCTGGAAGCTCACTCGGACGAGGGTTCGATTCCCTCCGCCTCCACTTTGAAACGGTCCACAGCAGTCCAACGGCGTCCCAAGCGGGGCGCCGTTCGGCGTTTCGAGAGGGAAAGCCCGTCCCAAGCATTCCCAGCCCGTCCATTGCGTGCCACGGGCAAGCGCGCCAGCGCCTACCGCCCTGGGGTGAGGCTGCAAACGAATATCATAGATGCGCGCGCAGAGCGCGCCCCGTCCATAGCTCCTTTGTCAGCGTCAACGCCTTGTTCGGCGGCGCAAACGACTCAGGGCCTGCTGAACACAGCGCCGTGCGGTATAGCCCGTCCCGTTGGGCCATGCGGCCACCGCTCACGCCCGAAGTTCACCCCAGGCTGCTCCGCGCCGGGCGTCTTGAAGGTGACGTCCAGGCGAAGTGCGCCCGTCGTGCGGTCCAGCTTAGCCAGCAGGACGCGTGACTCCAGTGCCCCATAGCCGGTGATCACCAACCGATCTGCATTCGGTTCCAGCGCGATCCAGTGGGGAATCTCGTCTGGCCGGAGCGTGAGGCGGCTCACTTCCCGCGGTCGGCTCGGGTCGGAGACGTCCAAGCTCAGCACGGAGTGCTCCGGGCCGCTGGTCTGGAGCCAAAAGTGTCCGGCGACCACCGGCACGGCACAGTAGGGCGGCTCCGTCCACGGCGTCGAATACACCCACTCCGCGGACGGCGTGTCGCCAGCCAGGCCGCGCAGTCGGTACAAGCCGCAAGTGAACGTGTTGACGAGCACGGTGCGGCCATCCGCAAGCACCCGAGGCTCAGCCGTCATCGAGTTCTCATCGCCGCGCGGACCCGGTGGCAGTAGGATGGTCTGAAGCAGCCTGAGGTCGGAGAGGCGCCAAACTTGCACAGCGCGGCTGCTCGTTTGCAGGTGCATGTCCGTGGCGGTCGTGACGACCCGGTCGAGGGCCGGAACCACAGCGAGGCTATACGGCCGCACACCGGAATCGATCGCGGGGACGGCAGCGTTGGCGTATCGCACGACTCGTCCACCGGGATCGAACTCCACGAGGCCGCCGGTTGCGGCTGGGCCGATGCCGGTGCGCCGTTGAAACGTGGCCAGGACGTTGCCGTTGGGGAGGCGGGCGTAGCTGTGCGGATGGCTGAAGGGCCCGGCGTCGCCCGCGGACCCGACGAGGTGTGGATGTGTGGGGTCGCGCAGGTCGAATCGAAAGGTCTGGCCGGCGTCGAAGCCGTTCGCCCACAACACGCCGGTGGCCGGCATCTCGTATTCGGTGTGATGGGGCCGCGTGCCCGCAGCGCCGACCGGCAGGGTCGACACGACGGAGGCGTAGGTGGCACTCCGAGGATCGACGTCGATGACAGCCAGGAAATCGCTCTCCCGCTTATCGGCGTCCCCAGCCCACACGAAGAGAAAGCGGCTGCTGCCGGCCTCAGGTTGCGAGCCGAGGGTGGTCGTACCGGCGTGGCAAGCGCCGATCATGATTGCGGCCACAAGGGCAGCGCGACAACGCATGGATCGCTCCTCCGGAACGGCCGCGCCCGCTACCGACCGCGCATCAGCTGCAGGGACCGGCTCGCGAATGCCAGTCCAGGGACGAACCGGCGGCCGGGCCCTGACAGCTTCAAGCAATGGTTAGGCGGCAGCGACACCGCAGCTGAGGTGCGGGCAGTTGGAGTCGTTCTCAAACGTGCTGGTCCACAAGGATCGGGTTTCCGTCCGGGTCAACTGCCATAAAACTGGCGGGTCCCGTGGTGGCTTCATCGGCCTCGGTAACCAGTGCCACGCCTTCCGCTTTCAACTGACGCTGAAGAGCGCGCACGTCGGTGAAGGTGTCGAGCGTGCCAGCGTCGCTGTCCCAGCCCGGATTGAAGGTCAGTATGTTCTTCTGGAACATCCCCTGAAAGAGGCCGATCACGTGTTGGCCGTTCTTCACAATCAGCCACTTGTGGGAGGCCTCTCCGGCAAAGACCGTGAAGCCAAACTTCTCGTAGAAGGTCCTAGACGCCTCAAGATCCTTAACAGCCAAGCTAATCGAAAACGCGCCGAGTTCCATATCGTGCTCCCTTTGAAAGCATTACAAGAGGTGGCTGCCGCGTACCGAATGGCGTTCAGCTTCTGGTGATCTGACAACGCGGCGCCATAGAGCCGCTCACAATAGCCACCCGTCAGCTGCAACGCTTGGTTAGGCCGGCGGTCGCAATGGGTGAACGCAAGCCAAGGTTGCCTCCACCTACGCGACCGCCGCGGCCGTAGCTCGCCGCTTCCGGCTCAGCACCCCCGCCGTCACGAGTGTGAACAGGATTCCGACCGGCAACGGCTCGAGCAAGGTGAGCGCGATGTTCACAAGAGGATTCTTATACATCTCCTTGAACGCCGTCATCTGCTGGATCTGCGCGGCGATTTGCGCGTCCGTGGCACCGGACTTCTTCGCTTTCTCCACGGTGTATGCCGCGTATTTCTCGCCAAAGTCGGGAGCGAGCTGGTAGTAGATCAGTTCCCAGGTGGCCACGTAGCAGACGCTGGCGACGGCGGTGATCATCAGGCCCACCTTGAAGGCGCGGCCGAACGTCATGCTTTCACCCGCCACGTTATCGCGGTACGACTTGACTCCGAAAAACACCATCAGGAACGCGAGCACCATCGTGGTGTAGCCGATGATGGCGCCCTTGTCGAAGCCGATCTGGTCCTGGAATGGCAGGGTTATGAACATCATCGCCGACAGGAAAGCGCCGGCAATGAGCCCGAAGGTCAGCACGATCTTTCGCATAGCAACTCCCAAGTGGTTGAGGACAGCCGATTCTACCAGCCGGCCCCTGCTCCGCGCATCACCCGAATGGATGATTTGGCACAATTCTGCGGGAAATCATACGAAAGTTGGGGCTCGGGGATGCCGCTGCTGCCCTCGCCGCAGCTGAACAACCCAACTAGGGGATGAGCCGAAGTTCCTTTCCCAACTGCACCGCCTGGGTCCGCCGCCGCGCGCCGAGCTTGTCGAACACACGGCTGGAATGCGTTTTGACCGTGTTTTCGCTCAGGTGCACTCGCGCGGCGATCTCCTTGTTGCTCAGCCCCTCGGCGATCAGCTCCAGAATTTCCAGTTCGCGGGGCGTGATGCCGAGTGACTCAAGCTTGCTCTGATCACGCACGAATGTGACCGGTGCCGCTACCATGACCTCGCGCACCACCACGGTCTCGGTATGCCGCGTGAGCCTGAGGCCGAGCCAGATGCCCAAACTGGCAAACACCGCGGCCACGAGCCCGCCGTAGATCTCTACCGAATACGCCACCACGAGCCAGCGGTACTCGATGAGCTTGAGTCCGGCTATGAGGACGCCGCCGAGGAGTCCATAGAGAAGTACGTGTTTGCGCATCCCCAATTCTAAGAGCGTCTGGCTCAGTGGGGAACGGCACCCGCTTGTTGCCTGCTCGCAAACGATCGGCGACGTACGGTTAGATGGTCCGCTCTGGGGCGACGTACCCGGGACCGGGCCGGTCGGCCTCTGTTCGCGCTTCCGCGAGCACCTGACGGACACGTTCGGAATAGTCATCTCGAAGCATGCATGCTCTCCGAACGAAAAACTGTCGGGTTGTCGGCCTAACGACCCCGCACAAGCTGCAGGGCCGCGGCTAGGTCGGCAAGCGCCACCAGGAGGCGAGGCCGAGGAGTTCGTGTCCCTCGGCGGTCTCGACATGGGCAAGGGAGCGGCGGGCGGATTGCGCGGCGCCCTTCCAGTCGCCCTTCAGGATGGCGGCGCGGGCCATCTCGAGGTGGGAAGCCCGGGGGCCGGAATCGTCCATCGACGCGCTCCGATTGCTGGCAGGTCCGGTCGCCTGCGACCTGGCCATTAGCCGTTAGCCGTTGGCGGTTAGCTTGCCCAAGCAAAGGCGACCGCCTGGCGCATGACCAGAGGGTTGATTTCCTTCGCCCAACGGCTAACAGCTAACAGCTAACGGCTAACGGCTAACGGCCAACGGCCAATGGCTAGCGGCCAACGCCCTCCGCCTACCTCCCCGGCGCCACCGGGATCTTCACCCGGGTCTTCTCCCAGTCCAGTACAAGATTCACCGCGCCGGCCGTGCCGGGCTCCGCGTGGATCGTGAACATCTCGACCGGCGCAGTATTCGCCTCGCTCTTCACGACGCCGTGCCCGACTTCCTGGGCCTTCACCGGTTCGGTGTAGTAGGACTCGTGGCCCCACTGGCTGATGGACCGATTCACGATGACCTGCCACTCGGTCTGGCCCGGGATGGTGTAGATGGAGTACGAGCCCGCCGGGACCGCTACTCCGGCGATGGTGATCGGACCGGTCGCGTGGATCATGGTCGGCTCGTTGGCCCCGGTCCGCCACAGCTTGCCGAACGGAACGGCGTCACCACCGATCATGCTGCGGCCACGGGCGGAGGGACGGCCATAGCACAGCTTGATCTGGGTCGCGCCGACCTTGAAGGACAGCGAGTCAAGCGGGCTCTTCCGGGTCGCAAGCGGCAGCTTGTCGGTGTTCATGGTGCGGCAGGCGAGCGGGTCCTGTGCGGCCGGGAGCGGACCCGCGGGCGAGAACAGGACCAGAGAGGCAAACAGCGTCAGCATGTGATGGTCTCGTGCGTTCAGTGTTGGGCGGTGGAGATGAGCCGCGCACGTGCCCCCATTGCGGCGGCGAGCGCGTCATCCGGTGCTACCCCGAGCGCGGTCATGTGTCCCATCTTGCGCCCCGCGCGGGGTTCGGTCTTGCCGTACAGGTGGAGCTTCACGCCCGGATCGGACAGGGCGCGATCCCAGCGGGGCTCGCCGGGGAGCCACAGGTCGCCCAGCAGATTCACCATCGCCGCGGGAGAGTGCAGGGTGGTGTCGCCGAGCGGCAGTCCCACCAGGGCCCGGACCTGCTGCTCGAACTGGTCGGTCACGCAGGCGTCGAGGGTGTAGTGTCCGCTGTTGTGGGGCCTCGGCGCCAGCTCGTTGATCAGCAGCTGGTCGCCGCCGACCACGAAGAACTCCACTGCCATGGTGCCGACGTAGTTCATGGCGGTGGCCAGCCTGATGGCGGCCTGCCCGGCCCGTTCCGCGAGCCGTGCCGGGATGCGGGCGGGAACCACGCTGGAGTCCAGGATTCCATTGACGTGGACGTTCTCCGCGACCGGATACGTCACCACCCGTCCGTCCTCGGTACGGGAGAGGACGACCGAGACTTCGAGGTCGAGCCGGAGGCGCCGCTCGAGAATCGATGGCTGGCGGCCGAACTCCTCGAAGGCATCGATCAGCGCCTCGAGGGTGTCGACCCTCGCCTGGCCCTTCCCGTCGTAGCCCAGCCGGCTGGTCTTGAGCAGCGCCGGCGCCCCGATGACCTCGAAGGCCGGCTCGAGGTCTCCCTCGGTGAGCACCGGATGGAACGGGGCGGTGAGCAGCCCCTGCTGCCGGGCGAACAGCTTCTCGGCGATCCGATCCTGGGTAAGCGAAACCGCCTCCGGGCCGGGGCGGACCGGGCAGAACAGCCGCAGGAAGGCGAGGCTGTTGGAGGGGACATTTTCGAATTCGGTGGTGATCGCGCGGACGCTCTTGCCCAGTTCCGTCAGCGCCGGCTCATCGGAGTACTCTGCCTGGAGGTGCAGGGCGGCGATACGGCCGGCAGGGCTCTCGGGATCGGGGTCGAGCACGACCACCTCGTAGCCCATCCGTTGTGCCGCCTGAACGAACATCCGGCCGAGTTGCCCACCGCCCAGGAGGCCCAGGGTCGAGCCCGGTGGGATCACGGCGACTCCGGGAGGGTGAGTCCGAGTACGCGGTCGGTCTGGCTCTGGCGAAAGGCGTCGAGCCTGGCCGCCAGCGCCGGCTGTTGCCGTGCCAGGATGGCAACGGCAAACAACCCCGCGTTCTTGGCCCCGGCTTCACCGATGGCGAAGGTGGCGACTGGAATGCCGCCGGGCATCTGCACGATGGACAGCAGGGAATCCAGACCGTTGAGATGCCGGGATGGCACCGGGACCCCCAGCACCGGCACCGGCGTCTTGGCGGCCAGCATGCCCGGGAGATGGGCCGCACCCCCCGCGCCGGCGATGATGCACTGGAGCCCGCGGCCAGCCGCCTCTTCGGCGTAGCGGTAGAGCAGGTCGGGGGTGCGATGAGCGGAGACCACCCGGGACTCGTGCGGAACCTCGAACTGGACCAGCTGGCGGGCCGCGTGCTGCATGACCTCCCAGTCGGAGTCGCTGCCCATGACGATGCCGACCAGCGGGTGGGTCATCTGCTCCTCTCACGGCTCGGGAAGGCGGTCGTGGTGCGAGGGAGTAGGATAACCGTCAAACCCCCCGCCGCCAAACCGCTTAGCTTCCCCAGCCTGACGACCCTCCCCGACCGCGGCCCGGAGCTTACCATGACATCATCCCATTCTGTTGGCCCGATGCTCTCGCTCCTGCTGGCCATTCCGGTAGCGGGGGCGGCGCAGCGACCCGTGACCGTGAAGGAAGAGCGGCCCGGCCTGCTCGCGCGGGCTACACTGCCAGCCGACTCGGCCAGGAGACTTGCGCTGAGACGGGTACCCGGCGGAGTCATCGCCGGGGCCGAGATCGAGATGGAGCGTAAGCATCTGATCTACTCCTTCGACATGAAGGTCGCCGGCAAGCCGGGCATTACCGAGGTACAAGTGGACGCCAAGACCGGAAAGGTGCTCGGGGTGGAACACGAGGATGCCGCAGCGGAAGTCAGGGAGCGCAGCGCTGATTCGGCCAGGGCCAGGCCGTAGTCCGGGTGGCGTGGCCTGACCGGCGACGCTATCGTCCTGACCGGCCCGCATGATATACCTCCTGCTGTTCCCGCTGCTGCTGGTTCAGGGTTCCCGGGACACACTCAGCCTCGATGCCGCGCAGGCTCGCGCACGTGCTCAGCGGGGGCAGCCGCGTGCCGCTGCCGCGTTGGTCGCCGCCGCCCGCGCCGGGTTGCGAGTGGCGGGGACTGTTCCGAATCCGATCGGCGCGTACAGCTACACCGAGGATGCTCCGCGTCAGCACGTATCCCTTGAACAATCCCTGGACTGGCTGCTCACCCGTGGGGCGGGGCGCCAGGCCGCAAGTAAGCTGGTGCGCCGGGCCGAGGCCGATTCCGTGCTGGCTATGGCGGCGCTGATGGCCGAGGTGCGGGTGGCATTCTACGGTGTGCACGCGGCAGGAGAGCTGGCCCGGCTGACCACCGAGCAGCGCGTGCTCGCCGATTCACTGGCGCGGCTCGGCGCCGAGCGGCTCGCCCGGGGCGACATCGCCGAGCAGGAGCGGGATCAGCTGCTGCTCGAGGCCACCCGCGCGGCGCAGCGCGAATCCCGGGCGCGCGAGGCGGCCGCCGTGGCGTGGGCGCGGTTGGCTCGGAGCATCGGCTGGGAGCAGACGACACCACCGCCGCCATTGGGTGGAGCGCTGGGGGACGGTCTGACGGTCGTGGCTGCTGGCGGCCCCCCGGTCCCATCCCTCGACGCGGTGCCCAGCGTGGTGAGCGCGGTCGCGGATTCAGCGGCGGCCGCCGCACGGGCGCGCTCCGCCGCCCGCGCCCGGGTGCCGCTGCCAAGTGTCCAGCTCGGCGCGGACTGGGACGATCCGTCGAACAGAGATTCGTTCCTCGCCCTATTCGGGGTCTCCATCCCGTTGCCGCTGTGGCAACATGGTGGTGGCGCGAAACAGCTGGCCGATGCGGAGGCGGCGCAGGCCGGCGCCGGTGCGGCGGAGGCGAGGCTGGAGACCGCGCGCGCCCTGGCCGAGGCGGCAACCCGGCTGAGGGAAACGCACGACCGCGCACTGGTCGCGCGGGATTCGCTGCTTCCCGTTGCCCGCCGCATCCGGGTTCGCGCCACGGCGGCGTACCGGCTCGGCGAGACTGGACTCATCTCCCTGCTCGAGGCGCTACGGGCCGAGCGGGATGTGACCGCCGAAACGGTGGATGAGTTGCTGGCCTTCCAGGAGGCACGCGCGGCATGGAACCAGGTGCTGGGCGAAGCGGAATGAACCAGGCGACACGGCTGCTCGGCGTCCTGCTGCTCGCCGCCGGCTGCGCCCGGGGGGGCGGTGACGGCGCGGCCGAGGTGCGCGCGGTGCCGGTAGGGATCGCTCTGGTGACACGGGACACCATCAGCGAGACCGTCGCCCTGATCGGCCGGCTGACGCCGGTGCCGGGAGGGAGCGCACTCCTGTCGGCACCCACCGACGCAGTGGTGCGGGGAGTGCACGCACAGGTGGGAGAGCCGGTGGCCGCGGGACGGTTGCTGCTCGAGCTCGAAGCACCCGAGCTGGTGACGCAGGCCCAGTCGCTTCGGGCCGCAGCGGACGCCGCCGACGCTGATCTGGCACGGCAACGCGACCTGTTTCAGCAGGGAATCACCGCCCGGCGGCAGCTGGAAGAACGCGAAGCGAGCGCCACCAGCGCGCGGGCGGCAGCGGTAGCGGCGGAACGGCTGCTCGCGCGGACCCGGGTGACGAGTCCGATCGCTGGCGGGGTCCAACGGATGCTGGTCCAGCCCGGGGAACGGGTGAGCGCGGGGCAGCCGCTGGTGGAAGTCGTGAACGGTCGCGGCCTGGACCTGGTGGCCAGTGTCGCCCCCGCGGATTTGGCGCGCCTGGCGGTGGGGCAGGCGGCCACCGTCTCGGCCGATGCTGGCGGCGAGCCGAGCCCCGCGCGGGTGCACGCCATTGCGCCGGGGGTTGATTCGCTCACCGGGGCAGGGGCCGTGGTCATCCGCATCGGGGCGACCGGGAGCTCGCTCCGGCCCGGTGGCGGCGCCACGGCGCGGGTCTCGCTGCCGGTCGAGCGCGGTGCCCTGGTGGTGCCCGATTCGGCCCTCGTGCTGGTGGGTGGGACGCTCAACGTGTTCGTGATCGGCGCCGACTCCGTGGCGCACGCCCGGCCGGTGGAAGTCGGGGTGCGGAGCGGAAGCCGGGCGTCGGTACGGGGTGAGTTGCAACCTGGCAATCGGGTGGCCACCACCGGCGCCTACGGGCTGGTGGACGGCATGCGGGTGGTGCCGGCGGTCCACCCCGAATGAGCATCGCCCGCTTCGCGGCGCGGCATCGCGCCCCGATTCTGCTTGCCACCGCGCTGTTCTCCGGAGCCGGCCTGTATGCGCTCGTGACCCTGCCGGCCGGGATCTACCCGGAGGCCACTTTCCCCCGGATTGCCGTGGTGGTGCAGGGCGGCACCTTCGAGCCGCGGGACATGGTCGTGGCGGTGACCCGTCCGCTGGAAGAGGCGGTGAGCGGGGTGATCGACCTGCGGCAGATCCGGAGCCGCACGGTGCGCGGCGGTGCGGAGCTCAGCCTCAACTTCCGACCCGGGGCGGACATGCCCTTCGCCCTGCAGCAGGTGCAGGGACGGATCGCGGCGCTCCAATCGGCCCTGCCCGGGGGGATCGACATCGTGGCCGAGCGGCTCACGCCGTCGGTCTTTCCGATGCTGCAGTACGAGCTCATCGGGGCGGACCCCGTGGTGCTGCGCGATCTCGCCCAATTCACCATCCGACCCCGACTGGCCCGGTTGCCGGACGTGGGTGGCGTGGAGGTGCAGGGCGGGCTGGTGCGGGAGGTATCGGTGGAGCTCGATCCGGCGCGGCTCGCCTCCCGGCGGGTGAGCGTGCGGGAGGTTGCCGACCAGATCGCCAGCGCCAACGTGATCACCGCCGCCGGCCGGGTCGACCGGCAGTACCTGCAATACAGCATCCTGGTGTCGGGCCAGGTGACCACCCCGGACGCCGTGGCCGCTGCCGTGGTGCGCCGTGACGGCGACGGGGTCCTTCGGGTGGGCGACCTGGGCCGGGTACGCTACGGCGTGGAAGATCGCTTCCAGCTCACCACCGGCGACGGGGCGCCGGCGGCCCTGATCAATGTCTCCCGTCAGCCGCGGGGCAACATCCTCACCGTCGAGCGGACGGTGCAGGCCACGGTGGATTCTCTCCGACCGCTGCTGCCCTCCGGGGTGCGGCTCCAGTCGGTCTACAACCAGGGTGCCCTGGTGCGGGACTCCATCGCAAGCGTGCGCGACGCGATGTTGCTGGGCGGCCTGCTGGCGGTGGCGGTCCTGTTCCTGTTCCTCGGCCGCCTCGACCTCACTCTCACTGCGGCGATCACCCTGCCCCTCGCAGTGATCGGCACCTTCGCCGCGCTGGCTGCGCTGGGCGATTCGCTCAACCTCATGTCTCTGGGCGGCCTGGCGGTGGCGATCGGGCTGGTGATCGACGATGCGGTCGTAGTGGTCGAGAACATTGCCCGCAGGGCGGCGGCGCACGGCGGGGGAGAAGAGAGCGTGCTGGCCGCGACCGACGAGATCCTGGCCCCGGTGGCGAGCTCCACCCTGACCACCGTGGTCGTGTTCGTGCCGCTCGCCCTGCTCGAGGGGGTGGTGGGCCAGTTCTTCCAGTCGTTCTCGTCGGCGCTGGCCGCGGCGGTTCTGCTCTCGCTCGCCTACGCCGTGACGGTGATCCCGGTCTTGGCTGCGCGGCAGCGGGTCCGCACGGGGACGAGCGAACCGGGGATCCCGCTGCGACGGCTGGAGGCGTGGTATACCAGCGTCCTCCGGCGTCTGCTGGGCCGTGGGGGTCTGGCGCTGGGCCTGGCGGCGGCGATGGTGCTGCTCGCGGTCATCGCCTGGCGTTCGGTCGGGACCGGGTTCCTGCCGCAGATGGACGAGGGCGGGTTCATCCTCGACTACTGGACGCCGACGGGCACCTCCCTGGCGGAGACCGACCGTGAGCTCACCAGGATCGAGCAGGTGCTGCGGGAGGATCCCGCCGTCCTGGCCTTCACCCGGCGGACCGGGGTCGAGCTCGGCCTCTTCGCCACCGCGCCCAACCGGGGCGACATGACGGTGCTGCTCAAGCCGCGGAAGGTCCGGGGCGTCTCGGTCTTCGGCGTCATGAACCGGCTTCGCGATCGGCTGGATCGGGAGCTCCCAGCGGTACGGGTCGAGTACCATCAGATCCTGGAGGATCTGCTCGGCGACCTGACCGGGGCTCCGGAGCCAGTCGAGCTCAAACTGTTCCATCCCGACGTGGCCGTTGCGGGAGCGGGGGCGCGGCAGGTGGCGGCCGCCATCGAGGATGTTCCGGGACTCGAGGACCTGTTCGACGGGGACGTCGGTGAGCTGCCGACGCTCCGGGTCGCGCTCGATCCGTTACGGCTCTCCCGGCTGGGCCTGACTGCCGAGGCCGCGGGCCTGCAGGCGCGTGCGGCGCTCTTCGGCGCCGACGCGGGGGCGGTGCGCGAGCCCGATCGCCTGGTGCCCATCCGAGTCCGCCTGCCCGACAGCGTGCGCTATTCACCCACGGTGGTGGGCCAGGTCCCGATTGTGGGGCCGGGGGGCTGGGCACCGCTGGCGAGTCTAGGCACAGTCGAAGAGGCCCGCGATCCCGCCGAGCTGCTGCGCGAGAACCTCCGCCCGGTGGTCATGGTGACCGGCGTGGTGGATCCGGAGCGCTCAAGTCTGGGCGAGGTCATGGCGGCCATTCGGAGCCGGCTCGCCACGACCCCGCGGCCCCCGGGGGTCAGCCTCGAATACGGCGGACAGTATGCTGGCCAGAGGGACTCCTTCCGCCAGCTGCTGCTGGTGCTGGCTCTCGCGGCCGGGGCGGTGTTGCTGGTCATGGTGGCGCAGTTCGGCAGCTTCCGAGGCCCGGTCATGATCCTGCTCGCCGCCTCGCTCGGTCTTACCGGCGCGTTCGGGGCGCTGGCGCTGACCGGGGTGCCGTTCAACGTCTCCAGCTTCATGGGGCTGATTCTGCTGGTGGGCCTGGTGGTCAAGAACGGGATCATTCTGCTCGACGCGGCTCAGGGGTTCCGCCGGGCGGGTCTCGGCCCGGAGGACGCACTGGCGGAGGCCGGGCGGATCCGGCTCCGACCGATCCTGATGACCACGGTCTGCACCCTCGCCGGTCTGCTGCCACTGGCGCTCGGACTCGGTCCCGGGGCCGAGTTGCAGCAGCCGCTCGCCATCGCGGTGATCGGG
>JBGQJV010000026.1:0-27214 GCA_041499215.1 Gemmatimonadota bacterium | reverse complement strand
GCGCCCCGGGACACTGCCGGGTCGGTGATCCAGGGGGAAGGGTGGACCCTCAAGCTGGCGGCGGGATGGTCGCTCGGTCCGGGAGAGAGGCGGGGCGATCTGGTGGCCGTGAAGGTCGGTGGACCCTGATGGACGAGATGGCAAAAGGCAAACGGTGAACGGGGAACGGGGATGGGCCTAAGTCGTTCCCCATTCCCCGTTCCAGTGCACCGTTAACGCCTTTTCCGTTCCCCCTTCACTGTTCACCGTTCATCTTCCAACCCTATCGCTCACCGCCCCGACTCCCTCCAGCATGTCCACTTCCGTCCCAGGATGGCGCCACCACGGGTGAGGGCTCATGCAGCATCTCACCCCTGGAGGGCACCATGAGGACAGACTTGCGGGCTCGGTTCAGATACGTCGTCTCTGCGGCGGGGGTCGCGGCTGTCATCGCCGGCTGCAATCGAATCGAGGACGCGGCAGCTCCCACCGCCGCCGTGCGGGACAGCGAGGCCGTGTCCAGGGGGGATGGCGACTCCGACATGGGCCACCGCGGTGAGCCGAGGACCCTCTATGTATGGGCCAGCGACCAGGCGCATGTCGCTGCCGATTTTCTGGCGGTGATCGACTTCAACCGCCACTCGAAGAACTATGGCCGGGTGCTCGGAACCGTCCCCATCCCACCCCCCGGAAACATCGGCAACGAGCCGCATCACTGCCACATGTCGCAGGACCACAGGATCCTCGCCTGTGGCGGCCTGCTGAGCCTGCTCAAGGGCCAGAACGGGATCTTCTTCTTCGACATCTCCAGCGCCCGGCACCCGAAGTTCCTCTTCTCGACCCGGGCGCCGAATTCGAGCATCACCGACGACTTCCTGCCGTTGCCGGACGGCGGGTTCCTGGTCACCAACATGGGATCGGCCACGGGCGGGGCGGGCGGGCGCCTGGTCGAATTCGACCGGCATCTGAACCTGGTGGGGGAGTACCCGAGTACGCCGCCCGCCGATGGCGGGTTCAACCCCCACGGCATCGACGCCGATTTCTCGAGAAACCTCCTCGTCACCAGCGACTTCATCAATCCGGTGACGACGCTCAACGTGTGGCCCGGCCCGGTTGAGTTGCGGAGCTCGCTCCGGTTCTGGAACCTCAGGGAGCGCCGGATCACGCGCACGGTGATCCTGCCGGACAACGCCGGCACCATGGACGTCAAGCTCATCCCCGGCGATCCGCATGGACGAGCGGTCACCGCCAACATGTTCACCGGACTGGTGTACACGGTGGATCCGACCGACGGCCGTTACGTGCAGTCGTTCGATTGCGAGACGATTGAGCCCCATGTCGAGGTCCCCGTGCGCGGCGGCATGACTCAGCTGCTCGCCATGCCCCGGAGCGGCCGGCGGCTCATCTTCGCCTCATTCCAGGCGGGCCAGGTCGGCATGCTCGACATCACCGACCGGAAGAAGTTCAGGCAGGTGTCCATCGTGAACTTCGGCCTGGACGCGGGGCCGCACTCCATTCATCTCACCCACGACGACCGGCGGCTGGTCGTGACCGACTATTTCCTGAATGAGGACGATTTCGGCAAGATCCACTTCGAGGGTGACCACCGGGTCCACGTGCTCAACGTGTCCGACGATGGACTGGTCGAGGACCCGAACTTCCATGTGGTGGACTTCAACACGGCGTTCCCGACTGGTCCTGCGCGCCCGCACGGGATCGGAATGAACTAAGGTCGGAGGTGAACGGTGAACGGTGAACGGAGATGCGCTTACCGGTTCACCGTTCACCGCTTACGACTTGCCGTCTCACAGGAGGAGTCCGCGCAGGACGGTCACCGCCTTCCCCCCCAGCAGCACCCGGTCTCCCTGTACAGTGGTATGCACGGTGCCACCGCGGGGGGAGGCCTGGTAGCCGACCATGGCATCGCGGCCGAGGCGGGGCCGCCAATAGGGGGCCAGGGCGCAGTGGGCGGAGCCAGTGACGGGATCCTCCGGGACGCCGGAACCGGGGGCAAAGAAGCGGGACACGAAGTCGTAGGGCCGGCCAGCGTCGGCGAGGCTGGTGACAATCGCGCCACGCACCGGCAACCGGGCCAGCGTGCCATGGTCGGGCGTGAGCCCGCGAACCTCGGCCTCACTCCCGACCTCGACCAGGTAATCGTACTGATTCTTGCCGACCCAGCGCGGCGCGTTGATGCCGAGTGCGGGAAGCAGCGACTCCGGCGGAGAGAGCTCGGACGCCACCCGGGCGGGGAAGTCGAGTACGATCCGATCGCCATCCCGGCTCGCGGTGAGCAGCCCGCTCTTGGTGTGGAACCGGGCCATCTCGTCCATCGGGAGATAGGCGAGCTGCCAGAGCACGTGCGCGCTGGCGAGGGTGGCATGGCCGCACAGGTCCACCTCCACCGTTGGGGTGAACCAGCGCAGGGCAAATCCGTCCGCGGCCCGGTGGAGGAAGGCGGTCTCCGCAAGGTTCATCTCGCGGGCGACCAACCGCATCCAGGATTCCGGGGCCGCGGCGGGAAGGATGCAGACGGCGGCGGGGTTCCCGCCGAATGGCTGGTCCGCGAACGCGTCGACGACGGTGATGGGCTGCATCGAACTTGGGTTCAGGTTGTGAGTGAGAAGTGAGGAGTGAGGAGTGAGGAGTGAGGAGTGAGGAGGAACTAACCGTAGGGGGAGTTCCTCCTCACTCCTTACTCTTCACTCCTAACTCTTACTCCTCACTTCTCACTTCTCACTTCTCACTCTCCATGACCGCATCCACCTCGATCTCGACCATCAGGTCCGGGTCGATCAGCCGGGTGACCTCGACCATGGTCGCAGCGGGGCGGATGTCGCGGAAGAACTCGCCGTGGGCCCGGCCGACCGCCTCCCACTGGGAGATGTCGGTGACGAAGGTCCGGGTACGGACCACGTGGGCCATGGTCGCCCCGGCCTGGGTCAGGGCCAGTTGGATGTTGCGGAGGATCTGCATGCTCTGGGCGTAGGGATCACCCTTGCCGACAATGCTGCCGTCCGGCCCCACGGCGGTGGTGCCGGCTACGTGGATGGTATTCCCGACCCGAACCGCCCGGCTGTAGCCGACGATCGGTTCCCAGGGGGCGCCGCTGGAGATGTTCTGTCGCATTGCTGGAGGTTAGCGCGGCTGGGAAAGGCGGGCAACGGGGGCGGAGCGACGACTCCGTTCTGATCGGCGACTACGAGCTGGCGGACGGCTCCTCCTGCCGGGCCTCCGCCGCCGCGGCTGCGCCACCCTCGGCTCCGGCTGGTTCGCTGGTCGCGGCGTCCGCTCTCGCCGCTGCTTCGGCCTTGGCGACGGCCTGCGCTGCGTGCGCCGCCTCGGCTCTGGCCTTCACCGCCGCCCGGTCTTCCGCGATGATGGGCGCCAGGAGCCGCTCCAGCCGGGCGAAGGTCGGGGCCAGCTCGAACGGCTTGAGCAGGTAGTCGAGGATCCGAAGGTCCTTGAGTTGCAACAGCGTGTCCCGGTCCTTGCCGGCCGAGGTGACGATCACCGGCATCTCGCCGAACGCCTGATTGCTCCGCAGCTTCGTCAGGAAGGCGACGCCGTCCATCCTGGGCATCGACAGGTCGCAGAAGATCAGGCGGGGAGACACGTCGCCCAGCAGGGTCCACGCCGCTTCTCCGTCCTCGGCCTCGTGCATCTCGAACTCGGGGAAGCGGGACAGCAATCGCCTGAGTATCCGGCGGCTCACCGGCTCGTCATCGATGATCAGGACGTTCACCGGGCCGTTCCGTTCTCGCCGGGTCCGCGCGGAAGAAGCCGGCGGACCTGGCCGGTGAGTTCCGCCAGATCATATGGCTTCGGGATATAGGCGTCAGGCGTGGCTGCGTCGGCCGGGGGGGTGCTGTCCTCCTGGGTGTACCCGCTGGTCAGGATCACCGGTAGGCGGGGGTCGCGCCGCTTGAGCTCACCCAGCACGTCCCAGCCGGACATTCCGGGCATCTTCACGTCGAGCACCACCAGGTCGCAGGCAGACTCGGGCCGACCGTGCAGCCGCAGTGCCTCGAGTCCGTCGCGCGCCTCGATGACGGTGAAACCGCAGAGCCCCAGCGCCTGGCGGAGCGGCCGGCGCACGGCAGCTTCGTCGTCCACCAGCAGAATGGTGCCACGCCCGCTGCCGGGCTCGATGGCCCGGGCCGGGGTCGCATCCGCCACGACATCGTGGGTCCGGGGGAAGTAGATCTGGAACAGGCTGCCGGCGCCGGGGGCGCTCTCCACCGTGATGCCGCCCTCGTGGTGGCTCAGCACCGCGTATGCGGTGGCGAGTCCGAGGCCGGAGCCCCGGCGGGCTTCCTTGGTGGTGAAAAATGGCTCGAAGATCCGGGGCAGCACCTCGGGCGGAATGCCCGCACCGGTGTCACGCACCTCGATGCGGACGAACTCCCGGCTGGCCATGCTGTCGGGCGCGCCCCATGCGCCTGCCGCGGCTCGGGCCGTAGCCAGGGTCAGCACACCGCCGTCCGGCATCGCATCGATGGCGTTGTGCCCCAGGCTTACCAGCAGGTCGGTGAGCTGCTCCAGGTCGGCGCGGATGCGCCAGTCCCCGTGGTCCAGCCGGCACACCAGCGAGATGCGCGGGTCGAGGTCGCGTCCCAGGACCTGGACCGACTCTTCCACCACCCGTCCGGGGTCGATCGGCCGGCGGATGCCGGGCGAGGGCCGTGCGAAGTTGAGCAGCCGGCGCACCAGTCGCGCCGCCCCGCGAGTGGCCTCCTTCGATTCCATCAACTCGCGGGGCGGGACCCGGTCCTGGGAGACGATGCGAAGCCGGGCCGCCTCGATGCTGCCGCTGATGGCCGCGAGGGCGTTGTTGAAGTCGTTGGCAATGCCCGCCGCGAGTGTAGCGACCGCCGACATCTTGGCCGATTCCTGCCGCTGAGTCAGGTGAAAGTCACGGTTGCCGGTGGGAGTGATCTGCACCACCCAGCGTCCCGGGGCTCCGGCACCGCCGATCGAGGCGGCGGCGACGTCACAGCCGAATTCCTGGCCGTCGGCGCCGCGCCCGCGGCAGGCGATCCATCGCTCCGGCCCGGCCAGCCGTCCCGCCCGAAGGAGTGCCCCGAGTCCCGTCCCGTCGGGGAGGGTAACCAGCCGGTCGAGCGCAGCCGTTCGCAGGGACTCCACGGCGCGTCCGAACAGCCGCTCGGCCGCGGGGTTGGCGTCCCGGACCAGGCCGAGGGGATCGAGCACCAGCACGGCGTCAGGCAAGGCCGCCAGCACCAGGCGATCGGCGCTCGAGGACGCGGTCGGGTCCATGGCAGGCATCGGGTAAGGGTCGAGCCGCAGATCGGACAGGATCGGAGGACGCATGGGAATCGACGTCAGGCCGAAGCCCGCCGCTCGTGGGCGGCGGCTTCGGGGGGACAGAGGCCGCGCAGCAGCCCTACCAGCTCAGTGAGGTCGTACGGCTTCTGCAACGAAGGGCAGCCACTCGCCTGGAGGAACCGCTGGGTCTCCTCCCGCAGGATATCGCCGCTGGTGAAGACGACGCGGCCAGCCATCTCGGGAAAGTCGCGCTGGATCAGGTCGAAGAACTCCTCCCCCGAGAGGCCGGGCATCCGGAGATCGGAGATCACCACGTCATAGGTGGCGGCCCGGAGGGCGTGCAATGCGGCTTGCGCCCCCGGGACATCGGTCACCTGGAACCCGGTGCGCCGAAGCAGACGGCTTACGCTGCGGCGGATGCCGACCTCGTCATCGACCAGCAGGATGCGGCGGAGCCGCGTCTCGGACTCGGCCGGGTGGACGCCGGACGGTTCGAGCGGTATGGCAGCCGGAGCCGCCGGCTGGTCGCTCGAATGCGAGGTGACGGGGAGCCGGTCGGTCGCGGCGAGCGAGGGCAGCATCACGCGGAACACGGCGCCGCCGCCGGCCTGACTCACGACGGAGATCTCTCCCCCATGCGCCTGCACGATGCCGGCGGAGATCGACAGACCCAGGCCGGTGCCCTTGCCGGCGGGCTTGGTGGTGTAGAACGGGCGGAAGATCTCCTCGCGCAGCTCCTCGGGGACGCCCGGCCCGTCGTCTTCCACGGTGAGCACGATCCGATCGGGCCCGTCCGGCGCCAGGATAAGACGCACGCTGCCGTAGCCCCGCGTGGCGCTGATCGCCTGCTGGGCGTTGATGATCAGGTTGAGCAGCACCTGCTGCAGCTGGTTGGCGTCACCCCGCATCCGGCTCCACAGCGGGTAGCCCTCGTGCGGATCGAACCAGGGGGATTGCAGCGAGATGTTGTGCAGCTTGAGGTGGTGCCGGGACAGGGCCACCGCGCGGCGCACTACGTCCGCCAGCGAGCAAATGCACCACTCGGGCGGATGATGCCGGGCCGAGGCCAGCAGGCCGTGTACGATCTCCCCGGCGCGACGGGCTTCCGTCAGGATCAGCTCGAGGTCCTCGCGGAGCTGCCGGAGCGGGACACCAGGAGCGGTGAATTCGGGAGGAGGGCACCAGGCATCGCGGCTCCGGCTCACCGGTGCCCCGGGTGCGCCGGGACGTGGCCAGAACGCCAGGATCGCCTGGGCGCTGGCGACGATGGTCGCGAGCGGGTTGCTCAGCTCGTGGGCGACCGACGAGGCCATCTGGCCGATGATGGCCAGCTTGTCCCGCTGGATGTTGTCCAGCAGGGCGTGGTCGTCCGGGTCGCCGGCGGGCTCAGAGCCCGCCGGGACTGCCGGCTGGGTCGGCCTGACCATTCCGGGCCCCCTTGAAGGCCTCGTCGACCATGGTCTGATCGGCGATCGTGCGCTTCATGGTCGCATCCGGGTTGAACGCCAGGTGCGTGGTGGAACCGTCCAGCGCCCGGTGCAGAATGTCGATCTTCGCTCCCCGGCCGACCTGCTGGTCGAACAGGGCCGCCACCGCGGCGACCCGGACCTCGAGATCGAGCAGGGAGTGGGTCACGCCCTGCAGCTGCTGGGCGGTGATATCCTGGAACTGGAGGTGATTGTACAGCGCGCTCACCTGGTCGCGCAGCACCTGGAATCCGTCCGCCGACGCGCTGCCGTTGGCTTGCTGTTCGAGCGTGTTGACCAGCTCGATCGAGCGGTCGAGCCCGTTCATCAGCTCGAGGGTGGCGGTCTCGGTGGTGGAGGTGACGTCGATCAGCCGGTTCTGGGTATCCCGGATCCGTTCCAGCGCATGGGCCTCGATGGCCTCACGGGTGAGCCGGATGCCGCCCAGGATCTCGGTGATCTCGGCATGCGCGCGAAGAATGACCGCCGGAAGCTCGGCGAGGTCGGGGCGGCCGGCGAGCCGGGCAACCAGCTCGTGCACCCGGCCCGAACGGGGCCACTGCTCGCGCCGGCTCTGCAGCTCCCCTACCAGTTCCGAGAGGAGACCGAGCGTGATCTCCAGCTCGGTGGCCAGCGCCTTGACGTGGGCGACATCCATGACACCCTCCGGGCGGGTCAGGCCGAGCCGGACAGGGAGAGGATCTGGTCGATCTTCTCCTTGAGGACCTGGGGGGTGAACGGCTTGAGGATGTAGCTGGAGACCCCGGCCTCCACGGCCTGCATGATGTCTTCCTTAACGCTGCGCGTGGTAACCATGAGGATCGGCGTCTTGGCGTGTTGAGGAGTGGCCCGGAGCCCCTTCACGAAATCCAGACCGCCCATCACCGGCATGTTCCAGTCGGTGATGACCAACTCGATCGAGGCGTCACACTTCGACAGCGCGTCACTGCCATCACCCGCTTCCGCCACGTCCTCGTATCCGATGCTCTTCAGCGCGTTGACCACGATCCGGCGCATGGTGGCGGAATCGTCGACGACCAGACACTTCATGTCGCTTGCTCCGTGAGCTCAGGGTCCTCAGGCGACCGGTCCCGGGCCGGTCAGTTCATCCTTCACCCGCTGCGCCACCGTATCCTGCACGTGGGCGCTGTCGTAGTAACCGCCCGTCAGCCGCTTCAGGATCTCCTGCAGCCGCTCGGCCGACAGGCCCGAGGCGCTGGTGCCGCTGGCCCCGCCGGTCGCCCTGGCGCGAGCCGACAGCTGGACCTGATCGTCGGCGTCGCCGTCATTCTCCCGGGTCTCGCTCGCGGGCCGCTGCACCTGGCTCGACTGCCGGGCAGACTGGTTGCCACCGGTCTGATCGACGCGCGGACCGCCCAGGGGATTGGCACCACCCGACTTCATGGGATCGATGGACATATTCCGATACCTCAGTTGCTAAGACTCTCGGCGGACTTGACCCGGACTTGAGCGGGACCCGCGTCTTCGCTGTTACCTGTATTGGCGACGCCCTAGGCTTCGGGCGGGGTGACCAGCTCCCTGAGCTCCTTGGGCGAAAGGTGCAGCTTGATCGCCTCTTCGGCCTTCGCCAGCCGGGCCGCCAGTATCTGCGACTCGCTGGAAAGGACTGCCTGATCCCGGGGCCCCTGCTGGGCGGCCACCGGCGATCGCGCGCTATGCCTGGACCATTCCGCTACCGGCGCTGCGCGGTGCACTTCGATCGGTTGAACTGACATGGGTTCCTCCACGCTTTCTTGTCCTCGGACCTGGTTCCATTAGGAGTTATCGTCCGGACCCGGCAAAACTTGAGGGAAGATTCAGCCGGATCGGTCGAGAAAGGCTGATTCCCGCCACCCGTCCCGGCAGCTATTAGCAAACAGGGAGGCGTGACCCCTCTCAAGCTCCACAATGGAACGTACCGCGCCTTCTCGCCTGGTCTGGACGTTCGCTGCCAATTCGACCGATCCGGCAAGGACCCATCGCAGTTCTTCGGATAGGCCGTGGAGCAACTGCTTGAGGTGATCGTGCCGCGGTCCGCTGGTCTCTGCCAGGGTGCCCTGCAGGTGGCGGGCGGCTGGCTCCAGCCCTTCGAGGTGGAAGGCCGCCTGGTCGGCGAGGTCGGCCAGCAGATCGACGTCGTTGGATCGCAGGGCGGCGCGCTGGGCATCGAGCAGCAGACCGCATCGCTCGACGACCTCCTGCTGGGTTGCCAGGAAGGTACAGGCCCGGCGGTAGAAGGACTCCGAGAGGTCGCTCACGACCTGGCGGCGGCCGGGACTTCGGTCTCGGCCACCTGTTCGGCAGCCGACTGCCAGGCCTCGTGCAGCGAGGCGATCAACCCGGTAAGCCGCGCGAGGCGGGCCGAGTCGGGGTGGAGATCCACCTGGGTGATCTCGCGGATCGCGTAGTCGTAGAGCGAGGCCAGGTTTTCAGCCAGAGCACCGCCAGCGGCCCGGTCCAGCGAGAAGGCCAGCTCGCAGACGATGTCGCGGGCGCGGCAGAGCGCGCGGCAGCGCCTCTCATGGTCGGCGGCCTCGATGGCGCGATGGGCCTGCCGGAGGGAGGCGAGCAGGCTGGAGTACAGGAACACCACCAGTTGAGGGCCGGACATACCCTGCAGGTCCATGGCCTGGTACCGGGATGCCGCGCTGGTCATTAGCCGTTCCCTGAGTTAGTGGTCAGTGCGTTGAGGACGGCTACTACCGATTGCGACTGCGACTGCAGACGGCCGAGCGCTTCTTCCATACTGGCATACTGCCGTAGAAGGCTCTCGCGGCGCACCGCCAGCTTGCCTTCGATCCGGTCGGCCCGATCATTCAGGGTCTTGACCCGGTCCACCAGGCCGGTAGTGCGGCTGTCGACCGTGCCGGTGTTGACGTCGGTGTACTGCTGCAGCAGTCGCTCGATCAGGGCGCCACTGCCGAGGTTGATCGTCACACTGCCTGCGTCGCCCGTGGTCGCACCGGTGTACCGAACCGAGAGACCCTGGGCCTTGGTTCCGGAGGCGGCGACCAGGGTCTGCCCGTTGCCGGTCGCGGTCTCGCCGTTGATCGTGCCCGTGACATCCAGCCCGTTGGCGTAGGTATCGGCCGCAATCGGAACGTTGCCGAGGCTGGTGCCGGTGTACGCCACGGTAATGCCGGAGTCGCTGCCCCAGGCTCCCTGGGCCAGGGTGATCTCACCGCCGGTCGTGGTCGCCAGCAGGCCCAGCCCCTGGGCGGCGAACGCCGTGTTGAGTGCGGTGGTGATCTGGGCGGCGGTCATGCCGTTGGTGAGCGTCACGCTGGCCGACCGATTGTAGGCGGTGTCGGTCACGGTCATGGTGTCCCCCACGCCGTCGTCGGCATAGGCGCCGCCCAGGCCGGTGCCGGTGACCTGGGATCGGGTCGCGGCCTGGGTAATGGAGACGGGGTACGTTCCGGCCGGCGTCCGCGAAGTGGACCCCAGATAGGAGGTCGAGGGGCCGGTACTGGTCCCGCCCTGCTGGAACAGCTTCTGCAAATCGAACAGCCGGTCGGCAAAGGCGGCGTTGAACTTGGTGCTGTTGAGCGAGAGCCTTCCGTCCTGGCCGAGCGAGAGTCCGGCCATCGCCGCGGTGGAGAGGTCGGCACTGGCACCGGCGATGCTGGACAGCAGGCTCTGGGGCAGCGCCGCCTTCGACTGGCGCATCAGGCTGTCCCCCAGCAACGGGGGCGCCGCAGCGCCGGACGCGGGTGCCGTCAGCTGCTGCTTGATGAAATCGACGACCGCGTTATAGCCGTCGACCACGGCCTGCATCGCCGCCTGCGCGTCGCTGGCGGAACGGCTCACCGTGACGGTCGTGCTGGCACCGGGTTCGGTCGAGGTGAGCGTCAGCGTGACCCCCTCGATGGCGGTGCTCACGACGTTGGAGCTGGTAGAGAAGGGGACTCCGTCCACCGAGAAGTCGGCGTTCTGGCCGGCCACCAGCACGGCCGTCGGATCGATGGCAGCGGCGCCGGTCAGGAAGCCGAGCGCCTGGAGCGGGGTGCCGCTGGTTTCGGCCAGGGTCATCCCCGCACTTCCCGCTTTGGCGCTGGTGAGCACCAGCCGGACCTGTCCGGTCCCGGTGGTGATGATGCTCGCCGCGACCCCGCTGGCAACGGTACCGCTGTTGACGGCGTTGATCTTGTCCCGGATGTTGGCGAGGGAGTCCGACGCCACGACCGAAACGGTTGTCCCGTTGAGCGTGAAGCTGCCGGCCACCCCGGCCGGCACGGTGGCGCCGGGCTGGAGAGCGCTGCCGAGCTTCTGCTGCTGGGCCAGCGTGGTGACCTCGACCTGGTAGCTGGCGGCCGTGGCCAGCGTGGAGGCGGTCGCGGTGGCCAGCACCCGGGTGCCTGCCGCCACGGAACTGGTTGCGCTGAGTTTGCTGAAGGCGGTGCCGTCCCGCAGCGCCTTGGCCGACCCCTGCAGCGTTCGCAGCAGGCCCTTGAAGGTCGCCATGGCGGTCTGCTGAGTTCCCAGCTGGGTGGCCTGGGCCCGCAGGCGGTCGGCCGGCTGCTTCTCGACCGCCATGAGCTGGTCGATGAGATCCCGGTAGTTGATACCGCTGACGACGCCCGAAATGGAGCTGGTCGGTGTGGTCGCCATGGGGACCTCCGCGCGAGGGGACAGGGGGGGCCCGGAAGCCGCTCACGCGACTTCCGGGCTTACTGCGTTACCGCGATCAGCCCTGCAGGAGACGCAGGATCGACTGCGGGGCCTGGTTGGCCTGGGCCAGCATCGCAGTGCCGGCCTGCTGCAGGATCTGGTACTTGGTGAACTGGGTCATTTCGTACGCCATGTCAGTGTCGCGAATGACCGACTCCGCGGCCTGCACGTTCTCGAAAGTCGCGCCGACGTTGGCGCTGGCGTACTCGATCCGGCTCTGACCGGCGCCGATCACACCGATCGCGGTGCCGACCGCGGTGATCGCGGTGTCGATGGCATCGAGTTCGGTCTGGGCGTTGGCGAGGCTGGTCAGGTCGCCGACGCCGCCCGTGAGCGTAGCCGAGCTCATGTCCAGCGTCGAGCCATCGATCGTGATGCTGTCGTTGCCCGCGTAGTCCTTGCTGGAGCTCACCAGGAAGGTGCCGCTGTACGCGCCGTCCAGCAGGGCAGTGCCCTGGTAGGTCGTGGTGCTCGCGATGCGGTCGATTTCCAGCACCAGCTGCTGGTACTCCGCGTCCAGATTGGTCCGGCCATCGGTGCCCGAGCTGTCCGACGCCGCCGACGTGGCCAGTTCCTTCATCCGGTCCAGAATCGTGGCGATGGTGCTCACGGCGCCATCGGCGATATTCAGGACGGCGTTGGCCTGCGAGGCGTTGCGCTGTGCGGCCTGCAGCGAGCGGCCGGTTGCGCGAAGATCGTTGGCGATCGCCGCGCCCGCGGCGTCATCGGCGGCCTTGTTGATCCGGAAGCCGCTCGAAAGCTTCTCGATCGACTTTTCCATCTTCTGACCGGTTGCGGTCAGGTTCCGATAGGCGCCGTACGCTGCGGTGTTGGTGTTGATGCGAGACATGGGAAGATCTCCTGGACCTGCACAAACCCGGAGCGTCCCTGCTCCGCCCTGCGATGAGCAGCCCGGTGTGGCCGCTGCAAGGGGTATCGGTGGAATCGGTCGGAACTTGAGGGTCGAGGGGGCTGGTCCTGCCGGAAAGCGGCAGGGAGGGTAGGGCGTTCTTGCCGGTGGCGGACCGGCTGGCCGGCGGACAGGCGGACCGACCCGCTGCCATTCGAGTCCGATCCATCATCGTAATCCATTGTTGCACAACAGCTTACGGTAGCCAAGGCGGTCCGCCGGTCCGCCCGTCCGCCGGCCCGCCCTGACTGGCCCTCCGATTGCCTTTTTGGGCATCGACCTATGCCGTCTTCCCGGCCGGAGTATCCGATGCCGTTGCTCGAGGACGCAGCGCCTGGCCTGCAGGATGTCGCCACGCTGCTTCGCACCGCCGTGCAGCTACATCAGGCCGGTCGGCTGCGTGAGGCCGAGCCTCTCTATAAGGAAGCGCTGCTCGCCAGCCCGGAGCATCCCGACGCGCTGCACCTGTCCGGGGTGCTGGCCCATCAGGCCGGCCGGCATTTCGAGGCGCTCGAGCGGATCGACCAGGCCATCGCCCGTTCGCCCAACTTCTCCGACGCCCACAGCAACCGGGGCAACGTTCTCCGGGCCCTGGGCCGGCCGGAGGAGGCCATCGCCGCGTACCGCCGCGCCATCAGCCTCGCCCCCTCGGGGCCGCTCGCCTGGTCCAACCTGGGGAATGCGCTCCGCGATCTGGGCCGGCGGGACGAGGCGGTCCGCGCGTATCGTGAGGCGATTGCCCGCCGGTCGGACTTCGCCGAGGCCTACCTCAACCTGGGTATCGTGCTGCAGGACCTTGGCCGGCAGGCCGAGGCGCTCGCCGCCTTCGAGGCGGCCGCGCGGGCCCGGCCCGATTTCGCGCCGGCGCAGGACAGCCTGGGGAACGCCCTGCGCGATGCCGGCCGGTTGCAGGAGGCCATCGAGGCGTATCGCCGCGCAGTGACGCTCGATTCCGGGTTCACCACGGCCTACTGCAACCTGGGCGCGGCGCTGTGGCAGGCGGAGGAGTACCGGGAGGCGGCCGACGCGCTGCAGGCGGCGTTGGCCCTCGACCCGGACCGGCCGGAGGCTCACAACCACATGGGCAATGTCTGCAAGTCCCTGGGCTATCTGAGCCAGGCGCTGTCGGCCTACCGGCAGGCGCTGGCGCTCAAACCCGATTTCGCCGCTGCCCACTTCAATCTCGGCGTGCTGCTGGGCGAGCTGGACCAGCCTTCCGAGGCACTGGGGTTCTACCGGGCGGCCCTGGGATTCGCTCCCGAGTTTGCCGACGCCCACTCGAACATGGGCGCGACCCTGATGCGGCTGGACCGTCCGGGCGAAGCGATCACCGCCTACCGCCGGGCGCTGGAGCTCAAGCCCGATTTCGCCGGTGCCTGGTACAACCTGGGCAACGCGCTTTCCGAGGAAGCTCGCCCACGCGAAGCGGTCGCTGCGTTCGATCGGGCCCTCGGCATCGCGCCGGACTACGCCATGGCTCACTGGAATCGCGGGCTCGCGCAGCTGGCGGCGGGTGACTACGCCGGCGGCTGGGAAGGGTTCGAATGGCGCTGGCAGGTGGCGGATCTCAAGCTGACGGAGCGCAGCTTCCCATTCCCCCGGTGGAACGGGGAGCCGCTGGCGGGCCGCACCATCCTGGTGCATGCGGAGCGGGGCCTGGGAGACACCTTGATGTTCGCCCGCTTCCTGCCCCTGGTGGCGGCACGGGGTGGCCGGATCGTGCTGGAGTGTCAGCCGTCGCTCACCCGGCTGCTCGAGGCGCTCCCGTCCCTGGCCCAGGTAGTCGCGAGCGGTGACCCGCTCCCTCCGGCCGACTGCCACGTGCCGTTGCTGAGCCTGGCACGACTGTTCGGCACCCGGCTGGGGTCGATTCCAGACGAAACGCCGTATCTCCCCACCCAGACCTGGTCCAACCGGGTGCCGGTGCTTCCTGCGGGTGAAGGTCTCCGCATCGGGCTGGTATGGGGTGGCCCGGCCCGGCCGAATCGCAGGCGCTCCATTCCACTCGCGATGCTGGCCCCGCTCCTCGCCATTCCGGGGACGACCTGGTACAGCCTCCAGATGGGCGAACCGGTCGCGCAGCTGGCGGACCTCCCCGCGGGACAGACGGTGCATGACCTGGTCCCCCTGATCCGGGATTTCGCCGACACCGCGGCACTGGTGGGCCAGCTCGACCTGGTGATCTCGATCGATACCTCGGTGGCGCACCTCGCGGGCGGGCTGGGCGCCAACCTGTGGGTGTTGCTCATGGCCTCCCCTGACTGGCGCTGGCTCTCCGGCGACGCCGAGTCCCCGTGGTACCCCTCGGCCCGGCAGTTCCGCCAGCCCCGCCCGGGAGACTGGACCGCCGTGGTGGAGGAAGTTCGTCGCGCACTGCTCGCCCTGCTGTCCGACGAAGGGACACCCCGGTCGTGAGGCGGCTCGGATTGCACCGATCGAGCCGAATGGCATGTCCGATCCAATGAAGAAAGTGACCCTCAGCTTCGCTTCGAACCACGGCTCGTACAGCGTGGATCTGTGGCTCGACCGGTCGAGCCACAGCCAGCGGATCATGCTGGCCGCGCTCCAGGCCGGCCAGTTCTACGAGCCTGGGGTCTCCTCCTTCCTCGCCAGCGTGCTCCAGCCGGGCGATACCGTGGTGGATGTCGGCGCGGACATCGGATACTACAGCCTGCTGGCGGCGCGCGTGGTCGGGCCGACCGGCAGGGTCTTCGCCTTCGAGCCCGAGCCCTCCACCTACCGGCGGCTCCGGGATCACCTGGTGCACAACGGGCTCCGGGAGGTGCAGAGCTTCAATGTGGCGCTGGGAAGTGCACCGGGTGACGGCCAGCTGGTCCTCGCCTCGGAGGACGAGGGCTGTGATGCCACCTGGGAGGTGACGCGCCAGCAGCCGAGTGCCGGCGGGCGTGAACGGGGCAGGCGGCTTCCGGTGGAGGTGGTGGTGCTCGACCACGTGCTTGCCGGTCTGCCTCCGGGGCAGGGGCCTCGGCTGATCAGGATTGACGCGGAGGGAATGGAATACGAAATCCTCAAGGGCGCGCTGCGCACCATCCTGGGGCACGCCGTGCCATACATCATCTGCGAAGTAGACCGGCTGGGGCTGGAGCGGATGGGTGCGAACGAGGCACGGCTGCGGGAGTTCATGCGGCTGATCGGTTACCAGGTGTCGCTGCTCAAGCCGGATGGCACCGGTCTCCGGCCGCTGGCGGACGGCGAGTTCCACGAGACCGACAGCGGATTCAGCCTACTGTTCCATCTCTAGAAACGCAGGGCGTAGGGCTCAGGGGCGAGCTCGCCCCTGCTAACTCGGAACTCTTCGCCTGGCGCGAGTTCTGCTTCCCCTCCGGCTGATCCCCCTGAAATCGCGCAACGCGGAACTCGGAACGCTCGTCTCCGAAAGGCCCGCCGGCATGCGTCTCCCCCTCCTGCTGCTCGCACTGCTAACGACTTCCGCCCAGGCCCAGCGGCGGCCGCCGGTGCTCTACTTCCAGATCGGGGGGGAAGGGTTGGGACTCTCCGCCAACCTCGATGTGGGTGTGACACAGTCCCTTCGACTCCGCGGCGGGGCCGGGTACGTGTGGGTGGCGGGCACGGTGCCATTCTCCGCCACCTACCTGCTGACGCGGAAGAACTCCACCTTCGAGATCGGGGGCGGGGCGACGGTGCTGATCTTTCCGGCGGACAGGAACAAGAACGACAACAGTCTGACCCACTGGCTCGAGCGGGTGATATTCCTGGAAGGCCAGGGTACCAAGGTGGCGGGGGTGGGAATCCTGGGGTACCGATACCATCCTGCGGAAGGGGCACTACTCCGGCTGACCTTTACGCCGCTGGTCCTCCAGGGACACGTTCACGCGTACGGAGGGCTGAGCTTCGGCTTCACGTTCTGACACCTCGTCAAACCGCCGATTCACCATGGAGACCGGAGTACTCGGAGGTTGCACGGAGGCTTCAGGCGGCTACATACTCCGTGCAGCCTCCGTGGCTCCGTGGTGTGCAATTCACGAAAGCACTGGATGGGCAGCCGCAGGATGGCCCCCGCTCCGTTACCCCAGCTTGCCCCGCAGATCCACCGGATGCCGCGTGTGGTACCGGGGGTCGCCCTGAATCACCTGCCGCGCCTGCCGGTTCACGAAGTCGAGCACCAGCGGCCCCTGCAGATTCACCGTGCACTGATCGCCTCGGGCACGGGGAAGGGTAATGATGGCGAACGCCGCGACCTCGGGGGTGCGCGATTCGGGGATCCCGGGCGCCTCCACCACGTAGTCGGGGAAGAACAGGAAGGGATCCACCAGCAGGAAGATCAAGGCGCCATCGTCCACGCTCTGGAACCAGAAGACGCCTTCGGGCGAGGCCGGGAGCAGCACGAAGCGCCGCTCGCCGGCGAAGCCGAGCATCCCCTCCGGCATCACCAGCAGTTCGGTCAGCGGGACATTCAACGGGCCGAACAGGCGGCTCGCGACGAAGACGGTCTCGACCGCGGTCGCCGGATGCTGCGCAGGCGCGGTCACCGCAGGTAGTCTGTCAGCGAAGTGTTGAGCACCCGCGAGGCCGAGAGCAGGGCGGCTTGCAGGGTGTTCTGGATCCCCACGAACTTCGTAGTCGCGGCCTCCAGCTCGACATCCTGCAGATCGCTCCGTCGGAGCGTGAGATTGGTTTCCAGCGCGTCGGAGTTCTGCATGGCGGATTCGATCTGGCGCACGCGCGCCCCGGTGGTGGCCAGCATGGTCTGAACGTTGGTGAAGGCGGAGTCGATGCCGTTGGCGCTCAGGGCGATGGTGGTCGGCGTGCCGCTGCCGAGCTGGGTGCTGAGCGCCTGCAGGCCGGATAGCACACCGCTCGAGACCAGCAGCTCGCGGCCGGTGTGGTTGCTGGTCACCAGGTAGCCCTGGCCGATCTCGGCCTGGCGGGCGCCGTCGTCGCCGGAGTACGCGCCGCTCACATCGAACGGCTTGGTGGTGACCTGGTCGCCGGCGAAGATGTACTCGTTGCCGACCTGGGTATTTCCCAGCTGAACCACCTGCTCGATGATGCCGTCCACCTCGGCCTTCGTCGCGAGTCGGGTCACCGCGGAGCCGGTCGAAGAACCCTCCTGCAGCGCGAGCTCCTTGGCCCGAGTGAGGAGGTCGGTCAGCTGGTTGAGCGTTGCCTCTTCGGCGTCCGTACGGGTACGGGCGGCGGCCGAGTTGCGGCGGTACTGCTCGATTCCACTCAGCCCCCGGTCGGCGGTCATCACCTGCACGCCGGCGGTGGGGTCTTCGCTCAGGCGTTCAAACCTTTTGCCGGTCGCGACTTGGTCCTGAGCCTGGGCGAAATTGGAGAGATTCCGCTGCAGGTTCTGAAGCACCCGCTGCTGCAGCATGTTGTTCGAAATTCGCATACGCGGCTGTCCCTCAGAGTTTCCAGTACGTGCCGCAAGTGCCCTTGGGAGGGTGGCAATATTTTCCGTATCGGCTAAATTGCTGGGAACTTGAGCTTTGGTCTATGCGTGAGAAGGGAAGCGTCAGCCATGGGCGGGTAACCCCCAACTCGCCCGTGCAGCCAGAACCCTCCCACCGCATGGTATTGCGGCGTTCACGTTCCTGGAGTTGAGCGGGGGGGGGACATGGCCACCATTCTCTGCGTCGACGACGAGCCCGCCACGGGAGTCGTCCTCGAGCATCATCTCACCAAGATCGGGCACCGACCTCTGCTCGCCGCGAGCGTCGAAGAGGCACTCAAGACCGTCGCCCGAACCCCCGTCGATCTGATCATCGCTGACTACCGGATGCCCAAGGCGACCGGTCTCGACCTTCTCGGCGTGCTGGAGAAGGAGGGGTATCAGGTGCCGGTGATCATCATGACCGGCTACTCCAGTATCGAGCATGCGGTCATTTCGATTAAGTCCGGGGCGATCGACTACCTCACCAAGCCGATCCGGCCGGAGACCCTCGAGATTGCCGTGACCCAGGCGCTCGAGGTGATGCGGCTCCGCCGGGAGAACGAGCAGTTCCGCCGGGAGATCAACAAGTTCCGCTCCACCCGCTCGCTCATCGGCGAGAGCCAGCCGTTCCGGCGGGTGATGGAGACCATCGCCACGGTTGCGCCGACCAAGGCCACCGTGCTGCTGGAGGGTGAGTCCGGCACCGGTAAGGAGCTGTTCGCCCGGGCGATCCACGACCAGAGCCCGCGCCACGACGCTCCCTTCATCAGCATCAACTGCGCGGCCATGCCCGAAGGCCTGGTCGAAAGCGCGCTGTTCGGTCACGAGAAGGGGGCATTCACCGGCGCCACCATGCGCACCGCGGGTGCATTCGAGCGGGCCCACGGCGGTACGCTGCTGCTGGACGAGATCTCGGAGATGCGACTCGATCTCCAGTCCAAGCTGCTCCGGGTGATTCAGGAGCATGAGTTCGAGCGGGTGGGCGGCCACCAGGCCATCCGGGTGGATGTCCGGCTGATCGCCACTACCAACCGCGATCTCAAGGCCGAGGCCGATGCCGGGCGGTTCAGAACCGACCTGTTCTATCGCCTCAACGTGGTGCCGATCACGACCCCGCCGCTCCGCGACCGGAAGGATGACGTGCCCGTCCTGGTGCAGCACTTCGCCCGGCGGGCGGCGGAGGAGATTGGAGTGTCTGTCACCGGGGTGGCACCCGACACCATCGATCTGCTGCTCCGACACTCCTGGCCGGGCAACGTGCGGGAGCTGGCCAACGCGGTGGAGCGGGCGGTCATCCTGTCCCGCGGCGGTGTCCTCAGGCCGGAGGCATTCCAGGGCATTCTCGAGGCGGTGGTCTCGCGTCCTCCGGTGGCTGCCGCCGGAACGGCCGCAGCCGTGACGGGTGCCAAGCCGACGGCCGCAGGCTCCCCCGAGGTTGCGCCGGAGCCCTTCAACCTGGACGAGCTCGAACGGCAGGCAATAGGACGGGCGTTGATTGCCACCGGCGGCAACCGAACCCGCGCCGCCAAGCTGCTGGGCATCAGCGAGCGGACCCTGCGCAACAAGCTGAACGGCCCCCGCGAGGAGGTCATCGCGGAGAGCTGAATCCAGGCACGGACGGTGTGGTCCGTGCCCGGAAGAAACTGCCGAACTGCCCTATCGCCTCTTCCGCCCGGCTCCCTGCCCAGGGGGCCGCTGTGTTTCCCGCCTGGTCCATCCAACTGACTGAGCCACAACGGCTTTCCGCCCGTCCGCCGATCCGCCAACCCGCAACGGCACCGCGATTGCTTTCACCGGGGCAGACCCTTCCAACCGGAATGAGGCAGAAAATGTTTTCGGCGCTGTTTGGTGCACAGACGCGGATCGGCAACCTGCGCTGGAGCCTGGACGACACCAGCAAGACCCATAAGGGCATTGCCGCCCGGGTTGCGGGGGCGCTCGACGCGAGCGGCAACACCGACTTCGACCAGGCGCTGGCCGACAAGAGCCAGCGGGCCCCGAAGGTGGATTTGGAGAAGGAGATGGTGGACCTCGCCAGCACACAGTTGCGCTACGACGCCAGCGCCAAGCTGCTGCAGCAGGCGTATCAGAATCTCCGCACCGCCATCAAGAACAATGGCTAGGATCTTCGGCGCCTCGGGCGCGTGGCCTCCCCGGCCGGTACGGTCACTGCTGGGGCCGCTGGGCATCAGCAGTGGCGGCATGGGTGCGATGAGCAAGGCGCTGGACGTGATCTCGCAGAACATCGCCAACGCGGAGACCACCCGCACGCCCGAAGGCGGGCCGTACAAGCGCAAGGTGGTCGTGTTCCAGTCGGACGGCAGCGGCGGGGTGAAGCCATCGGAGGTGGTGGAGGACACCCGCCCCGGCAGCGAGGACTACGACCCGGGCCACCCGGACGCCGACGCCAACGGCTTCGTGAAGCGCTCCAACGTGGACATCAATACCGAGATCGTCGACCTGATGATCGCCCGCCGGGTGCACGAGGCCAACGCCACCGTGTTCCAGTCGGCCAAGGCGATGCTCCGGCGCGCGATCGACATCTGAGCGAGACACCGACATGACCATCTCCGGACCGCTTCCGCCGGTTGGCGGACCCAATCGAGCGGCGCAGGCCTATGGTGTCGCCCCAAGACGTCCAGCCCCGACCGCGGCTGACAAGGCGGGCAAGGCGGACAAGGCGGACAAGGCGGGCGGGGCGGGCGACTCCGGCTCCCTCCGGGCTGTGCTCAGCGACGAGGAGCGCGCCTACTTCGATCAGATCGCTGCGCTCGGCCCGATCACCTACGGCCCGAACAAGAAGCCCGGCATGGTTCCCGACGCGCCGCGCGGGATGCGGCTGGACGTCCGGGGCTGAGTCCGATGAGCTCCCCCATCCGGCCTGACGGGCCCCGGCTCAATCCGCTCGAGCGCGTGCTCGACCGGTTTCAGCCACCGACCAATGGGCCCTCGTTCGCGGACACCCTGACCCGGGTGGTGAACGATACCCAGCAGATGCAGCAGGACGCCTCGAACATCATCGGGGCGTTCGTGCGCGGGGAACCGGTGGAGCTGCACCAGGTAATGGCCGCCAGCGAGGAGGCAGGAATTGCCCTCGAGTTCCTGGTGGAGATGCGCAACAAGCTCACCGACGCGTATCGGTCGGTGATGAACATGCAGATATGAGCCGTCAGGCTCATATCCTGAGCCTGCGAAGCGGGCGAAGGATCCCTGTACCTGAAGTAGTTTCCTCGGGCCTCTGGCCCTCGGAATGACAGCCAAACTTCCAGGGGTTCCTCGGGCCTGACGGCCCTGGGGACGACGGCGAATGACCAACGCGATTCCACCGGCCATGCTGGACGGCGTGCGACGAATGAGCGGAACCCGCCGCTTCCTCACCTTTGGTGGGCTGCTGGCCGCGCTGGCCGTGATCTGGGTGGTGGCCCGCTTCGGATCGAGCCCGTCCATGGTGCCGCTGTACGCCGGGCTCGATCTGCGGGAGGTCTCCAGCATGACCGACGCGCTGCAGAAGGCGGGCATCCGGTTTGAGCTGGCGGGTGGCGGAACCACCATCATGGTAGCCGAGTCCTCCGCGCCACGGGCGCGGGTGGCCCTGGCCAAGTTGGGCCTGCCCACCCGCGGTGGACAGCGGGGGAACGAGATCTTCGACCAGCCGAGCTTCGGGCTCACATCCGACGAATTGCGCACCCGCGAGCGGCTGGCGCTGGAAGGTGAGCTGTCCCGCACCGTCGGCGAGCTGGACGGCGTGGACCATGCCACGGTGCACCTGGCGCTGCCGCCGGAGAGCCCGCTGAGGCGGCTGGAGCGCCCGGCAAAGGCCTCCGTAGTGCTGACTCTGCGGCCCGGACGGTCGCTCGGCCCCGAGGCGGTCCAGGGCATTACCTACATCGTCTCCAACGCGGTGGCCCAGCTCCCCAGCGACCAGGTGGCGGTGCTGGACAGCGAGGGACACCTCCTCTCCACCCCGAACGACGGCTCGGTGCGCGGCCTCACCAGCCGGCAGCTGGAGATGCAACGCTCGGTGGAGGAGTACCTGGCGCACAACGCCGAGCGGATCCTGGCCACCGCGCTGGGCGCGGGCGAGGCCCGGGTGCAGGTGGCGGCCAAGCTCAATTTCGAGCAGGTGGACAAGACCGTCGAGACCTACAACCCCGACGGCGCGGTGCTGCAGAACGAGCAGCGGAGCGAAGTGACTGGGGCCGACAGCCTGGAGGGCGGCAACTCGACCGTGGTCAACAACACCTACCTGAATTCCCGGGTGGTCGAGAAGGTCGCGGGCTCGGTGGGCGGCATCCAGCGGCTCACCGTGGCGGTCCTGCTCAACCAGAAGGCGATCGACAAGAATGGCGCGGGCGGCGGGACGGCCACCGCGGATCTCACCCGCTACGAGCAGGTGGTGCGCGACGCGATCGGGATCGACAGCGCCCGCGGTGACCGCCTGACGGTGACCGCCGTGCCGTTCGAGCCGATCACGATCAGCGTCGATTCGCTGAATGCGGGTGTCGGCGGCGGCACGGAACGGATGCTGACGCTGGTGGATCGCTTCAGCCGCCCGGCCATCGGGCTGGCGGGCATCATCGCCGCCCTGGTGCTGGCACTCAAGATCCTGCGCCCCGGCGCGGGCGGGCCGCCGGGCTCCGACGGGCAGAGCTTCGCCACCGCCTCGGGTCGCTCCGGCTCTTTGCCCCAGGCCGAGGAGCCGCAGCTCCCGCCGGTGCAGGTCAGCAAGCTGAGCGCCACGACCAGCCGGCTCAAGCACGAGGTCCAGTCCGAATCCACCGCGCGGCCCGAAATGACGGCGCAGGTGGTCAAGACCTGGCTGGCTGAAGACTGATGGCGACCGCTACCGAGAAAGAGACCCTGAGCGGGGCCCAGAAGGCCGCGGTGCTGTGCATGTCGCTCGGCACCGAGGTCGCGTCGAAGGTCATGCAGCTCCTGAGCGCGGAGCAGGTCGAGTCGGTCAGCCGTGAAATCGCGGCGATGCCGCTGGCCGACACCCGTACCGTGGAAGGCGTGCTCACCGAGTACCGCGAGGTGGCGCGGGCGGTGCAGTCGCTCTCCGAGGGCGGCCTCAACCGGGCCAGCGAGATCCTGGAGCAGTCTTTCGGGCCCCAGCGGGCCAAGCTGATCCTGGAAAAGATCAAGCAGCAGCTCACCGACAACGGTCTCAAGCGGCTCAAGAAGGCCGCCCCGGAGGTCCTGCTGTCGGTGCTCCGCGGCGAGCACCCCCAGACGCTCGCCCTCATCCTCGCTCACCTGGACATCAAGCAGGCCGCCACCGTCATCGAGGTGATGGGGAACGACCTCGCGAGCGACGTGCTGTACCGTGTGGCGAAAATGGAGAAGGTGGCGCCCGACATGGTGGCGGTGGTCGAGCAGGGGCTGGCCAGCAAGACCGACCTCACGCTGTCGCAGGAGATGACCCTTTCGGGCGGGCCGGCGGCGGTGGCCAAGGTGCTGACGCTGGCGAGCGGCTCGATGGAGAAGGCGGTGATCGAGTCGATCACCCAGCGGAACCACGAGCTGGCGCAGCAGATCTCCAACCTGATGTTCGCCTTCGAGGACCTGACCACGCTCGACGGCAGGTCGATGCAGCGGATCCTCCGGGACGTGGACAGCAAGGAGCTGGCGCTGGCGCTCAAGGCCGCGAGCGACGAACTCAAGCAGCACATCATGAAGAACATGTCGGAGCGCGCGGCCGGCGCCCTGACGGAGGAGATGGAGTACCTCGGCCCGGTGCGGGTCAAGGATGTCGAGGCGGCCCAGACCCGCATCGTCGCGGCTCTGCGCACCCTGGAGGAAACCGGCGAGATCGTGTTGAGCGGCCGGGGCGGGGACGATGAAGTCATCCCCTGAGGCGTCGCCGGCCCAGGCCCAGGCCCCACCGCCGGCCCAGCGGCCGGCGGTCTCCCGCTTTGCGCTGTGGCCCCTGCCGGACCTGGCCTCGGCGCCGCCGCCGGCGGCAGCCGGGGCCGGGGGCGTTGCACCCGCCCTCGATCCCGAGCAACAGGCATACAACCGCGGCTACGAGGCGGGTAAGGCCGACGCCACGGAAGAGGCGGCGCGGACCGTCAAGCGCGCCGCCGGTCTCCTGGTCTCCACCGCCGAGGCGCTGGACGCTGCCCGGCTCGGCGTGGTCCGGGAGCTGGAAGACTCGGTATATGTCCTCGCTCTCGCCGTCGCGCGGCACCTGATTCTGCGCGAGGTGTCCGCCGATCCCTCGGTGGTACGCGACCTGGTCCAGCGCGGACTGGAAGCGTTCCCCGTCGGCTCCCGGGTCGAAATCCACCTCCATCCCGAAGACCTCGCCGCGCTCCGGAGCCAGTTCGAGCTGCCGGGGAGCGACGGCCGCGCGGCCGAGATCCAGTGGAACCCGGACCCCACGGTGGAGCGCGGCGGCTGCACCCTGGAAACCCCGCACCGGGTGGTCGACGGCCGGGTGGACCTCGCCCTCCGCGATCTCTATCACCGGATGCGCGATGACTGAGCCGCTCCGCCAGCGGGTCGCCGCCGCCCTGGGACGAATCACCGATTCGCCCCGGTTCGCGGTGCACGGCCGGGTCACCCGGGTGATCGGGCAGGTGGTGGAGGCCTCATCCCTCGAAGTGGCGCTGGGGGAGCTCTGCCGGGTGGAGAGCCATAGCCGTCCCCGGGTGACCGCCCAGGTGGTGGGGTTTCATGAGCGCGGCATCCTGCTGATGCCCCTGGGCGACCTCGAGGGCATTCACCCGGGCGCCACCGTACGCCCGCTTCGCCGCCAGCTCGATGTCCGGGTGGGTGACGGGCTGATCGGCCGGGTGGTCGACGGGCTCGGCCGTCCCATCGACGGTCTGGGCCCCATCGGTGCCAGCACCCGCTACGCCCTCTCCGCCGAGCCGCCCCACCCCCTCGAGCGGAGCCGGATCGAACGGCCGCTCGGCACCGGAGTCCGCGCCATCGACGGGCTGATCACCCTGGGCAGAGGCCAGCGCATCGGCATCATGGCAGGCAGCGGCGTCGGCAAGAGCGTGCTGCTGGGCATGATCGCCCGGCGGACCTCGGCGGACATCAACGTCATCGCCCTGCTGGGCGAACGCGGGCGCGAGGTTCGCGAGTTCATCGAGCGCGATCTCGGCCCGGAGGGACTGCGCCGGTCGGTGGTCATCGTGGCTACCTCGGATCAGCCGGCGGTCATCCGCGCCACCGGGGCCTTCGTCGCTACCTCCGTAGCGGAGTACTTCCGAGACGCGGGCAAGGACGTCCTGCTGATGATGGACTCGGTGACCCGCGTATGCATGGCCTGGCGCGAGATGGGCCTCTCCGTGGGCGAGCCGCCCGCGACCAAGGGCTATCCGCCATCGGTGTTCGCCCAGCTCCCCCGGCTGCTGGAGCGGGCCGGCACCGGCCGCCGGGGCAGTATCACCGGACTGTACACGGTGCTGGTCGAGGGAGACGACTTCAACGAGCCGGTGGCAGACGCTTCCCGCTCGATCCTCGATGGCCATATCGTGCTGACCCGAAAGCTGGCGGCACAGAAACATTTCCCGGCGATCGACGTGCTCGACAGCGTGAGCCGGGTCCGGGATGTGGTGATCTCTCCCGACCACCTGAATGCCGCCAACACCTTCCTCCGGCTCGAGGCGGCCTATCGCGCCAACGAGGATCTCATCGCGGTGGGGGCCTACAAGGCCGGCGCGGACAGGCTCGCCGACGCGGCCATCCTGCTCCGGGAGGAGCTGCTGACCTTCCTCCGGCAGCGGCCGGATGAGCCGGCCACGTTCGACGAGGCCCGGCTCCGGCTCGCCGCTCTGGCGCAGAAGGTCAAATGAAACGGTTCGCCTTCCGGCTCGATCGGCTGCTGCAGCTGCGCGAGGCGGCGGAGAAGGAACGCGCCCGCCAGCTGGGCGAAGCGCTCAAGGAAGAAGAGCAGCGCCGCGAGGCGCTCAGGCACAGTCAGGAACGCCTGGCCGACGCCCAGGACCAGCTGTCCAGCACCCCGCGGGAGATGTCGCAGGCGGGCACCCTCCGCAACCTGGAGCTCACCGTCGACGCGCTCGCGGGCCAGGCCCGCTCGCTGGAAGACACCCACGAGCAGAGCGTGGAACGGGTGGAAGAGGAACGGGTGCGCTTCGAGCAGGCGCGAGTGGCCAGACGGGTCATCGAACGGCTCCGTGAGCACCGCCGCGAGGCCTGGGAGGTCGAGATGAACCGGCACGAGCAGGGCGTCAATGACGAGGTGGGCCAGCGTGCCCACGGCAGCCGGGGGGACAAGTGAAGCAGGCGATGCTCTTCGCGGTGGTTGCCTTCGTGCTTTCCCTGGGCGGCACTACGGCCGTGATGGTGAAGCGGGCGCCGCATGCCCAGCTGGCCGCGGTGGTCGCCCCGAAAGACAGTACCGCGGTCAGCCCGAGGGGGCCCGGCAAGCCGGTCGACTCGACGGCACACGCCAAGGCAGCGGCGGACAGCGGCGCGGTTCAGAAAGACAGCGCGGCAACCCGGGACTCGGTGGCACGGCCAGCGGCCTCCGGTGCCCAGGCGGCTCCGGTGATGAAGGCGGCCGCGCCGGCGCCCGCAGGGCCAAAGTCCGCCCCGCGAGTCAGCGCCGATCCAGCGGCCAAGCAGGCGGCCGTGAAGCAGGTGGCCCGAGTGCTCTCCGCCATGAAGGCCGCGGAGGCGGCCAAGGTTCTGGCGTTCCTGTCGGACGACGAAGTCGAGGGCATCCTCCGCGCGGTCGGGCCTCGCCAGGCGGCGGACTTCATGACCAATCTGCCCAAGGATCGAGCCGCAGCGCTGAGCCGGCGGTTGATGGTACCCAAGCCCCAGGAGCAGTCTCGGTGACGAGTCCCCTCTCGCTGCTCGCGCCGCTGGCCGGGGCCGATCCCGCCGCTCCGGCCCAGTCCGCCGCGGACGACCCGGCGGCGTTTGCGGCGGCGCTGGTCGCGGCGCTCCAGCTGCTGCAGGCGCCACCGAAGGTGGAGAAGGCTCTGCCCGGGTCCGTCTGCGAGGCCGAGCGCGCGCCCGAGAGTGAGGCACCGGCAGAGGTCGACCAGCAGAACGCGGACTCGAGTCGCCCGCAGGTCGGTGCCGCCGGAGCGGCCGCCATGGAAGTGCCGGGAGCGGAGCAGACGAGCGGACCGAACGAGACGCTGGGCGCCGGTGCCGCTCTGCTCCCTGACGCCATGCTCCGGATTCGCCGGGAGGTGCTCGCGGAGACGACGGGCGACACAGGTGCGACCGGCCGCGTCGCCCCGGTTGATCTGGTTTCGGATGAGCCGGCAGTGCCAGAGCTGATCCAGAGCAGAGGCTCACGGCAGAAGCGGTCCGAGGCCGCCCAGAACCCGCAATCGGATGGCGCCCGGGTCGTGGACCAGACGGTCGCAGGCGGCGCTCCGAGGATCGGGGCCGTGTCGCCCGCCGGTTCGGTCCAACAGCCGGCACCGGAGCGGGCGAGGGTCGCCGAGTCCCTCCGAGTCGGACCTGCTACTGAGACTCCCCAGG
>JBGQJV010000025.1:0-28822 GCA_041499215.1 Gemmatimonadota bacterium | reverse complement strand
CTGGTGCGATGCCCATGGCGCCAACATCCGGGAGCGGCTCCGGCTGTTCCACATCGTGTGCGAGGCGGTGCAGCACGCCCACCGCCACCTGGTGATCCACCGCGATCTCAAGCCCTCCAATATCCTGGTGACCGCCGACGGCCAGGTGAAACTGCTCGACTTCGGCATCGCCAAGCAGCTCGAGAGCGTCGACCGTCCCGCCGATCAGACCCAGACCGGGCTCCGGCTGCTGACGCCGGCCTACGCCGCGCCGGAGCAGATGCGGGGCGGCCGGGTGGGGATCTACACCGATGTCTACGCCCTGGGCGTCATCCTCTATCAGCTGCTGACCGGCCGGCTCCCGTTCGACCTGGCCGACCGGACGCCTGAGGAGGCGGCCCGCATCATTACCGAGGAGGCCGCCGAGCGGCCGTCGACCGCCTCGGACCGCCCGCCCACCGGCGAGCCGGGTCGGGTTGCCCGGGTGGCGTCTCCCTCCGCGTGGGCCGACCTCGATGTGCTGTGTCTCACCGCCATGCACAAGGACCCGCAGCGCCGCTACCGCACGGTGGAGGCGCTGCTCCGGGACGTGGATCACTTCCTGAACCGGGAGCCGCTGGAGGCCCGCCCCGATACCCTGGGCTACCGGCTGGGAAAGTTCGCGGGCCGCAACCGGGTCGCGGTCACCGCGTCGACGCTCACCGTCGCCACCATCACGGCCCTGGTGGTGTACTACACCGTCAGCCTCACCCGGGCGCGGAATGAGGCCGTGGCCGAGGCGGCGCGGACCCAGCGGATCCAGCGCTTCATGGTGAATCTGTTCCAGAGCGGGGATGAATCGACCGGCCCCGGCGACAGCCTCAGGGTGGTGACGGTGATCGACCGGGGTCTGCAGGAGGCCCAGAGCCTGGCGGAGGAGCCGGCGGTGCAGGCGGAGCTCAACCAGACCCTCGGCGTGCTGTATCAGCAGCTCGGCAAGTACGAGCGGGCCGACTCGCTGCTCGGCGCGGCCCTCGCCTCGCGCCGCGCCCTGCTGGGCGCCGACCATCCCGACGTGGCCCGCAGCCTGGTGGCCCTGGGGACTCTCCGGCTCAAGCAGGCCCGGTACGAGGAGTCGGAGCGGCTGATCCGCGAGGGACTGGACCTGGCGCGCCGACGCCTGTCGCCGGGCCATCCCGCCATCGCCAACGCCACCGCCGCGCTGGGCCAGGTGCTGGTGGAGCGGGGCCAGTACGACCAGGCCGTTCCGATCATCGAGGAGGCGTTACGGCTCTACGGGGCGCGCGACACCGCCTCGGCCGAATACGCGTCCACCCTGGCCGACCTCGCCAATGCCCATTTCTACGCGGGCCACTATCCGGTGGCCGACTCGCTCGATAAACGGGTGCTGGCGATGAGTCGCCGGCTGTATGGCGACCGCCATCCCCACGTGGCGGATGACCTGGCCAACCTGGGCCAGATCCAGCAGATGCTCGGTACCTATGCCAAGGCGGAGGAGTACTACCGGCAGGCGTTCGACATTGCGGAAGCGTGGTACGGAGTGAACCATCCCGAGACCGCGTCCTATCTCACCATGCTCGGGCGATCGCTCCTGTTCCAGAACAAGTTCGACAGCGCGAAGGCCACGCTGCAGCAGGCGCTCGCCATCCAGGAGCGGCTGCACGGGCCCAATCACCCCGAGGTGGCCAACGCCCTGAACGAGCTGGGCTCACTGGCCTGGCAGCGCGACAGCCTGGACGAGGCCGAGCGAAGCTGGCGCAGGGTGATCGACATCTATCGCACGGCGTACGGCCCCAAGCACCAGTTCGTGGCGGTGGCCCTGTCGAACCTGTCGGGGGTGTACCAGCAGCGGAAGCAGTACCCCAAGGCCGAGGAGCTGCTGCGCCAGGCGATCGCCATCTACGGCGAAGCCCTCGCCCCGGATCATGTGAACACCGGGATCGGCCGAGTGAAGCTGGGTCGGGTCCTGCTGCGTTCCGGCCGCTTTGCCGAAGGGGCCAGGGAAACGCTGGCGGGATACGAGATCCTCATCAAGCAGACCGACCCCGCCACCAGCTTCATCCGGGCTGCCCGCAAGGACCTGATCGCGGACTACGACTCCCTGGGCCAGGCCGACAAGGCTGCTCGCTTTCGGGCGGAACTGGCCGATACCCTGCCCAAGACCGCTGCCTCCCAGTAACTGGTTCCGCGTTCCGCGTTCCGAGTTCCGCGTTGTCTCTCGAGGCGCGGCGAGACCCGGGGAGTCCCGAAGGCGCGTGCCTTCCCAAGCATTCCTGCGACGGTCGAGTCCGCGAGAAGGCCGAGCGCCGGAGGGACACCCCGGGTGAGCCGCTCGAGCTCATCCCAACGGGCCCGGAACGAAGGAGGGATCCCCTGGCGAATCCACAGGGATCCCTCGCTGCGCTCGGGATGACATCGCGTCCGGGGCCGTTGGAGTCTGGCTCGGCCAAAACGCGGAACGCGGAACGCGGAAGGGGGAACGAGTGTTCAGTCGATCCCGACCCTCCCCCGGACCGCGTCGATCAGCTTCGTGGGATCGAACCCGTAGCCATCCTTGAACACCGTCACCACGTTGCGGATGACCGAGGGATCGGCGGTGAGATCCCCGCGGAGCAGCACCAGGTCCGCCACCTTGCCCTTCTCGACCGAACCCAGCTGGTCGGCAACCCCCAGAATGCGGGCGCCGTTGTAGCTCACCACCTGCACGGCCTGCTCGGCAGTGAGGCCCCCCTCGCGCAGCAGCTCGTAGCCGCGCTGGTCGCCGAAGCCCGGCAGGGCGCCGCCGTTGCCGGTCGGATCGACCCCGTTCCCGAGGATGCCGCCGGCCTGGTAGAACGCCTTGTCGAAGGCGAGCGCACGCGCGAACCCGTCCCTGGTAAACATCCAGTTCGGCACCGAGTCGATGAAGGCCCGGTTGGCGGTGTAGGCGACGCGGACGGCCGGTTCCATGAGATCCAGGGAGCGCGCGTCCATCACCGGCCGCTTGGGGTTGAGCGCCTCGAAGACCGCCATCGTGGTAGTCATGGAAGCGCCGCGCTTCACCATCAGCGCAATCAGGCTCTTCGCGGCGGGGCTATCGGGGCTGGTGAGCGAATCGGTCAGCCGGTAGACGTTGGTGGGACACTTGTCCGGCTGCTTATCGGGGATGAAGTCCGTGGCGGTGAGGACCCCGTGGGCGAAATCGTCGAGCCCGAGATCGAGCGCCTCGCGGAAGGTGACCGAGCAGAGGTGGCCGGTGGCCTTCATGCCGTGGCGATGCGCCTCGTCGATCGCGGCCTTCATCGCCGCCCGGGAGATGTCGGTGTAGAACTTGACCCAGCTCACGCCCTCGCTGGCCCAGTAGGCCACGAACCGGCGGGCGGCCGCGGGGTCGTCCGTGGCGAACATCGACCCGCCCCCCTCGCCTCCCGTCAGGTAGGGCGTGGTGACGTGGATCCGGGGACCGGGCGTCTGGCCCGCGTCGACCGCCCGCTTCAAGTTGATGTCGGCATAGGGCGAGCGGCTCCCGGTGGTGCGAACCGAGGTGACCCCGCTGGCGAGGTAGAGCCGCGGTGCGGTGAAGCTCATCTGGTTGGCATGGCCGCCGGCGGCGGTGTAGAACATGTGGTCGTGCATCCCGACCATGCCGGGTATGAGCGTCATCCCCGCCCCGTCGATCAGGTACGCCCCCGCCGGCGGGCGGAACCCACCGCCCACATCGGCGATCCGGCCATCACGTATCACCACCGTCTGACCCTGCCGGGCCGCGCCGCCCCGCCCGTCGATCAGGGTGACGCCGGTGATGGCGATGGTGCCGCTGTCGAGCGCGACATAGCGCCGCTTCACATCGTCGGACAGCGCGGGACGCTGCGCCGCCAGGGGCCCTCCCATCACGAGCATCGCCAGCGCGATCGTTCCACGGGCCAGCTTCATGGCTCCTCCACGTCGAAGTGCAGCATCATTTGGGACTGCAGGTGTTCGGCGATGTGGCAATGCAGCATCCAGCTTCCCGGGTTGGACATGTCGGCCAGCAGGTCGAGCGAGCCCCCGGCCGGCAGCAGCACGGTGTCCTTCCACACCGGATTCGGGTTCCGCTTTCCGTCCACGGCCAGCACCAGGAATCGCTGGCCATGCATGTGGATCGGATGCTGCATGCCGTGCAGGGTATTCCGCGCACCCACCAGCCGGATCCGCACCAGGCTGCCCCGGCGGAAGTGCCAGTGAATGTCCAGATTTTCCGCCCCGGTGTCCATGTCACGCAGGATCCACCGGGTCTGGGTCGCGGTCGTGGCCCAGTTCATCCCGGGCATGGTGCCTTCCCATTCCACCGGGTTGAAGTAGATGGAGTCGAGACGCATGAGCTGCTGGCTCACGAATGGCAGCCCGGTGAATTCGACCCGGAGTTCGAGCGTTCGCTCCGGTGGCCGCCCGGCATGCGCGGCGACCAGCGAATCCAGGCTCGCGGCCTCGGGCCCATCGACGAGGTGAGCGAAACCCGCCGCCTGCTGCGACGGGCCCCACACGTCGATCACACCCATCGTGTCGGTGACCCCGAAGAACCGGCCGTAGAGGTGATCGATGGCCTGCACCCGGTTGAGTAGCGGCACCGTTCCCGCCGCGGGGAACCGGACATCCACCACGTAGCGCTCGGCCGGCGCGATCACCACGCTCTCCACCCACTGCTCGCGCGCGTAGAGGCCGACGTCCGAGCCCACGACCTTGATCGGGATTCCGGCCCCGAAAGAGAGATTGAAGGTACGGGTGTTGGCGGCGTTGGTAAGGTAGAAGCGAACCACCTCGCCCGGGCGCGCGCTGGCCCGCCAGGCGGACTCCCCATTGACCAGCATCACGTTGCCGAACCGGCCCATGGCCGCGTGGGTCGGTGTCTCGTGGCCATACGGCACCAGACCGGTCTCGTCCACCAGCAGGTCGTCGAGGATCAGGAACTCCTCGCGCTCCGGCCCTGGCCTCCCGGCAGCGGCCGGGGATACGAAGATGTTGCCGTACAACCCCAGATCCTGCTGGGTATCCTCGCGCACGTGCGGATGATACCAGAAGAGCCCGGCATCCGGGAACCTGAGCCGGTAGAGAAACTCTTCCCCGGGCCCCACGGCGGGCTGTGTCTGATTCGGTACCCCATCGAACCGGTTCTCGAGGCGGATCCCGTGCCAGTGCACGGTGGTCGGAACCTCCAGGCGGTTGACCAGCCGGATCACCACCTCGGCACCCTGCTCGGCACGGATGAGCGGCCCCGGGTACTGCCCATTGAAGCCGAGCATGGTGTACTCCCGCCCGGCAATTGTGCGACGCACCGGCCCGGCCACCAGGTTCAGAGTGTCGCCGTTGTGCAGCCGCACGACCTCATGGGGACGGGCACGCCGGGCGGTGTCGCTCTGGTCCGGCAACCAGGGCATCGCCTCCGGCCGGAGCGCCATCTCCGATGGGAGCATGTCGAGCCCGGGGAACATGGGAACATCGTTCCAGCCGCCGGCCGCATGCATGCCCTGGTGCGAGTGGGCCTCGGGCGTCCGTGGGGCTCCGACGGCACCCAGGAAGAACTGGTAGTTGTCGGCCGGACGCAGGCGGTTGCTGGCCGACTCGCCCCGCAGCACCACCCGGCCCCCAGGCTCGCGGACTGCGGTGTCCCGCTCTGCGCTGATCAGCACCAGGAAGCGGTCGAGCGCCACCGGGCCCAGTTCTACCTCATCCTGGCTCCGGATGGTGCCGAGGCGCACCAGCCGCGCCATGGTGGGAGAGACGGCCCAGGCCACAAAACCGGACCGGCGCCCCCGAAGCAGCGAGTCGGGGAGCTCGCGCACCGAGAACCGCAGATTCCAGCGGTGGGTGCCGTCCGTCGCCACGCCCACCGTGAACGGCCCTCCCACCCAGCTGAGTTCGGCCGAGCCGGAGGCATCGAATCCGGGGGCGGGGAGCAGGCGAATGCAGTAGAGGTCGGTGCTGGCGCCGCTCGCGGCAAGGCGGGGACATTCGCCCGCATCACGAGCTGGCGCTGGCGGGCCATGGCCCGCCAGCGCCACGAGCGCGGCGGCCACCCAGGGGTTACGCATGCCGCGTAGACTGGGCGCCGGCCGGCTTCTGGGCAAGGGGGAGAGGGGCACAGGGATTATGAGCTATGAGGCGTGAGCGATGAGCATGAGTGCCTGTCATCCCGAGTGAGCGAAGCGAGCGAGGGATCCCTCCGCCGGCGCCAAGGAACCCCTCGCGGCGCTCGGGATGCCTGCCGTCGTGGCCCATGACTCATCGCCCACAGTTCATGGCTCACCCTCAACAAGAGAATTTCATAGAGGCTTCACCTGCGCCTGAAATCCGCCCGGCTCTCTCCGCTTATCATGTTAGGAGTAGACACTCTCCGCCGGCGCCGGCCCCCCCGCCCACGGCTTGAGGGAGCGCAGATGGTACATACTCTCGATGAAGTCGGCTTTACCTGGCTCTTCAACGCGGCCCCCGACGCAATGCTGGTGACCGATGAAAGCGGGAATATCGTCGCGGCCAACCCGCAGGCGGAGGCGCTGTTCGGCTGGACCAGGGAGGAGCTCCGCGGCCTGAAGGTGGAAGCCCTCATGCCCGAACGTTTCCGGCAGGGCCACCGCAAGAAACGCGATCAGTACAACGCCGCACCACGGACTTGTGCCATGGGCACGGGCCCGGGATTCATCGGGTGCCGCCACGACGGCACCGAGTTCCCCGCGGAGATCAGCCTGAGTCCCCTCCGCGACGGTCGGCCGAATCTGGTGCTGGTGGCGATCCGGGATGTCTCCGACCGCAGGTCGGCCGAGCAGCGGCTGTTCCGAGAGCGGGAACGGGCGATGGTGACGCTCACCTCGATCGCGGACGCCGTGATTACTACCGACCCGACTGGGGTAATCGACTACCTCAACCCGGCGGCCGAGCGACTCACCGGCTGGACCACGGCCGCGGCACTCGGCCAGCCGCTCGACCTGGTCCTGCCGCTGATATCCGATCTGTCGGGGGATCCGGTCGAAAGCCCCGTAGTTCTCTGCCTCCGGCAAGGTCCCACCGCCCCGGACGAGCAGGTGTCGCTCCGCCTCGAGGGGAAGCTCGTCCCGATCGCCTACAACGTCGCGCCCCTGTCGGATTCAGAGGGACTGTTCAACGGGGTCGTGGTCGTATTCCGCGACGTCGTGGAGCAGCGCCGGGTGGCCACGCGCCTCTCCCACGAAGCCACCCACGACAGCCTCACCGGTCTGGTGAACCGGGGCGAGTTCGAGAGTCGTCTGCGGCGGGCCCTGGACCCTGCTCGCGGGGGTGGCCCGGCCACGCTCTGCTACATGGACCTCGATCGGTTCAAGACTGTGAACGACCGGTGGGGTCACCTGGCCGGCGACGAAGTGCTCCGCAAGGCAGCCGCCGTGATTGGCGGGCTGGTCCGGCAGCGGGACACCGTCGCCCGGCTGGGTGGCGACGAGTTTGCCGCCCTACTCGAGAACTGCTCCCTCGACGAGGGGATTCGGCTCGCGCGGCAGATCCAGCAGGCCGTGCGGGACCACCGATTTACCTGGCGCGACGAGACCTTCCACCTGGGCATCAGTATTGGGGTGGTCGCCCTGGACCCCGAGAGCGACCCCGCCTCCCTCCTCCTGGCGGCCGACGGCGCCTGTTACGCCTCCAAGGATGGGGGAGGCGTCACGGTCGAGGTAGCCCGCCTGGGTAAGGCGTTTGCCCGCCGGGGCTGAGCGCCTTCCCTGTTTCAGCGTGTGCGACGTTCCCCTCGTAGGGCACCAATACCACCACACATCGCGTTTCAAGTGTTTCAGTGTTTCTCGCTGAGACTGTTCGCGACCCGAATTCGCGCGTCGTTCACGAACCCTGACCAACCGGAGTCCGTAGTGGTCGCTCATGTCGGCTGTCAGGCTCCGCCTGGCCGCAAAGGCGATCACTCCAGTCAGGCAGTCAGAACGCATGGTCCTGCCGTCCCGGCTTCGGATGTTGCACCGCGCATTGTTGGCCGCGGGCACGACCCTCTCTCTGCAGCTGCTTTTCCTTCCTGGCCCCTCGCGGGTCCTCGCGCAGGCGGCCGTGACGACGGTAGCGGCCACCAGCGACGCGCGCTTCCTCCCCGGGCAGCTGGCGGAACGAGTGACCAGCGAGGCGGATCCCCGCCAGCACTATGCGGTGTACGTGCCGTCGCGCTACTGGCCCGGGCAGCGCTGGCCGATTCTGCTGCTCATGGATCCGCGCGGACGGGCGCTCATTCCCATGACCCGCATCCAGGAGGTGGCCGAACGGCTCGGGTACCTGGTCATGAGCTCCTACAACACCCGGAGCGACGAAGGTACCGACCCTAACGCCGACGCGATCAACGCCATGCTGGCGGATGCCCAGCGGCTCTTCTCCCTCGATGTACGCCGGCTGTATCTGGTGGGTCAGTCGGGCACGGCTCGCGCCAGCTGGATCTACGGCTACGGCCTGCGCGGTCACGTGGCCGGGCTGATCGGCATCGGGGCCAGCAAGCCGGAGAGCTTCCTGCTGACGCCGAGAGCGCCAGGCGAGTTCCCCCCGCTGGTGTTCTTCGGCGCTGCCGGGACGACCGACTACAACTTCGACGAAATGTGGGCGCTCGACACCGTGCTGGACCGGGCGAACCTGCCTCACCGGGTGACCTACTTCGACGGGCCGCACGCCTGGCCGCCGGCCGCCACTCTCACCGAGGCGGTCGAGTGGATGGAGCTGATGGCGATGCGCTTCGGGCTCAAACCTCAGGATGCCGGCTGGATCGACTCCACCCTCTCGGCCGCGATGACCCAGGCCGCCACCCAGGCCCAGGCGGGAGACGAGTATCACGCCTGGCGTCGGTATCGGGCCATCGTGCGCGACTACGAAGGGCTCAGAGACGTGCGGTTGGCCGCGGCCCGGCTCGCCTCGCTGGCAAAGAAGGAGGCGGTCCGCCGCACGGAGCGCCACATCGCCGAGGCGGTGCGTGCCCAGGCCGGATACAACGAGCGGCTCGCGACCTTCCTGGGTCAGTATCGCAGGTCCGCTCCGGAGCCGCTGGAAAAATCGCTGGAGAAGGTGCAACTCAACGCGCTCGAGCGGCGGGTGGCCAGCGGTGACTCGATCGATGCCAACGCCGCCGAGCGGGGACTCGAGCAGCTGTGGGTCTACACCTCCTTCTACGAGCCGCAGGACTACCTCGATCGGGGCGACCCCGCCCGGGCACTCTCGATCCTCGACGTCGCCCAGGCGATGCGGCCCAACCACCCGGACGTATGCTTCAACCGGGCCCGTGCGCTGGCCCGGCTCGGCCAGGACGATCGGGCGGTGGAGGCCCTCGAATGCGCCGCGCGCTCCGTGATCTCCGCCGACCGCATCGAGAACGACCCGGACCTCAGGTCCCTCGGCCGGGAGCCGGCCTTCCGGGCCCTCGTCACCCGGCTGCGGGCCAGCCCCACCGGCTCCAGCGCGCGCGCCGGCTGGTAGCGCACCCGCCCCTGGTCCCTTCAGCCACCCTTCCCGTTCCCTTCACCGCCACCAGTGTATCCTGGCCCGGGCTGTCACAAGGAGGAGACGATGGCCGAAGAGACCCGCCGTGAACGTCACAAGGTCACGGGCGAGAAACTGCTACAGACGGTGAAACGCCTGGTGCACGAAGGCAACATCCGCCGGATCATCATTAAGGACGAGAAGGACCGCACGATCATCGAGATCCCCCTCACCATTGGCGTGGTGGGAGCGCTGCTCGTGCCCGCGATGGTCGCCATCGGGGCGATCGCCGCGCTGGCCGCGGACCTCACCATCGAGGTAGAGCGGGCCGGAACACCGGAGCCCGCGCCGGTGCCTTCGGTGGAAGAGCAGACAGTAGGAAAGCCATAAGACTGGACCCGGGCGCGCCCGAGTACCGGGTTCGCCCGTGCCCGCGGGTCCAAACGCCGGAGGCGGTAACATGTCGAACGTGATGATCGTCTACGGGACCGCCTACGGTCAGACGGCGAGAATCGTGCGGCGGATCGCCGACCGGCTCACGAAGACGGGGCACCGCGTCACCCTGTGGCACGGCGACGAGCTTCCAGCCGAGACGTCGGTGAGTGAGTACCACTCCTACCTGGTCGCGGGGTCGGTCCTGTTCGGGAAGCACCAGTCGTACCTGCTCGACTTCGTGCGGCGGAACCTGGCCACGCTCAACAACCGGCCTTCGGCGTTCGTCTCAGTATGTGGCGCGCTGATCGGGGAGTGGGAACCGGGTCGGGAGGAGGCCCGGAAGTACGTCGACCGGTTCCTGGAGCAGACCGGGTGGACCCCGCGGCTCATCCGGTCCTTCCCGGGCGGGCTGCCTTACACCCGCTACGGGCTCCTAACCCGGTGGATGATGAAGCTGATCAGCAAGAGGACCGGCCGGCCGACCGACACCTCCCGCGATTGGGACTTCACCAACTGGGCCGAGGTGGACGCCTTTGCCCTGGAGTTCGAAGCGTGGCTGGACGCATTGGTGCCCGCCGGACGGTGAGCGGCGGGTAACCGAGCCGGGACCGGCTCGGCGTTCCGGCGCCCGACCCCGACCCCGACCCGGCCGCAAGCAACGGGGTCCTAGCGTAAGCAGGACCATGGATCTACGGTCAAGGACCCCGTTCCTGCCAGCCTCGGGCTGGCGGGCCCACTGACTGTTCCCATGGAGTTCAGTATGCCCGCACCGGCCTCGCGCACCACCGCCTCCGTCGTTACGCTGGAAAGCACCCACGGATACCAGCATCTCATTCGCAGCGGCACCCACACCCTGGTAGTGGATGAGCCGGCCGCGCGTGGCGGACAGGACGCCGGGCCCAACCCGACGGCGATGGTGCTCGCCGGGCTCGCGGGATGCACGGCCATCACCCTGCAGATGTACGCCGCGCGGAAGGGATGGAAGCTCGGCAATGTCCACGTGCGGGTGGAGGCCGACGGCGACGGAGACAATCTCCGGGTCGACCGCCGGGTTGTCCTGGAAGGCCCGCTGGAGCCGGACCAGCTCTCCCGTCTCGCGGAGATCGCCGAACGGACTCCGGTCACCCGCCTGCTCAAGAACGGCGTGCCGATCGCCACCCGGATCGAGGGCACCGGTACCCCCGCCGAGCCTTGAGTGCCCGGACTCAAACCAGGCAAAGGTCAGCTGGTTCTTCGTCGGCGACCCGGTTAGGCTGCGGCAGGGCGAAGTCAGTCCGACTTCCGATGCTGCTGCGATCAGTCGCGAAACGACCACTCCGGAATGTCGAGGGAGCAGCGGCACCCCAAATCCAGCGCTCCACGCCCTACGCGAGCGGCAGAAGGCCCGTACCCGGTAGGCTTCCCATGGAATGCGATCCCTCGATCACCACGGGTGGCACGAGCCGGCCGAGTCGTGGTGGCGCCCCGTTACCCACCGCGGTCATGGCCGTCCTGGCCCTCCTGGCGGGCCGGCCGACTGCGGGCCTCGCCCAGGGCAGCCCCGCCGACACGTTGCATCTCTCCCTGGCCGACGTGCTGACCCATGTGCGCGAGGAGCACCCGATCTGGAAAGCGGGATCGGCCAGGGTGCTCGCCGCCCGTGCCCGGGCCGCGGATCGAAGCAGCATCCCCAGCCCGAGAATCAATGTCACGACCGCCGCGCTGACCGAGGGGCGGCTCGAGCTGTTGCAGCCGCTTCGGTGGCCGTGGGAGGCGTCGGCCCTCAGAGGGGTCGGTGTCCAGGAGGTGGCCGTGGCAACAGCGGACGCGGAGGCGGACCGGCGCACGGTGATGCTGGACGCGGCGCAGCGTTTTGCCGACGGTCTCCGCAGTACCCGGGCCCTCACGCTTGCGGTGGAGGCCGAGAGCCTCGCGCAACACACCGTGAACGAGGTGGCCCACGGCGAGGGATCGGATCACTCCGCCGACCTCGCGGGCCTGCAGACACTGATCAGTCTCGACGAGGCTCGCCGGGCGCATGCGCGGGCACAGTTGCAGCACACCATCAGCCAGGCGCGCCTGGCCGCGGTGCTTGGCCGCCAGCCTGGGACCCCGATCATCTTTACGGGCGAGCTCGCGGAGATTGCGCCGCTCACCGCCCCGGAGGCGGCGCTGGCCAGCGCCCTGGCAACCGACCCGAAATCCGCCCGCCTGGAGCACGAAGCGGAACGTGCCCGTCAGGAATCCCGGCTCGCGCGGGCTCGCCGCTGGCCCACGCTTGAGCTTGGACCGGCGGTTACGGTAGGCGACAAGACGCGCCTCGGCGTGGCGCTGGGATTGATCGTTCCCGTATGGAATCGGCAGAACGACGCCATCCGCGCCGCGCATGCCGAGCGCGATACCGCTCTCGCGCGGATCGAAGTGCAGCACCGCGAACTCTGGGCCCTGGTGACCGAGGCGCTGCTGACCCTGACCCGCACCGATACCGAGTTGGGATTGCTTCGAGGCGGCGCGCTGACACGCGCCGCCCGGGCGCTCACCCTCGCCGAGCAGGCCGCGCCCCAGCGCGGAGCATACGTCCTGGCCTGGCTGGCGGCGCGCAAGGCGTACCTCGATGCCCGGGAAGCGGAACTCGACCTCGAGTGGCAGGCGGCCCAGGCCCGGCTGCTGCTCCGTAACCTGACCGGCAGCCTCGTGATGGAAGCACCGTGAGGTCTGCCCGCTCGACCCATGCCAACGCCGCCGGGTCAGTCACCGAGGCTGAATGAAGACCCCTCACCGGCCTTCCGCCGGGATGGGCTGTCGGCGGCCTTTCTAGAAGAAAGCGAACGCCGGCGGTGCCATCCCGTACTTGCGGAAGTTGCCCACTACCTGGCCGCCCATGTAGACCGTGTGGGTATAGATCTCGTCCCACACCTGCCAGGTCGGCATCTTCTGGCCGAAGAGGTCCGTCGTCGCCGCCCGCGCCGCGGCGTTTTCCGATTTGAACACCCCCTCCGCGTAGTCGAATGCGCCGTTGATGAACCGGCGCATGCCGGCCCGGCTGTTGAGCGCCACCGCGGTATCAGGCAGGTCGAGCGGCGGCCCTTTCAGAGTGGCGGATGCGATATAGGCCGCGGTGTTGGCTGCGTGATGTATCTGCTCTGCAAAGTCGCGTTGGGTCGGTGTTGCCTTGTCACGGTAGAGCCGCTCGGGCATCGAGTCTGCCATCGCCAGAAGCATCTTTCGCTGATACGCCAGCATCCGGAGTTGCGACTCGCGCGGCGTCTCGCCGCCGGCCTGGGCGCCGAGAACCGCGGGGGTAACCGCCAAGGCTCCCAGCAACAGGATCATGGTCGATCGCATGGGGTTCACTCCTCCTCGTGTGTGGTGGTTGAGCCAGAGACTTTGCACGCCCTGTCATCCCGAGCGGAGCGAAGGATCCCTCAAGGTGCGCACCCAAAGGGATCCCTCTGGGCTCCGCCCCTCGGGATGACATGCCTCGTCCAGACGGCGGCCCTCATCGAACCAGCGTGTGCGTCAGCTTGAGCCGCACCACCCGGCCGTCCGATACGGGCAGCCGCGGGGCATCCGGCCCGGCATCGCGATCGGTATTGAAGCCCTCGTCGTACACCAGCCAGAGATCGCTGCCTTCGCGGAAGTTGTAGCGGAGCCGCAGGTTCACCCCGAGACGCCGGTCCACCGAGTTGAGCTGCACCAGCCCCGTGGTAGAAAGCCGGGAACTGGCCGCAGCGCCCACCCGCAGGCCGGCGACGTGCACATCCAGACCGGTGTGGCGGTCGGGGAAGCGGATGCGGTTGAGCTCGTAGGTTCCCCCCAGCTCCAGGTGCCGCGACAGATTCCAGGTCGGGTCCAGCCTGACCTTGATGCGCCAGCCGTCGTAGAACCGCCCTACCCGGCTGTCGATCCCGCTCCGGAGCAGTCTTCCCGCCGGCGGCGACATGTTGAGCCACAGTTCCGGGAAGCGGTACCGGCCGGGTTCCACCATGACGCCGTCGCCGAGCTCGAAGGCGGTAGACACGTTCTCGTAGTTGTGCACCATCTCGATCCAGCCGCTGGTGCCGGAGCGGAGCTGATAGAACCACCAGTACGAGATGTTGGAGCTCTCGACCGCGCCGTCCCGATTGCGGAAGAAGGCGTAGGCGATCGCCCCCGGTCCGTGACTCCGGAGCGCGGAGTGCGCCGGCCAGAAGTCGTACTCGCCGTAGAGGGCCCCGCGGGTAAAGTCACTGCGGGGGAGGAATCCGAGGTCGGGCTGGTATTCCTTCCCGACCCGGTGGAACTGGGCGAAGTAGGTAAGGCCGCGGCTGGTGCGGCGCTCCCACTGGAGATACAGCTGGCCGCGGTCGGTCAGCGAGGGCTGGGCCTGGGCGTGATCGAAGGTCGCCGCCCCCCGCGCGGTGAGGTAGTCGTCGCCGAACATCCTGAGCGAGGCATCGAGACCGGTCGCCAGGTTGTAGTGCCCGTCGGCGTCCACCCGGCTGGTGAGCATCCCTCCGGCGTAGGAGAAGGGGTTGAATACCCGGCGCCGCACCCGGGCGACACCCAGGTTCTCGGAGGAGATGTCGCCCCGGCGGTCGGTCTGGACATCCAGCGCGGCGAGGTCCCACGCCCCGGCCCGGACCACCACCCGCGCACCACCGAGCATCCGGATTGGAGTCCGGTCCGGTGCCAGCCCGATCTGCCGGCTGTGGAACAGCTTGCCGCCTGATCCGAAATCGAAATCGAAGACCCCGGCACGCTCCTGGAAGAACTGCCGCTTCTCGGGGAAGAACAGCGGGAAGCGGGTGAGGTTCACCTGCTCGTCGTCCGCTTCCACCTGGGCGAAATCGGTGTTGAGCGAAAGATCCAGGTGCACATTGTCCCTCGGGTCGTAGCGCAGATCCGCGCCGACCTCCCTCACGAAGTTGTCGCTGTGGTCGTAGGCCAGGCCCCCGGGCGGGACCGATGTGGTCCGGTCCACCCCGCCCAGCAGGTACGGAGTGAGGTACACCGGGCGGCGGGGCGTCACCCCCGTCAGCACCACGTCCTGCATCACCGACGGCCGTTGGAACTCGAATCGGGGGTCGATGGCTGGATAGGTGATCCGCTCGTTGGTGCGGGCGATGAACCGGGTAACGGTCAGCCCCAGCACCACCCGGCCATCCCGCCCCTGGAAGCCGAGACTGGATAGCGGGATCCTGAGCTCGGCGAACCACCCCTGGTCGGTGACGGTGGTGGCGGCCTCCCAGACCGTATTCCAGCTGTCGTTGGTGCTCCCGCCGTCCGCGCTGATGGTCCGGTCGAGCCGCACCCCGGCCGGGTTGGTCGCGAACCAGAGGCCGGTCTCGTTGTCGTTGAACCCGTCGATCAACACGGCGAGCTGGTCGTCGCCGTTCAGGCGGTCCCGGTAGAGGGAGTTGATCCGCAGTTCCCGGGGCCGGGAGTCGTAGCAGCGGCCGGAGACGTACAGGAACCCGTCATCGTAAGCGACCCGGATTTCAGTCCGCTCCGAGACGGTCCCGCCGAAGGTGGGGGAATACTCCGAGAGCGGCAGGGGCGCGACACCGCCCCACTCGGCCTCCGTGACGGAGCCGTCGAGGCGAATCGGAGCGGCAAGCCGTGGGAGGTCGGTTTCCCCCTGGCCCTGCGCCACAAGCGGCGGCGCGAGCAGGACCAGGACGCTGCCGAGGAGGAGGCGGCTCATGCCGCCTACGGTAGGGCCCGAGTCGCCACCAATGGGTCCGGATCAGGTGGCAGGTCGGTGTAGAAATGTGACGAAGCTGTGAACCCGGTCCCTGGACGATCGTCCCTGAAACCGGCGGTTGAGCTAGATCCGCGAGGGCCCCGCCGGCTGGTGCGAGGTGGGATCGAGTGTTGCCTGGTCCCTCACCGAGGCCACACCGATGGCGGCTGCGCGGCGGAGGGCGCCAGATCCTTGCTCAACGCGGGAACCGCGAGGTTCAGCAGCGTGAGGTCCTCGGGGCGCCGTGGTCCCTGCTCAACCGGCCCTCGGCTCGATATCCACCGCGATCCCGCGCCACCTCCCCTGATTGAAGCGCAGCACGCTCAGCGCGCAGCGCGTCGCGTGGCCGGCGAGAATCGCCAGCCAGATGTCGATGGCGTGCAGGGTGCCGATCCGCTGGATGAGAAAGCAGGTGCCGAGCGGCACGATGATCTGGGAAATGATCGAGATGAACAGCGGGCTCCGGGTGTCTCCCGTGCCCTGCAGCCCGCCGGTGTAGGCCAGCGCCACCGCGACCAGCATCCCGGACAGGCTGAGGACGCGCAGCAGCTGGGCGCCGAGCTCCACGACCGTGGGGTCGTGCATGCCGAAGATCGCGAGCAGCTGTCGCGGCAGGAACAGGAAGACGCCGCCGACGAGCGCCGCGCCGCCCAGGCCGAACCGGGCGGCCAGGTGCACCGCCCGCTCCGCCCGGTCGGGGTGGCCCCCACCGAGGTTTTGACCCGCCACGGCCGCCGCCGCCCCCATGAGCCCGATCGAAGTCCAGGTGATCAACGAGAACAGCTGGGTGTACGATACGGCGAACGCCGCCTGGGCCGCGGCGCTCTGCGCCAGAGATCCGATGAACGCGAGCATGAACACTCCGCCGATGTTCATCGCGATCCCCTGGATGCCGCTCGGGAGACCGAACCGGAAAAGCGACCGGATCACCGTCCAGTCCGGCCCGTAGCCGCGCCCCCGGGGGAACGACACTACCCAGCCGCCGCGCCACACCTTCCAGAGGGAGTACCCCGCCACCACCGCGGAGGCGATGGCCGTTCCGATCGCCGCGCCCGCGGTGCCGAAGGACGGGATGGGTCCCCACCCTTCAATGAACACGATGTTGAGAACCAGGTTGAGCACCGTCAGAGCGATGCCGAGCACCATCGGGGTGCGGGCATCGCCGGCGGAACGGAGCGCGCCGCTCAACATGTAGAAGACCAGCATCCCGCCGCTCGTCAGGAACATGATGCGCAGGAACGGCAGCGCCTCGTGCTTCACCTCCGCCGTGGCGTTCACCAGGTCGAGCAGGGACGGCGAGAGCAGGTACCCCAGCGGTCCCAGCACGAACAGCGAGAGACCCGCGGCCGTGAGGAAGGCCTGGTAGACCGTGCGGTCCACCTTCTCGGAGTCGCCCGCGCCGGCGAACCGGGCGACCAGCACGCTCATCCCGGTGAACAGCGAGTTGATGAAAATGATCACGATGATGAAGATCTGGAGGCTCACGCCGATCGCGGCGTTGCCCGTGAAGCCCACGAGGTTGCCCACCAGGGCGTGATCGACCATGCCCTGCAGGCCGCCCACCATGTTGGTGAGCATCGTGGGCCACGCGATCCGCCATACTGCGGGACCGAGCGGTCCCTCGACGATGGAACGGTCGTAGCGCGGCTTGTAGGCGGGAGCGGGCGCGTCCGGTGTGGCGACGTCGGTCATCGGATCTCGCGGCGGGGTGTGCGCCTCGGCTGGTTCGCTCTGGCCGGTAGGAGACGCACTACTGCCGCCGGATCGCCACGACGGGATCGATGCTGGCGGCGCGGCGGGCGGGAAGCCAGCAGGCACCGAGCCCGATCACCGTCATCAGCAGGGCCACACCTGCCAGGGTCACCGGATCGTCCGGCGCCACGCCGAACAGGAGGCCACGAATGAGCCGGGTGGCAAACAGCGCGCCCCCGATCCCGAGCAGGAGCCCCACCCCGAGCAGGATACCCCCTTCCGCCAGCACCATCCGTTGCACCATGCCACTGTCCGCCCCGAGACTCATCCGGATGCCGATCTCGTTGGTCCGGGCGTTCACCGAGAACGCCAGGACCCCGGCAATGCCCACCGCGGCGATGATCATCGCCAGGATCCCGAACGAAGACACCAGGGCCGCGTTCAGCCGGCGCGGCGCGACGCTCTGGTCCCTGATCTGCGCCACCGTCAGCACGTTTTCGATCGGATCCTGCGGCGTGATGCTCCGGACCAGCCGGGTCGCGGCCCCGGCCAGGGCCGGCGCCGCGCTCCCCGCCCGGATCACCAGCCCGCCCGTGAACGCCTGCTCCTGCGCAAAGGGCTGGAAGAGTACCGGCCGCGGCTCGGCGTCGAGCCCGCCGTCCTTGGTGTCGCCGACCACGCCGACCACTGTGCGCCAACCGCCGCTCACCGGAATGAACCGCAGCACGTCGCCGGTCCAGGCCACCCGCTGGCCGATGGGATCCTTGCCGGGGAACAGTTTGTCGGCCAGGGTCCGGTTGAGAATCACCACCAGCCCGGCGCCCTCCCGATCGGTACTCTCGAACTCCCGACCCTTGAGCAGCGGAATGCCGGCGGCGCGGAAGTATTCCGGGCTGGCGGTGCGGTACTCAGCGCGGGGCATCGGCTCGCCCGCCGCCAGAGGCCTTCCTTCCGCCTTGACGTCCAGCTGGAATCCATCCGAGGTACGGAGCGGCATCACCGAGCCGAGTCCCACTTCGCTCACCCCCGGGATGGCCCCGATCTCGAGCCGCATGCGGTCGTAGAGCCCTTTCAGGTCCGCGTCGCTCCGGCCGGCGCTGGTGAGCGGTACCTCCATGGTGAGCACGTCGTCGGACTTGAGGCCGCTGTCCACTTCGGAGAGCTGCAGCATGGTACGGGTCAGGAGGCCCGCACCGGTCAGCAGGATCACCGAGACGGCCACCTGGGCCACGACCAGACCGCGCTGCAGCCGCTGCCGCCGTAACCCTCCGCTGGCGCGGTTTACCCCGGAGGCCAGCCAGGTGCCCAGGGTCCCTTCCCTGGCCAGCCGGGGAGCGAACGACAGCAGCAGGGCCACCGCGAAGGTCAGGAGCAGGGTAAAGCCGAGCACCATGCCGTCCAGGCGGATCTCGTTGGCACGGGGAGAGTACCGCTCCGCCAGGGAGATCAGCAGCCGGACCCCGCCCTTGGCCAGGGCCACGCCCAGCACCGCGCCCAGGAGCGCGAGGAGCAGGTTCTCCGCCAGGAGCAGTCGCCGGAGACGCGCCGCACCCGCGCCCAGGGCGGCACGCACCACCAGCTCATGCTCCCGGCGCACACCCCGCATGAGCGTCAGGTTGGCCACGTTGGCACAGGAGATGACCATCACGAAGGCGGCCGCGCCCATCAGCAGCCAGAGCGTGAGCCGGGCCCGTTCCCCCAGGACTTCCTTGAACGGCGTGAGGGTGACTCGGAAATTGGAGCCTGGATCGTAGGCGTCCGGATGGTCCGCCTGGACCCGGGCCCGGATGGTGGCGATCTCGGACCTGGCCTGCTCCACGGTCGCACCGGGGGCGAGCCGGGCGATCATCTCGGTCATCCGGTGCGTGCGTCCCTGCACCATGAGCGCGCTGGTGTGGTGCTCGCTGATCACCATGTTGAGCAGCGCGTCCATCCGGTTCGGGAAGTACGGGGCCGGCTGCACCACCCCCACCACCGTCACCGCTTTGCCGTCCACCCGCACCGACTTCCCGATGATGCTGCTGTCTCCGCCGAACCGCTTCTGCCAGAACTCATGGGTGAGCACCATGACCGGCGGCACGCTGGTGCCGTCGTCGCCGTTGGTCAGCAGTCGGCCGAGCACCGGTGAGAGTCCCATGACCTGGAAATAGTTCCCGGTGACCAGCCCGACGCCGATCCGGATCGCGTCGCTCTCTCCCTGGAGCGTATAGGTCATCTGGGAGTACTCGGCGATACCGCCGAGGCTCCTGGCGCCGTTCCTGAAGTCGAGAATCTCGGGAACCGAAAAGAGAATGTTCTCCCCGCCGGGCCCGTTGATCGCCTGGCGCAGGTAGACCAGCCGGTCGCCATCCCGGTGGGGCAGCGGCCGAAGCAGCACGCCGCGGACCACGCTGAAGATCGCGGTATTGGCGCCGATGCCGAGGCCCAGCGTCAGCACAACGGCCAGCGTGAAGCCCGGGGCACGGGAGAGGCTGCGAATGGCGTAGCGGAAGTCGCGAATGAGCATGGGAGGTCGCCGGTGCCGGTCAGGTGTTGGCGGGCTCGCGCGTGAGCGCCGCGCCCAGGCGCTCCAGCAGGTCACGGGTGCCACGCTCCCGCTCCGACACGGCGTCCGCGCCGTCCAGAAAGACCGCCTGCTCGGTGAAGATCAGCCGGGTGCCGCTGCCTGCGGGAAGCAGGTCCACCGTCGCCGGCGACACCGAGATACGGGGTGTCGCCCAGGCAAACCACCGGGCCTTGGCCTCCGGGTCCGCCCAGGCGTTGAAGACCCGCGCCGGTGAGGCGGGATAGGTCCGTTCGATGACGAACGTGTCGTGCCGGGTGTTTCGCTGGCTCATGACTTCCTCCGTCTGGTCTCCGGTTCGCCCTGTTCGGCGAGGTACGCGCCCAGCCGATCGAGCCGCTGCTCCCAGTCCGCCCGCCGCCTGAGCATCCACCCCTCGGCGGTCCGGAGCGCGGCCGGTTCGATCCGACAGGTGCGCACCCGCCCGACCTTCTCGGACTGCACCAGCCCGCTCGCCTCCAGCACCTGGAGGTGCTGGACCACCGCCGGGAGTGACATCTCGAGCGGTCTGGCCAGCTCGCTGACCGACGCGGGTCCGCGGCTCAATCGGTCCACCATGGAGCGCCGGGTCGGATCGGACAGCGCCTGGAACACCCGATCGAGGGTCGCGGCTTGGTTAAGCATGTACTTAACTATCGTATCTCACCGATTTCGTCAAGAGCCGCGCGGCGGCCGCCCGCTCCAGCAGCAGGGCCCGCTCGCGCCCGTTCCGGGTGAGCCCGGCCGCCTGCTCGAACTCCGCGCACGCCTCGTCGATCCGGCCCAGCTTCGCGAGCAGGTCGCCGCGCACGCTCGGCAGCAGGTGGTAGCCCTTGAGCGACGGCTCCGACGTCAGCGCATCGACCAGCTCGAGCCCCGCCGCCGGCCCGAAGGCCCTGGCCACGGCCACCGCGCGGTTGAGTTCCACCACCGGCGATGGCGCGAGCTGCGCCAGCGCATCGTACAGCGCAGCGATGCGGGCCCAGTCCGTTTCCCCCGGTGTGCGGGCCCGCGCATGGCAGGCGGCGATGGCGGCCTGCAGCGCATAGGGCCCCCGTGCACCGCCGAGCGACTCGGCCCGCTCCAGGGCCGCCAGCCCGCGGCGAATGAGCAGCTGATCCCACCGGGCCCGGTCCTGATGCCACCTCGCGGCGCAGCCGCTGCTCCTGCTCCCTGAGCTCGGGCGTGAGGGCAGGACCGAAGTCCTCAGCCTCGAACAGCTGGCGGACCTCGACCTCGGCATCCCTGATGGGGCTGCGCTTGACCCATTCGATCGCCTCATCCATCGACTTGACCTGCCACAGCCAGAAGCCGGCGATCAGCTCCTTGGTCTCGGTGAAGGATCCATCGATCACGGACACCTTCGCCCCGGCGAACCTGACCCGCTTGCCCTTCGAGCTCGGCCGCAGTCCCTCGCCCGCGAGCATCACGCCTGCCTCCACCAGTGCTTCGTTGAACCGCCCCATATCCGTCAGGAGCTGCTGGTCCGGGAGTATTCCCGCCTCAGACTCCTTGTCGGCCTTGATGATCACCATGACTCGCATTGTCACTTCTCCTTCAAGTTCGGGTCATGCGCCGGCTGGCCCGGGTTGCCCCGACGGGGCCGGCTCACCTTGGCGTCGATCGACGGGTGGTCGAATCGACCGCAGCGTCCGCCGATTTCGCGGACCGCCGCTGGCAAATCTGGGAACTCCGCGGACCACCGTCATGTGTGCTGTCTCACCGGAACCAGGGCGCGCAGCCGGTCATCGCGCAGCCACAGCCCTCCCCAGATCAGCGTCGCCACGTAGACCGGAAACAGGACATGGCTCACCAGTGGATCGCCGACCCGGACATGGGTCGCGATGGCGCCGCCGAGGAAGCCGGTCAGCAGCACCGCGCCGAACACCGAAGTGCGGGGAATCAGGTAGACGGCGATACAGACCAGTTCGAGGGTTCCGATACCCCGCGCCAGGTTGTCGGGATAGCCCAGCCGGGCGAACGATTCCACGACCGGAGCGATCTTTACCAGCTTGATGACGCTGTCAAAGAGCAGGAACAGCACGGCCAGTGCGCTGGCAATCCGTGCGGCCCAGAGCCTGCCGTTCGAGCTGGCCGCCGGGTGAGTAGCCGAGCGCATGAGGTCCTCCTCCAGGGTTGGCGAATGTCCATCCGCTACGACCGCGGCCTACTTGGTCCGGGGCTGGCCGGATCCGGACCTGGCCTGGATTTCGGGGAACCCAGCCGCGGCGTCCTGCACGTCGGCGGGGAAGTCCGAGAATTCCTGCACCTGGCGGACTTCGATCACCTCGTTTTCCGAGCCGGGACAGCGCGAAGCCCACGCGATGGCCTCCTCCTTCGACTTCACCTGGATCATCCAGTACCCGCCCAGCACTTCCTTCGCCTCGCTGAACGGCCCATCGGTGACATGGGGCTTCCCGCCGGGAAAGGACACCCGGGCCCCCATTGAGGGCGGGTGCAGACCATCGAGTGCGAGCAGCACGCCAGCCTTCTGCAGGGATTCGTTGTACTTCATCATCGCGGCGACGGCCTTGGCGTCCGGCATGGTACCCGGGGTCGCCTTCTCGTAGCCCTTGGGGATCATCAGCATCATGAATCGCATCGTCGTTGCTCCTTGAGGTTTGCCGCCCCGGCACCAGGGGCCACCGGCCCCCGTGGATTTCGGACCCATCCTGCTCCCACTCATGCGTCGAACGAGTCTCCCCCAAATCGACACGCCCGGGCCTGCGGTCCCCCCCCACCCCCACCGGTGCCCGAAACGCGGGCTATCAGATGGATTCGGGCCGGTTCCGCACTGCATTGAAGACGGTCGCCGGCACCCGGAGGCGGTTGTCGGCCTCATAGCGGCCCCGGAGCCTGGCAAACGCCGGGTCGGGTGCACGGGAGAGCGACGCCAGCTGGTCGAAGAAGGCCAGCTGGTCATCGGCGAGAGGCTGGCCGGGCCGCGGCATGGCGCCCCACACATCCCACGGAAGCAGCTCCATCCGGTTGAGCGCGGCGAGATCCCGCACCAGCTCACCCGCGACGAACCAGAGTCCCCGAAGATCGCCCACGAAGATGCCGAACTGAGCAGGATCTGCCACGCCCGCCCGGCACCGCGCCCAGGCTTCGCCGGCGCCCAGGAACCGGTCCGGGGGCACATCGAGCGGGTCGAAGTCGACGTGAAGCTGGCGGTGCCACACCTCATCGAGCTGGGTATCCACCCGCACCCAGCGGGCTTCGGCCGCGTGCCAGTACTCGCAGAGGATGTGCTCTTCGTGGTAGCCAGGATTGAAATAGTCGCCGAAGCCGGAGCGGGCCCGCGCGGGAACTCCCCTGGCACGCAACATCGCCGTGACCAGGGAGGTGAAGTGACTGCAGACCCCGGCCAGACGCCGCTCGGCGGGACGCGACGTCGCGAGCGGTCGGCCATCGTGGGCCAGCAGGCATTCCAGCATCCGCTCCACCGAACGGATGTGGCACTCGCCGGCGCGCTCCGCCGAAAGGGTGACGCCATAGGCCTTGGCCATGTACTGGTGGAGCACCAGCCCCTGCACCGTCCGGACGAGCGCCGCGACATCCCCCGGCAGCTCGTCGAACAGCGCCGTGAATCGCCCCGGAGAGGTCAGCCCACCGGGGCGGCGATAGAACTCCAGGATCGCAGTCCCCTCGGCCGCGGGCCTCGGAGAGGAGATCTCCTGCTTCTGGCTGCTGCGCTGCTGCATGACCTCGCCTCTTCGTGGTGGCACTCGGCTTGGACTTCCAACCCAGCCACTACAAACCGGTCGGTATGTATGGTGCGTGTCCCGGCATCCGTCAAGATACCAGTTGACAGACCCGTAGCTGATTGCTACATACCGATCAGTACGCATTCACCTCATCCGGCCGCCTCCGGCGGCCCGGGGATCCCATGGCACCGCAGGTGGCCAGGCGGCGCACACGTGCGCCCGATGCGACCCGGGAGCGGCTGCTGCGCGCGGCCTTCGAAGAGATCCACCGGCACGGATTCCAGGCGGCGAGCCTCGACGCCATCCTGGCTCGGGCGGGCGTGACCAAGGGCGCCCTCTACCATCATTTCGCCGACAAGGCGGCGCTGGGCCATGCCATGCTGGACGAGGTGGTGACGGGGCTCCTGCTGCAGCGCTGGCTCGGCCGGCTGCAGCAGTCGGAGGCGGATCCGCTGACCACCCTCCAGGGGATCTTTCGGGAGCGGGCAGAACGGCTCACCCCCCAGGAGGTCGAGCTCGGCTGTCCGCTCAACAACCTGGCGCAGGAGATGTCACCGCTGGACGAGCAGTTCCGCGGGCGGATCAACGGCACCTTCGATACCTGGACGGAGGCCTTTGCCCGCGCGCTCGAGCGGGGGCAGGCGAACGGGAGCGTTCGGCGGGACCTGGATGCGCGGCGCGTGGCCGCCTTCCTGGTGGCGGCGATCGAGGGCTCGATCGGCCTGGCCAAGAGCGCCAAGAGCGCCCCGATGCTGCGATCGAATCTCGAGATGCTCGCCGTGTTCCTGGAGAGTCTGCGGCCGGCATCGGCGATGGGCAAGCTGCAGTGAATCCAGTTCCAGGTTCCAAGTTCCAGGTGTAGTGGCCTGAACGGCGTTGTCATCCCGAGCCCGCAACGCGGGCGAGGGATGACAAGGTGACGTCCTACACTTGGCACTTGGAACTTCGAACTCGGAACTTCAGTCCTTCCAATGTTACCAACCTGTGAACCCTTCCCTTCCGGGCTGCCGGCCGGAGGCCCGCGAGCTAGCTTGCGGCAAGGACCAGCCACCCATGACACCCGCACCCGCTGGCACCAGCGAAGGACACCCGCGCCGGCGACTCTTCGCCCTGGCCGCGTTGCTGGTACTGAGCCTGAGCCTGGGGGCGGGACTCGCCTTTCAGTCGGTCGAGACCTCCCGGCGCCACCGCGAGACCGCCGAACGCGCGCTCGAGGACTATGCCGGTTTCGCCGCCTTCATTCTGGCCTCCCGGAGCTACCGCCAGCTGGGTGGAGATGTCGTCGCTGGATTCGCCAAGTGGCCGGCCGCCGGACTGCCGGAGAAGGCGCCACCGGGGATCCGTTGCGAGGGAGGCAACACCTTCTTCGAACAGTATCCTCCCACGTCACGGCTCCACCTGAGCGGGCGGGAGACCTCTCAGGCGGAGGTGGAGACCCTGAGAGACACGCTCCGCTTCGCGATGCCCCTGCTCAAGGAGGTCGGCTGGCGGTTTCGTTTCCTGCGACTCCCGGCCGCCGGGGCGGACGGCTGGTTCATCACCTCCTATTCGCCCCGCGGCGGAGGCTATGGCCTGCGCGGGTTCTCGGCCTGTCTTGCGGGCGACAGCTCCACCTTCCGGCAGGTGATGCTCACCGAGCGCGCGCTGCCGCCGGCCCTCACGGGCGACCTGCCGCCCGACTCGCTCTTCGCGGTAGAGGTGGGGGCGGCCTCGGGCCCGCCGCTCTATGCCTCGCCGCGGAGCTACACCTCGCCCTACCGGGGGACCGCCAGGCTGGGCACTGAGTTCGGCGACCTGACCGTGAATCTCCAGCTCCGTCCGGGTGTTGCCCAGCGGCTGGTGATCGGGGGCATTCCGCGATCTCCCACTCCGCTGGCGGTCGGACTCCTGGCGCTGAGCACCCTGCTCGTGGTCACCGCCCTGTTCCAGCTGCGCCGGGAGTACGAGCTCATCGCGATCCGCTCGGAGTTCATCTCCAACGTCTCTCACGAGCTGCGAACACCGCTCTCGCAGATCCTCATCTTCACCGAGCTGCTTCGGCTCGGGCGGCTGCGCTCCGCGGCCGATCGCGACCGGTCGCTCCGCCTCATGGAGCAAGAGACCCGCCGCCTCATCCGGCTGGTAGAGAACGTGCTGCAGTTCGCCGGCGCCCGCGGGGCGCGGCGGGGCCTGGCCCGGGAGTCCCTGCCGCTCGGCCCGCTGGTTTCCGAGACGATCGAGGCCTTCGGACCGCTGGCCGCCGCGCGGGGCGCGACCCTGAAGGCCGACGTGCCCCCGGGCGCCCAGGTCCAGGGTGACCCGAGCGCCCTCCGTCAGATCCTGCTCAACCTGCTGGACAATGCCGTCAAGTACGGGCCCCGCGGTCAGACCGTCCGGGTGGGAGCGGAGTGTCACAACGGGCATGTCCGCATCGTAGTCGAGGACCAGGGGCCGGGAATCCCCGCAGCGGACCGCGACCGGGTGTGGGAGGGATACTACCGCCTGCAGCGGGAGGCCCGCTCGGGTGTCGCCGGCAGCGGCATCGGGCTGGCGGTGGTTCGCTCCCTCGCCGCTGACATGCAGGGGCGGACCTGGATCGAGGATACCGATCGGGGCGGCGCCCGATTCGTGATCGAGCTGTCCTCGACGGAGGGAGGGACACCGTGACGCGGGTGCTCGTGGTCGAAGACAATCCCGGCCTGGCCTTCGGGCTCCGGGCCTCGCTGGAGGCGGAGGGCTATGAGGTGCTCCACGCCGAAACCGGACCCGAGGCCCTCAGCCTCACTCGGGAGAGCCTGCCCGACTTGATCGTGCTCGACCTGATGCTCCCGGAGATGAGCGGCTACGAGGTGCTCCGCCGGCTCCGGCGGGAGCGGGCCGATCAGCCGGTGCTGATCATGACCGCGAAGGGGGCGGAAGCGGACAAGGTGCAGGGATTCCGGCTGGGCGCGGACGACTACGTGGTGAAGCCGGTCGGAGTACTCGAGTTCCTGGCGCGGGTGGAGGCGCTGCTCCGGCGGAGCCGGCCGCGGCCGGCGAACGAGGTTCACCGGTTCGCCGACCTGGAGATCGACGGTGACCGCCGCATCGCCGCGGTGGCGGGAACGGAGATCGAGCTGAGTCCGCTGGAATTCGACCTGCTGCACGCCCTGGCTGCTCGCCGGGGACGACTGGTGCAGCGGGCCGAGTTGCTCAAGGAGGTCTGGGGTTACCACTCCGACATCGAGTCACGCACCGTCGACACCCACATCGCCAAGCTCAGGGCCAAGATCGATCGCGGCGGCACCAGCCGGATCGTGACCGTGCGGAAGAAGGGGTACCGACTGCGCTGAGCGGCCCGTTGGGCATGGGCCAGGCGGCATGAGCCAGCTATACGCGTGTCCTCCCGAGCGAAGCGAGGGATCCCTGTGGGACGTCGAGGGATCCCTCCCTGCGCTCGGGATGACAGCACTCCCTGCTCACCGCTCACCGTTCACCGTTCACCGCTCGCGTTCACCGTCGCTCATGAGGCCGACGGCGCCGAGCCCGTCAGGACGGGCGTGTCCTGCCGCCCGCCGGCACTCACCAGCGTCGCTCCCATGCTCACCAGCTGCAGCAGAGCCGACCGCCGGACCTCGTCGGCGGTCTGCCGTCCGAGCACCGGGTCCTCCAAGTCGCGGGCACCAGTCGCCATGGGATCCAGCAACACGTCGAAGCCACGCACCAGGGCCTCGCGCACCGAGGTCGACACACACATGTGGGCGTAGAAGCCCACGATCAGCAGCTGGGTGACCCCGGCGACACGCAGCCACTCCTCCAGCCCGGCCGCGCTGAAGGCCCCGTACACGTCCTTGTCGAATTGCCGCTCGGCCGGGCTTCCGGCCCGCGGACCCAGCCCTGGGGACCACTCCGCCCCCCATGAGCCGGGCGCGAACGCGCGAGATTCGTGCGGCCGATTGTGATGCCGGACCCACGCGATCGGCCACTCCGCGCGGCGTGCCCGCTCGACGTGCCGCTGTATCGCCGCCAGCGCGTCCGGATGATTGGGAACCGGACGCAGCCCGGTCGCGGAGAACTCGTTCTGCGCGTCGACCACCAGCAATGCCTGCATGGCTTCCCCCTGTCCGAAGTTCAGTAGACTGCGCGTTGTATACGGTATAAGTTCCTTCTACCAATGTGCAAGTTTGCCGAAAGTCCTTCGGTTTGAGGAGAGTGCGATGGAGCTGGACCAGACCGACCTGACCCTGGTCGACGCGGTGCAGCGGGACGCCGCCCAGCGGCTGGAGGACCTCGCCCGGCTGGTTCACCTGGCGCCGTCCTCCGTGCACGAGCGCCTGCGCCGGCTGGAGCGCGACGGCGTCATCCAGCGGTGGACCGTCCAGCTCGACGCGACGGCGGTGGGACTGGGGGTACTCGCCTACGTGGGGGTCCGTTCCTCGAAGCCCTGCTCGGAGCTGATCCGCCTGCTCGAGCCCATCTCCGCGATCGAGGAATGCCACTCGGTGGCCGGGGAGCTCAGTCTCATGCTCAAGGTGCGGGTCGCGACGACTCAGGCGCTGCTCGAGCTGGTGGAGCGTCTGCGCCAGATCCCGGGGGTCGAGGGAACCCAGACCACGATCGTCCTCAAGACCCAGATCGACCGGCCGATCGCACTCCGGGCGCCGGACCCTCCGCGGAAGCACAAATAGACTGTTGATATTGAACGCCCGGTTGGCGCATCGCTCATCGGTCGCCGCCCGGCCTCCCTGGTAGCTTTCGGCCATGACCCGAGCAGCACGATTATCCATCACGCCCGAGCGTGCGGAGGCTGGGAGGATGAGTGGGCTCGAGGCCGTTCGCTCGGGAATCACCAATTGTGCCCGGTGCTCCAGGCTCCGCAGCTACTGCCGCCTGGTGGCCCGCGAGAAGAAACGGGAGTTCGGCAGCTGGACCTACTGGGGCAGGCCAGTGCCGGGCTTCGGTGATCTCCGGGCGCGACTGCTCGTGGTTGGGCTTGCGCCGGCGGCGCACGGGGGCAACCGGACCGGTCGGGTCTTCACCGGCGACTCCAGTGGCGACTGGCTGTATGAGGCGCTGCACCGATTCGGCTTCGCCAACCAGCCGCATTCGGTCGATCGCGGGGATGGGCTCCGCCTCCACGACTGCTACGTGACCGCGGCGGCCCGCTGTGCCCCGCCAGGCAACCGGCCCACCAGGCAGGAGCTGGACAACTGCCGCCCCTGGCTCGCGCGCGAGCTCGTCCTCCTCGCCCGGGTCCGGGTCGTCGTGACGCTTGGGCGGATCGCATGGGAGGCCTGGCTCCGGGCCGCGGGGTGGTGGGATCGCCTCCCCGCGCGCGAGCGTCCGGCGTTTGGCCATCTCGCG
>JBGQJV010000024.1:0-29447 GCA_041499215.1 Gemmatimonadota bacterium | reverse complement strand
GTACGCGTGGAAGCGACCACTTTGCACCAGGATCCGCCTGGTGGCGAGCCTGCCCGCCACCAGTTCGCCGCGATGACCTGGTACACCGGGCATCGTAAAGCCGGGAATGGTGTCGTAGGGCAACCGGCGAGGTTGCTCCAGGTGGTCCGCCAGGTCTCCAAGTCCCGAACCGAGGACCAGCGCCAGTTCCGGGCGCCAGTCGCCCAGCCAGCGTCGCACTGTCTGGGTTGCGTTGTTCACCCGGTCCACGTGTGGATCGCCGGGGTGACCGATTCGAGTAGGGACCGACGTTCGGGAAGCGGGAGGAACCCCGAGGCGAATCCGTTCTCCGCCACCCGCCGGAGCTCTTCACGGGTCAAGCCAAGGGCGGTCCGGGCGAGCGCGTACTCTCCGGAGAGGGTCACGTCGCTCATCAGCCAGTTGTCACTGCAGAGAGCGACCGTGAGCCCCTGATCCAGATAGCACCTGAGCGGATGGTCCTGGGCCCGTGCCACCACCCGAGTCTGGAGGTTCGAGGTGAGGTTGATCTCGACCGGAATCTCACGGTCGCGAACGTAGCCCATCAGCGCCGGGTCTTCGAACAGCCGCGTCCCGTGGCCGATCCGGTCCGCCCGGCAGTCGAAGATCGCCTCGGCGATCGACTCCGGCCCGGCCGCCTCCCCAGCATGCACCGTGACTCCCAGTCCTCCACGGGCCGCGATCTCGAATGCCCGGCGGTGGGGCGCGGCGCGGTGACCCGCTTCGCCACCGGCGATATCGAAGCCCACCACGCCGGCACCCCGGTGGCGTACCGCGGCCTCGGCGATCTCCACCGATACCCCGGGATCGAGATGGCGCAGCGTGCAGCAGATGATCCGGGCGACCACGCCGTCTTCCTGTTGCCCCCGAGAAAGCCCCCGCCACTGCGCCGCCAGGATCCGGTCGAGAGTGAGGCCGCGTTTGCGGCTTAGAGCCGGGCAATAGCGGACCTCGAGATAGCGCACCCCGTCTCGCGCGGCATCGGCGACCATCTCCCGGGCCACCCGCTCCAGCGCGCCCTCGGTCTGCAGGACCGCCACCGTCAGGTCGAACCGCTGGAGATAGTCGTCGAGGTTCCGCGCGTCGTCCACCCGCATGTGACGCGCGAGCGTCCCGGGATCGCGGGACGGAAGCGCTACTCCGGCCTCGTCCGCCAGCTCGATCAGGGTCGCCGGCCGCAGCGAGCCGTCGAGATGCACGTGCAACTCGGCCCGGGGCAGCCCGAGGAACCGCTCAGCCTCCGGCATCGGGGGCCGCACCACCCCGGCGGCTGGGTCGCGCGGCGCGGAGGATGGCACCGCCGACGAGCGGATGGTCGAGCGCAACCGGCAGGCCCCGGGCGTCGCTCAGGGCCGCGCGTCCCGCCTCGCAGTCGGGCAGCAGCTCGGGCAGCGCGGCCCGGATCGCATCGCGCACGGACGCCCCGGCCGGGAGCGAGAGTCCGCGGTCGTTGACGTACACCCGGATGTCGGCGGGCATCAGCGGGCGGGCACCAGACGCGGGTCTTCCGGTGGAGTCACCGGCTGCGGCAGGCGTCGGAGATATTCAGTCAGCACGTCGGCCGGAGTGCGGTCGCTCTGCTGGATGGTCCACCGGTCCAGCCGGCCCGGCGTCTTGCACCCCTTGCCCGGCGAACAGTCGGTAGCGCCGAGGGTGAACGCATCGCCCTCGATCAGCTTCTGGCTGACGGCGACCGCGTATGACCGCTTCCGCTCCAGCGACTTGCCCCCCGTCAGCCGCACCCGACGGACGCGGTCCATCGGGTTGGCCCGCGGATCGAAGTCGACCGTCAGTCCGGCAACCTCGCAGCAGGGCGCCCCGGTCTCGATGATGTGCTCCAGCACCTCGTCCAGCTCCGCGCCGGTGAGCCGGAGGGTGAGGAGGTGCCCACTCTCCGGCGCGGCCTCTGCGATCTGCGAGGCGGTGAGCTGGCCCGCGGGCAGCACCGCGCCGACCTCGTCATGTCGGACGATCGCGACGTCGGCCCGCAGGGCGTTGCGGTAGGCGTCTGCCAGGAGCCGCGCGAGCCCCCGGCCCGGACCGGGCTCAGCCGGCAGCCGCAGCGTCGCGACCGTCACCCGGGCGCGGGCCTCGGCCTTGTCCTGCTCCCGCAGGATCGAGTCTCGCCGGGCCAGCTCCCGCGCGTTGGGCTTGACCGGCAGGTTCAGCGGTGGCGGCGCCGCGGGTTCAGGCGCGGGCGCCACCGCCACGTCGCGCACGAAGATCGACCGGGCCTTCCTGGCCAGGTCCGCCGGCACGAGCGACCAGTCCGATCCGTTGAAGTCCTGCCGGGTCAGCGTGTGCCGCCGGCGGATCTCCGCGGCGAGCAGGTCCCGCACGTACTCTCCCCGGTCATAGACCACGGGCGCACCCGCCAGCATCGTGAATCCACCCAGACCGAGCTGGCGGGAGCTGCTGAGGGCCAGCGTGAAGGAGTCGGTGGGCGTCACCGGGCGGCCTCGCACGTCCAGCCGGGTAATCCGCGATCCCATGGGCCGACTCAGGTCGATGGTGTACTGGGCCCCGGCGAGGACGTCGTAATTTGCGGGCGAGACGAACCGGTTGGTCGCGACCAGACCGGTGGAGTCGGCGTAGAAGTAGCGTGCGCACTGCTCCAGATAGGCGCGGAGCTGCGCACCGCTCACCCGGACCGCGCGCAGCGTGTGCTCCACGGGGTACACCCGGAACAGCTCGCCCGCCGTGATCTCACCCTCATCCAGGCCGGCCCGGACATCGAGCACCGGCGCCGCCGAGAGGTCCGCCCGGGCCGCGCGCCGCTGCACCTCGTTGATCAACCGCATGAGCGGCCCATCCTCCACCCGCGCGGCGGCCAGCGACATGCGTTGCTCGGTCTCTCCCAGGTTGCTGGAGACCCAGCCCAGCACCGCGCGGTGCGGATCGTTGAGGCGGCGCTGCAGCCGCTCGGACGGGCGCACGTCCTCGAGGAGAACCCGTTCGGCCCGGATGCGGGCGACCTGGAGCATTCCTCCCTTCGGCAACAGCGCGATGTGCACCACCGCGAGGCTCCGGCCCTCGGGACGAGGCTGCACGAAATGCACTCCCCCGATCACCGTGTCCACCACCTCGCGGTGGGAGTGGCCGACAACCACCAGGTCGGGCCGGATGGTGCCCGCGGCCAGCCGCGCCGCCACCTGCTCCGCGCCGACACCGGTGGTGTCATAGGAGGAGGCCCCATCCAGCCCGCTGTGGGCCAGGATCACGGTGAGATCGGCATCCTTCCGCATTTCCCGCAGCACGCTCTCCGCCAGCGGCTCGATGCGTGCGGCACGGAGCCGGCCCTTCAGCTTGTCGCCATTGCTGACCATCACCCCGGGCGTGGTGAACCCGGCGATCGCCACCCGCACCCCGTTGCGATTGATCACCGCGTAGGCCGAGAAGGCCAGCGTGTCCGCCGGCAGCACCTGCAGATTGCCGCTCACGAACGGGAATGCCGCCGCGGCGATGGCCCGCTGGAAGACGTCCACTCCGAAATCCAGATCGTGATCACCCGGAGTCGCCGCGTCGTACCCCACCAGGTTCATCGCTTCGATGACCGGATTGGGATCGCGCTGCACTTCGCGCCCGAAGTACGCGGCGAACGGGCTGCCCTGCAGGGCGTCGCCCGCGTCGACCACCACCACCTGGCCGGGGTACTTCTGCCGCAGCGAATCGACTACCGTCGCGGCGCGGGATAACCCGCCTGGCCAGGGGGCATTCTGCAGGTAGTCCCAGTCGGTGATGTAGCCGTGAACATCGGTGGTAGCGACCAGCACAATGCGAACCGTGTCGACCGGCTGGGTCGACAGCACAAACAGCAGCGGAAGTATCGGCATGGCAACAATATCCAGTGCCGTGTCACGCCTGCGCAATGCTTGGGATCACAACAGAGGTTCCGCGCTCCGCGTTCCGAGTTCTGACTTCGGAGTCCCAGAGCGCGCCCGGACCAAGTTGGGCTTCGGCAGGCCATCACTCTTCCGGCAACGCGCAACGCGGAACGGGAGCGAGGAACCGGCGGACGCTTGCGTCGGCGGGCCCGGTCGTTTATTCGTTTTGCCGCATATGGCAGCCGACCCCTCCATTCTCGACCTGCTGACCGCGCTCGCGGAGCCGACCCGGCTCAGGATCGTGAACTGCCTGGCGGCCGCGCCGCTGTTCGTGTCGGAGCTGCAGGCGATCCTGGGTATTCCCCAGCCCACGGTCTCCCGCCATCTCAGGGTGTTGCGGGACGTGGGGCTGGTCCGGGACACAGCTATTGCCCAGTTCGTGCTCTACCGGCTACGCCGGCCGGCGGAGCCGCTCGGACGGGTGCTCGGGGCGGTGCTCGAAGCCTCGCAGCAGGACCGGTCGCTGGTGGGTGAGCGATCCGACGCCGTGGCACGAAGCCGGTTGCACGCGCGTATCCGGGTGGAGACTGACACCGAAGGACACCCTGCATGAGCCATCGCATCCTCGTGGTCGACGACGAGCCGGATATCACGGCACTGGTGGCCTATCACCTGGCCAAGGCGGGTTACCGGGTGTCGACCGCCGCGAACGGTCCGGACGCGCTCAAGGCGGCCCGGGAGGAGCGCCCCGACATCGTGATCCTGGACGTGATGCTGCCGGGCGTGTCGGGCTATGATGTGCTGGCCGAGCTGCGGCGCCGGGAGGAGACCCGCGATGTCGGGGTCATCCTGCTGACCGCCCGGCGGGAGGAGCCGGACCGGATCCGGGGCCTCTCGCTGGGCGCCGACGACTATCTCACCAAGCCGTTCTCACCGGCCGAGCTGGCGCTCCGGGTCAACGCCCTGCTCCGCCGCCTGGCGGCGCCGGCCGTGTCCAGCGGCTCCACCCTGGCCGCGGGCCCGATCGCCATCGAACGGTCCGCGCATCGGGTAATGGTGGAAGGGAAGGAGATCGAGCTGACGGCCACCGAGTACAAGCTGTTGCTCACCCTGGTGGAGCGACGGGGGCGGGTGCAGACCCGTCCCCAGCTGCTGGAAACGGTCTGGGAGGCCCAGCCCGACATTCAGACCCGCACGGTAGATATGCATGTGCAGCGGCTCCGCACCAAGCTCGGACCCGCCGGTGAGCTGATCGAGACCGTACGGGGATTCGGCTATCGCTTCCGCGGAGCAGAACGGGGGAGCCGACGCGCATGAACTTCGCGGGCCGCCTGGTCCTCGGCACGCTCGTCGTCATCCTGGTGGTGATCCTCACGCTGGTGGCGGGCGCGGACCTGTCGCTGCGGCGACACCTGGAACGCGACATCCAGAGCAGCCTCGAGCGGGAGGCGCGGCTCATCACCCGGGCCCTTCCCTCCGACTCGCTCGCCTGGCAGGGCCTGGTCGAGCGAATCTCCCGGGAAACCGAGCTGCGCATCACGCTGATCGCGCCCGACGGCCGGGTGGTGGCCGAGAGCGAGGAGCCCGCCGAGGCCGTCCCCCGGATCGAAAACCACCGGAACCGTCCCGAGATCGCGGCGGCCCTCGCGGGCAGAGTCGGGACCGATCGTCGTCACAGCGCCACCGTCAACCGCTCCCTCTTGTACGTTGCCATCCCCGGCGGTCCGGGTGTGGTACGGGTGGCGGCGCCGCTGCTCGGGGTCGACGAGATCGTGCGTCGGGCCCAGACCTCCGTCCTCAATGCCGCGGCGATGGCCCTCCTCATCGGGATCATCTTCGCCCTCGTTGCGGCGCGCTCGGTGGCCCGGCCTCTGACGGACATCAGCCAGGCCGCCGGCGCGATCGCGCAGGGAACGCCCCCGCGCTTCCCCCGCTCCGGTATCCCCGACATCGACGCGGTGGTCCGGTCGCTGCGGGGCATGCACGAGCAGCTGGAGCAACGCTTTGCCGAGCTCAAGCGGGAGCGGGCCGAGACCGCGGCCCTGGTCGAAGCGATGGCCGAAGGCGTCATTGCCGGCGATGGTCGCGGCCGCACCGTGACCGCCAACGGGGCGGCCCGTCGGCTGCTGGGGTATGGGCCGGACGAGCCCCTCCCCGCGCTGGATCAGCTGTTCCGGGTCAAGGCCGCGCGGGAGGTCGTGGACGCTCTCCTCCATGGCCAGCCGGTGGTGGAGCGGGAACTCGAACTGGACGGGCAGACCGTTCTCCTCACCGGCCGACCCCTGGCCCACGGAGGCGCCCTGCTGGTGCTGCACGACCTGACGGAACTCCGCCGACTGGAAACCGTGCGGCGGGATTTCGTGGCGAACGTGTCCCACGAACTCAAGACGCCGCTCACCTCCATCTCCGGCTACGCCGAAACCCTGGTGCACGACCAGGTCGACGCCGACACGACCCGCCGGTTTCTCGGGGTCATCCTGGCGAACGCGCGTCGGATGCAACGGCTGGTGGACGGACTGCTGGACCTTTCCCGGATCGAGTCGGGCGGCTGGAGACCCGAGCCCGAGGTCATTGAGACGGGCGCCGTGGCCCGGGAAATCTGGGCCCTGTTCGCCGACCGTGGTGTTCAGCGCCAGGTGAAGTTCGAGCCGATGGTGGAGCCAGGCGGGGAAAGGGTCTATGCCGATCCGGACGCCTTCCGTCAGGTGCTGAGCAACCTGGTGGACAACGCCCTGCGCTACACCCCGGCCGGTGGCCGGATCACGCTGCGCTCCAGGGGCGAGGACGGCGGGGTGTGGGTGAGCGTGCGGGACACCGGCGCCGGAATTGCCAGCGAGCACCTGGGCCGGATCTTCGAACGGTTCTACCGCGCCGACGCCGCCCGCTCACGCGACGAAGGCGGTACCGGCCTTGGCCTGGCGATCGTGAAACACCTGGTCGAGGCGCACGGAGGACGGGTGAGCGCCGAAAGCGAGGTCGGGTCGGGCACCGAAATCCGGTGCTGGTTTCCCGGCGCGATAGAGGGGAACGGCGTGGCCGGATCGTGACCCTCCCGTGGACTCCCCGTGACCGCCAGCGGCGATCATGTCGGGGATGGCACGAGGAGGATCATTGACGGGATGGTTTCAGCGGGTAAGCCTGCGGGACGAACGAGTGATGGCCGCCCTCGCGGAGCGTGAGGCGCCGGCCTGGATGGACCGCGGACTTCGCCTGATAACGCACGCGGGCGGCGCCACGGCGACGGTGGGATTCTGCCTGGTGCTGCTGCTCCTGCCCGAAACCCGCCGCATCGGAGCCGTTGCCGGCGTGGCGAACCTGGTGTCCCATCTGCTGGTGCAGGTGCTCAAGCGTGCCGTCGTCCGTCGGAGGCCCACCGCGGCCCTTCCCCACATCGCCGCGCTCGTGGCACAGCCCGATCGCTTCTCCTTTCCGTCTGGTCATTCCTGCTCCGCGATGGCGATAGCCATCCCCATCCTGCTCGAGAAGCCCGCGGCGGGACTGCCGTTCCTGGTACTCGCGCTCGCGGTCGGCATCTCCCGGGTGTATCTCCGGGTCCACTATCTGACCGACGTGGTGGTAGGCCAGATCCTGGGCGCCACGACGGCGCTGCTGGTTGCGCAGAGCCTCAGGTAGACCGACTCGAGCTGTTCCAGCTCCCTGGCCCAGTCCCGACCAATCGCGAAGGCCCGGGCCGCCTCGTGCATCGCCCGCCGCTGCTCCCCGTCAAGCACCAGCTGCTCGATGGCCTCCGCAAATCCGGCCGCACTCCCGGCGGGGACGATCATCCCGGTGATGCCTTGCCGCAGATTCTCACGCACACCACCCGCGTCGGCCCCGATGACGGGCACTCCTGAAGCGAGGGCTTCGAGCACCACCAGGCCGCAGGTTTCCGTTCGGGATGGGATGACGAACAGATCCGCATCGGAGTAGAGATCCGCCAGTGCCGGCCGATTGAGAAAACCGAGGTGCCGCGTCCACGGCATTGCGGCGCGGACCCAGGCGGCACGGGGACCGTCCCCCGCCACGCAGAACACCGCCTGGTCCCCGAGCTTCTCCCGCGCGAGCCCGAAGGCGGCGACCAGCGTGTCAACGTCCTTCTCCACTGCGAGGCGACCGACATGGAGGACCAGCGCCCGGTCACCCGTGACACCCATCGCAGCCCGCCGCTCCTCGGACCGGCGCTGGGGCCGGAAGCTGGTGGTGTCGACCCCTCGGCCCCAGACCATGGCGCGCGGAATACCCGCGGCGAGGAGTTCGTCCCGGGTCAGCTCGCTGGGAGTCTGGGTAAGACTGGCGGCGTTGTGGAACCACCGCAGGTATGCCCGGGTCGGCGCCACCGCGAAGCGTCCGAGATAATGCGCCGCGTAGCGCGGGAAGTCGGTGTGGAACGAAGACACCAGCGGAGTACCGTGCCGTCGGGCGAAGCGCCGGCCGAACAGGCCGAGCGGCCCCTCGGTCACCGCGTGCAGCACCTGCGGCGCAAACCTGTCCAGCACCCTGCCAAGCCCACGCCACCACGGCCACGAGAGTCTCACCTGGGGATAGCCCGGGGCAGGCACCGCCGCCAGCCGGTGTACTCCGGATTCGTCCGGCAGGGGGGTCCCGTACGCCGGGGCGAGGACCATGACTTCGTGGCCCCGCTCGCGAAGCCCATCGCGCATCTGGGCCAGAACGGTGGTGACGCCGTTGATCTCGGGGAGGAACGTGTCGGTGGAAAGACAGAGGCGCATTAATGAATGCTGGCCGGCGTGCGTCACCATCCCGCGACACTCAGGTCACGATTCCATTAGCGGCGGGCAGGTACGCATTCCGCTTGCCAATGCGCGTGTCGCAGCCGGAACCGCAGATTCATCGAACGGTGACATTGCCGCGGCACTGTTCGCCCACCACTTGAGATGGGGTGCCGAACGTGCGAGGACAGTACACGAAGATCGTTCTGGTCGTGATCGATGGTCTCAGGCCCGACGCCATCACGCCCGAGGGGATGCCAAGGCTCAGCGGCCTCCTCCGCCGTGGCTGGCGAGCCGGGACGGCCGCAACCGTCCGACCGAGCGTGACGGTGGCGGCCCTGACTTCCCTCGCGACAGGGGTCTCGCCGGCGAGGCACGGGCTTTGCGACGCCAGTCTTCAGTCTCTCGGCCGGATAGGGGGACTGAAGCCACTGCCCCAGGAGCTGAGGCGGCTCGGGGTGGAAACGTCCGTGATCGCCGCGCAACTGAGCGGCTCGGCGCGCTGGCTGGCCGGAGCCCTGCTCCGGTTAGGCGGGGTGACACGGCTGGTTCCCACCTTAGCCGGCGCCCGGCAATCTGATGGACGCGGCGATACGGCACATGGCCAGGAACCCGAATCCAGAATTCGTCGTTATCTACCTCAACGACGCCGACTTAGCCGGACACGCCTGGGGCTGGATGAGCCCGGCCTATCTGCAGGCGACGGCTGCGATCGACCGGGCACTCGCGAGGCTCGACCTCCTGGCCGAGGATCCGGAGACGCTGGTGGTGTTGACGGCGGACCACGGTGGAGGCGGGGTGTTGCCCCAGGACCACGACCACCCCCACCCGGTCAACGAGGCAATTCCGGTCGGGATGATCGGCGGGCGGGTCATGCCGGGCCTGGTCTCCCCGGAGCCCGTGCGGTTGCTCGATATCCCTCCGACGGTTCTGCACGGCTTCGGTGGCACCGCCCCGGCGGAGTACGAAGGAAGGGTTCTGCACGAGGCCTTCATGACGGAGCTGGTATGGGCATAGACAAGAAGGGCGGCCCGGTGGGCGGGCCGGCTGGAGAGGGAGGAACCGGCACCGGCGCTCCAGCACCGGCGACTGCCGAAGCCACCCCCATGGCGCTGTCCGCGCTGCTGGCCTCCGAGGACCTGTTGTTCCGCGACCCGTTCGCCGACTTCACCCCGAGCAGCCGCTAGCAAACCGGCTTTTCGGGGCTCACCACCTCCACGTTACCACACCGTTACCTGAAATCCTGTCAGTCGTGACCGGCCACGGCGTCTTTTTCGCCGTCGCCGGTTGCGGACTCCCTCCTCCGGTCGACGCAGACACCCCAAGCACCGGAGCTTTCTCGGATGACCACGCCCTCACGTCAGGCACTCGGCATCGCGCTGCTGGCCCTTGCGTCAGGTGCATCACGCCTGTCCGCGCAGGCACCGACCGTCACCGTCGGTGGCGTCGGCTATGTGCAGTACCTGTATCAACTGAAGCAGGACTCGAGTCTCACCGGGAAGGGCCACCAGAACAACTTCGACGTGACTCGCGCCTATGTGAACGTGCTCGGAAAGTTCCCGGCGGGGTTGTCGACCCGGGTCACCCTCGACATCGACGGCCGCAAGGCCGCGAGCAGCCAGCTCTCGATCCGCCTCAAATACGCCTACCTCGCGTGGACGCCGGAAAAGAGCCCGCTGACCTTCAAGCTCGGCGAGATCCACACCCCGCTGCTCGACTGGGAAGAGGCGTTGTGGGACTACCGGATGCAGGGCACGATGGCGCTGGAACGGGCCGGCTACGTCTCCTCATCCGACTTCGGCGCCGGTATCGACGGCAATTGGGGCTACGACAAGGTCAACATGCAGGTCGGCGTATACAACGGCGAGAACTACAGCGGCGCGCCGGGCGACCAGCGCAAGGACCTGATGGGACGAGTCTCGGTGAAGCTGCTCAACACGGACATGGCGGGGCGGGTAGGGGGCCTCCGGGTGACCGGATACGCCCAGTACGGCAAGCCCACCACCGGTGGGCGGCGGCAGCGGGTCCTCGGGATGGTCTCCTACAAGTCGAAGATGCTGACCCTCGCGGGGGAGATCGCCGCGACTCGCGACAGCGTCACCGGCGGCACCTTCAGCGGGACCGCGGTGACCGCGGCGGCCAACAAGACCGGACGGATCTACAGCTTCTTCGGCGTGCTCAATGTGTCGCAGAGTAAGTTCGGGATCATCGGCCGGCTCGACATCACCGATCCCCAGACCGGCGATCCGACCAACGACCGGCAGACCCGGATCATCGGAGGCGTGTCGTACCAGGTGAACCCGAATTTCCGGGTTCTGGCCGACGTCGACAACGTCAGCCGCCAGGGCGGGAGCTACGCGAACGCTTTCAACGCGACCCGATCCACCGCGTTTCTCCAGGCCCAGTTCAACTTCTGACCATCGCTCGACCATTGACGGAGAGTATCCGCATGCAACGCACCTCCAAGGCCCTCGCTCTTCTGGCCACCGTACTCGTAACCACTTCTGCCGCGGCGCAGGTCGGGCTGACCGGCGCGGGCGCCACCTTCCCGAACCCGATCTACAGCAAGTGGTTCGACGCGTACAACAAGAAGACCGGCGTCCAGATCAACTATCAGTCGATCGGGTCCGGCGGCGGCATCAAGCAGTACACTGAAGGCACCGTGGACTTCGGCGCCAGCGACGGTCCCATGACCACCGACCAGATGGGCGCCGTCCAGGGGCAGGTCTACCACATCCCCACCGTGATGGGCGCGGTCGTGCTGACCTGGAATGTGCCCTCACTCGGCGCGACGCAGCTGAGGCTGGATGGCGCGGCCATCGCCGACGTCTTTCTCGGTCACATCACCAAGTGGAACGACAAGCGCCTGACGTCGCTCAACCCGGGTGTGAATCTGCCGGACGCCGACATCATCGTCGTCCACCGGTCCGACGGGTCAGGCACGTCCTACATCTTCACCGACTATCTCAGCAAGGTCTCGGGCGAGTGGAAGGAGAAGGTGGGTTACGCCACCTCGGTCAACTGGCCGGTGGGCCTGGGCGGGAAGGGCAACGAGGGGGTCACCCAGCAGGTGAAGCAGGTGGAGGGCACCATTGGCTACGTCGAGCTGATTTATGCCGTCGCCAACAAGCTGCCCTACGCGGTGGTGAAGAACCTGGCCGGCAGCTTCGTGGATCCGTCGCTCCCGAGCGTGACCGCCGCGGCCGCCTCGGCGAAGTTCGACAAGAACACGGACTTCCGGGTTTCCATCACCAATGCTCCGGGCAAGGACGCATACCCGATCTCCTCCTTCACCTGGCTGCTGGTTCGCCCGGACATGAAAGACACTGCCAAGGCCAAGGCGATGAGGGACTTTCTGGCCTGGATGATCACGCCGGAGGCCCAGGGCATGGCCGAGCAGCTGCAATACGCTGCGCTGCCCGCGGAGGTCACCAAGCTCGTTGCCGAGCGGCTCAAGACCCTCAAGGCTGGGGGCAAGGCCATCGCGATGAACTAGGGGGGGGTCCTGGTTCCGAGTTCCAGGTTCTGGAGTGCCGCAGGAAGAGCACTACGAACTTGGAGCTTGGAACTGCCCATCGTGACACATCCGTTACACATCCGTGACCGGTCGGCTGGGTGGGGCCGGTACACTCCCGCCCATGACCACCACCACGCTGCCGGAAGCGGCTGGCACCGGGCGTGAGCCGGTCGGCCTCGAGGGGTCGCGAACTGGGGACCGGCTGTTCAAGGGTGCGCTGACCCTCGCCGCCCTCGCGATCCCCATCCTCATGGTCTTTCTGGTCTGGGAGCTTTACACCGGCTCCCGGGTCGCGATCGACCGCTACGGTCTGGACTTCATCACCGGCACGACGTGGGATCCGGTGGCCGAGAAATTCGGAGCCGCCCCGCTCATCTTCGGGACGCTGCTGTCCTCCCTGCTGGCACTCCTGATCGCCGTACCACTCTCGCTGGGCGTCGCCATCTTCCTGACCGAGTTCGCCCCCAAGGTCATTCGCCAGCCGATCGCGTTCATGATCGAGCTGTTGGCCGCGATTCCCAGTGTGGTGTACGGCCTGTGGGGGATCTTCGTTCTGATCCCGATCCTCAAGAAGTGGATCTTCCCCTTCCTGCGTGACACGCTCGGCTTCCTGCCGTTCTTCCAGGGGCCGATCTACGGGCCGTCCATGCTCTCGGCGAGCATCATCCTGGCCATCATGATCATGCCCTTCATCATGTCCGTCGCACGGGAGGTGCTGCTGGCGGTGCCGGGGAGCCAGCGGGAGGCAGCCCTGGCGTTGGGTGCCACCCGCTGGGAGGCGGTGATGAGCGCGATCGTCCCGTACGCCCGCTCCGGCCTCATCGGCGCGATCATCCTCGGCCTGGGCCGGGCGCTGGGCGAGACGATGGCGGTAACCATGCTGATCGGCAACCGACACGAGATCGCGGCCTCGCTGTTCGCCCCGGGGTACACCATGGCCGCGGTGATCGCCAACGAGTTCTCGGAGGCCGCCACCGACATGCACTTTGCCGCCCTGGCCTACGTCGCACTGGTGCTCTTTCTCGTGACGGTGCTGGTGAACGGCGCGGCCCGGCTCCTGATCTGGCGAGTGTCCGGTCCTGGCGGCGGCGGGGGGAAGGGCGCATGAACCGCAAGGCGCTTCGCCGGCTGGTGAGCAACGCCATGGTGGGCCTGATGGTGCTGGCCGTGATCGTGGCCGTGCTCCCGCTGACCTTCATTCTCCTGAACCTCGTGGTCAAGGGCGCGGGCAGCCTGTCCCTCGCCTTCTTCACCCGGGTCCCGGTGCCGGCGGGCGAGGCCGGCGGCGGCGTGGCCAACGCCATCGTCGGCACCCTCCTGATCGTGGGCGTGGCGAGCCTGATCGGCGTGCCGTTCGGGGTGGGGGCGGGGATCTTCTGCGCCGAGTACCCGGGTACCCGGCTGGCGAAGATCACCCGCTTCCTGTCCGATGTGATGAACGGTACCCCGTCGATCGTGGTTGGAGTGTTTGCCTGGACCCTGATCGTGGCCCGGCAGAAGCACTTCTCCGGACTCGCGGGCAGCTGCGCGCTGGCCATGCTCATGGTCCCGATGGTCATGCGCACCACCGAGGAACTGATCAAGCTGGTGCCGCACTCGTTGCGGGAAGCCGCGCTGGCCCTGGGGTATCCCCGGTGGCGCACCAGCGTCGCCATTGTCCTCCGGACCGCGTTGCCCGGAATCGTGACGGGGACGCTGTTGTCGGTGGCCCGGGTGGCCGGGGAAACGGCACCGCTGTTGCTCACCGCCCTGGGCAGCCAGTACCTGACGTTCAACATCGATGCACCGATGGCGGCCCTCCCGCTGACCGTATTCCAGTACTCCATCGGGCCCTATGAGGAGTGGCACCAGTTCGCCTGGGCGGCGGCACTGGTCCTGATCGTGGTGGTGCTGGTGCTCAGCGTCGGTGCTCGGCTGGCGACCCGCGCGCGGTTCAATCTCAATGGCTGAGCCCGCCCTCCGGCTGGTCGCGGACAAGCTGACGGTGATGTACGGCAAGTTCACCGCGGTGAAGAACGTGTCCCTCGGGTTTCAGGTGAACACTGTGAACGCCTTGATCGGCCCGTCGGGCTGCGGCAAGTCCACCTTCCTCCGGGCCCTCAACCGGATGCACGAGCTGTCGGATGGGGGCTGGATCACCGGGCAGGTGCTGCTGGACGGGGAGGACATCTACGCGCGCAAGGTGAGTCCCATGCAGCTCCGGCGGCGGATCGGCATGGTGTTCCAGAAGCCGACTCCGTTCCCGACGATGTCGATTTACGACAACGTGGCCGCCGGACTCCGGATCAACGGCCGGCTGGCGCTGGGCGAGCTGGACGAGGTGGTAGAGCGTTCGCTCCGGCAGGCGGCGCTGTGGGATGAGGTGAAAGACCGGCTCCGGACCAGCGCCATCGCGCTTTCGGGCGGGCAGCAACAGCGGCTCTGCATCGCACGCACTATCGCGCCCCGGCCGGAGGTGGTCCTGCTGGACGAGCCGACTGCCTCGCTCGACCCCGGCGGCACTCAGCGGATCGAGGAGCTGGTGTTCGAGCTCAAGCGGGATTTCACCATCGTGATCGTCACCCACAACATGCAGCAGGCCGCCCGGGTGAGCGACACGACCTCGTTCTTCTACATGGGCACCATGGTGGAGACCGGCCAGACCCGGCAGATCTTCACCACCCCGAAGCAGGAGCAGACGGAAGCCTATATCACAGGACGATTCGGATGACCGCCATGACTAAGCCCAAGGCCCCGTCGGGCCAGAGCCCCGCCCCCGGCCCCGCTCCAGCCGCGGTGGCGTTGCCGCTCTTCCGCACGACGCTCGCTCCCCGCACCGCGCCGCGGGAGCGACGGGAGCCGGCGCCCTCGGCGCTGGTGGCGAAAGAGTTCCGCTTCGGCTACCGACCCGGCCAGACCGTGCTGAAGGGGATCTCCGTCGAGATCCCCCGGCGCGGCGTGACCGCGATCATCGGGCCGTCGGGCTGCGGCAAGTCGACCTTTCTCCGCTCGGTGAACCGGATGCACGATCTGATCCCCACCGCCTGGCACAAGGGTGAGATCCTGCTGGACGGCGCCTCGATCTTCGCGCATGGGACGGACGTGGTGTCCCTCAGGCAGCGGGTCGGCATGGTGTTTCAGCGGCCCAATCCGTTTCCCAAGTCGATCTATGACAACGTGGCGTACGGTCCCGGGATCAACCGGCTGGTGGCGCGGCGGGAGCTGCCCGACGTGGTGGAGCGCTGCCTGCGCCGCGCGGCCCTGTGGGACGAGGTCAAGGACCGCCTCGACACCCTCGGCACCAGTCTGTCCGGCGGCCAGCAGCAGCGGCTCTGCATCGCCCGGGCGCTGGGCAACCAGCCGGAGATCCTGCTGATGGATGAGCCGTGTTCCGCGCTCGATCCGATCGCCACCCAGAAGGTCGAAGAGCTGATCTTCGAGCTCAAGCGGGACTACACCATCGTGATCGTCACTCACAACATGCAGCAGGCGGCGCGGGTGAGCGATTTCACCGGGTTCTTCGACCAGGGCGAGCTGGTGGAGTTCGACGAGACCGAGAAGGTCTTCACCGCCCCGGCGAACGAGCGCACGGAAGCGTACATTACAGGGAGATTCGGATGACCCTCGATATGCACCGGCACTTCCACGACGAGCTTAATGACGTCAAGGTCCGCCTGCTGACCATGTCGGGCGAGGCCGAGGCGGCGCTGGGGCTCGCGGTGGAAGCCCTGCTCGAGCGGGACGGGGCGAAGGCCCGAAGCGTGATCACGGGCGACCGGGCGATCGACACCATGGAGATGGAGGTCGAGGAGACCTGCATCAACCTGCTGGCCCTGCAGCAGCCGATGGCCCGCGACCTCCGGATGCTGACCTCGGCCCTCAAGATCGCCAACGATCTGGAGCGAGTGGGCGACCACGCAGTGAACATCGCGCAGTCGGCGGAACGGCTGTCCCAGGCCCGGCCGATCACGCCCGAGCCGGAGATCGTGGAGATGGCGCGGCTGGCGCGCGACATGCTCTCCGATGCCCTCGAGGCCTTCATCCGGGGCGATGCCAATGAGGCGCGGGAGATCTGTCTGCGGGACGACAAGGTGGATAACCTCCACCGGTCGGTGTTCCGCATCCTGCTCACCCACATGATGGAAGACCCCCACATGATCGGGGCGGGCATGGAGCTGTTCCTGGTGAGCCGGAACCTCGAGCGGGTCGCGGACCTGGCGACCAACGTCGCCGAGGACGTCGTGTTCCTGGTCGAGGGAAAGTCGATCAAGCACCACGCCGAAGACCGGGGGGAACCCCGGGCCTCCGGCGCCACACGGAGTCCCAGCCTGACATGAGCGTAGTCCCGCTACCCGAGCGACGCGAGCGTCTCGCGGCCATCGACGTCGGATCCAACTCCATCCGGCTGCTCGTAGCCGAGGTGGGTCCCCAGTCGGGGATCACCGTGATCGACGAGGTCAAGGAGCAGCCGCGGCTCGCCACCGGCGTGGCCCAGACTGGGAGGCTCGACCTGGCGGCGATGGAGCGGGCCGTCGCCGCTCTCCGGCGGATGCACGGGGTCTGCGAGCGCCGAGGTGTGAGCCGCATCATGGCGGTGGCCACCGCGGCGGTGCGCGAAGCGGTCAACGGCGAGCAGTTCGTCCGCCGGGTCAAGGAGGAGATCGGGCTGGATCTCCGAATCATCGACGCCGAGACCGAGGCGGCGCTCTCCTACCGGTCGGTGGCGCACCACTTCCCCCTCGAGGGTGGTCGCACGGTGGTGGCCGATATCGGCGGCGGCAGCCTGGAGCTGATCGGGGCGGTGGACGGGATGATCGAGCACAGCCTGTCGCTGCCCTTCGGGGCGGTCCGTCTGACAGAGCTGCACCTCGACGCCAAGGATGCCCGTGGCGCGGTGCGCAGGCTGCGCGAATACCTGCGTCGCCAGTTTCGCCGCCGGCTGCCGCTCCGCGACTGGGCCGCCACGACCCTGATCGGCTCCGGCGGCTCGTTCACCAACCTGGGCCGGATGGCGGCGGCCCGCCGGGGCCTCTCCGCCGCGGACCCGGTGCACGGGACCGCGGTCAGTGTGGCCGAGGTGGAGCACATGCTGGCGTGGCTCGCCGCGATGAGCCCGGAGAAGCGGGCCGCGGTGCCCGGTCTCAACCCCCAGCGGGCCGACATCATTCTGGCCGGACTGGCCGTGACGGCCGAGCTGCTGGAGCGCATCGAGGCGCGCGAGGTGAAGGTGAGCGCCTTCGGCCTGCGGGAAGGCCTGCTGCTGGAGATGGCCGGCGCCGACGCAGCGCCCGCCGCGGTCGAGCCGCTCCGGCTGATCCGGGAATTCGCGGAGCGGTGCCACTCGGACCGTCGGCACGTGGAGCACGTCCGGATCCTGGCCCTCAATCTCTTCGACCTGCTGGCCGACCGCCTCGAGGTGACCGCGGACGAGCGCGGCATCCTCGAGGCCGCCGCGCTGCTGCACGACGTCGGCCAGCTGGTGAGCTACCGGAAGCACCATAAGCACAGCTACCAGCTCATCATGCACGGTGAGCGGCTGCCCTTCTCGCCACGCGAGCGGGCCATGGTGGCGCTGGTGAGCCTCTACCACCGCCGGAAGGGGCCCAAGAAGAAGCAGCGCGACTTCGCCGCACTCGATCCCGAGGATCAGGCCGTGGTGCGAAGACTGGCGGGGATCCTGCGCGTGGCGGAGGGCCTCGACCGCGGCCACTCGGCGATCGTGGAGAAGCTGGCTGTGGAGGTATGCCCCACCCTGTTGACCATCAAGGCAATCCCGCGGTTCGCGGGGGCGGATCTGTCGCTCGAATGCTGGGACGCCATGGAACAGACAGACGTCCTGGCCAAGGTGATGGGCCGCGAGGTCCTGATCGAGCCCGCCGTCTAGCCGGGGGGCGCAACACCTCGATCGGCACCGCGGCAGCGAACGGCATCCCTCCTCGCAACTCGACCCTGAGCCGCGCTGATCGATGATCCGCGCGCACTGATCGCGCCGAGCGCGTAAGGCCGGGGACCGGCGCCGGCCCCCGCCCGCTTCAGCCCGCCCCGTCCCACCAGCAAGACCCCGCCGATTCTCGCTGCGAACTCCGATTCCAGCAGGTACCCCCGAGCGGCTCCGGCCGACATCACCATCCAGTGCGGCGTGGGCCGCCTCGTCCTTGCAGCGGTCGGCACGAGCCTGCGCGGACGCGAAACCGGTCTCCCTGGAGAAGGCGCTGTTCCAGACTCAGGTCGGATGTGTACCTTAGGGTTCGGCTGCCGTTCCCAGGACCAGTCTGCGCCCGAGTGCCGTATGACCGTTCCCGATCGCTCCGCGGACGAGATGGTCAGCCGTCTGTACGACGAGCTGCGCGGGCTTGCGCGTGCACACCTGCGCCGCGAGCGCACCGGGCACACCCTGGACACTACCGGACTGGTGAACGAGGCGTATCTCCGCCTGGCGCCGCAGGGGGGTCTGGGCGAGCTGGACCGGGCTCGCTTCTTTGCCGCGGCCTCCGTCACCATGCGACGGGTCCTGGTCGACTACGCCCGACGGCGAAACCGGGTGAAGCGTGGAGCCGGCGGCGTCGCGGTGCCCCTCGAGGAAGCAGAGGCACTGCTCTCCGACGAGGAAGCCGATGAGGTGCTCGCGCTCGACGGGGCTCTCGACCAGCTGGAGGCGGTCAACCCGCGCGGAGCCGCGGTGATCCACCACCGATTCTTCGCCGGGCTCTCGCTGGAGGAGACGGCCGAGCTGCTGGGGGTATCGGTCAAGACGGTGCAGCGGGACTGGCTCACAGCCCGAGCCTGGTTGCGCAAGGAGGTCGCCCGGGACCTGGGGTTGATGAGCCGGGATGCCTGAAGGGGATGTCCACTCCCCGTTGCCGTTGACGCCATGACAGGGGGAGACCCTACCCCCGAGGACCGGATGGATCCGGAACGCTGGAACCGGATGTCGTCGGTGTTCATGACCGCGCGGGAACGCCCCTCCGGCGAGCGGGCGGCGTTCCTGGCCGAGGTCTGCGGCAACGACTCCGCCCTGCTGCAGGAAGTGCAGAGCATGCTGGCCGCGGACACCGTCGGCTGCGAGCTCCGGCTCGAGCGCGGGATTCTCGGGGCCTTCATGCCGGGTACGCGGCTCGGCCCCTACCTGATCCGGGCGCTGGTAGCCGAGGGAGGGATGGGGGAGGTCTACCGGGCCGAGCGGGTGGACGGACACTATCGCCAGACTGTCGCGCTCAAGGTGCTCCGACCGGGCTACCGGACGGCCGAGGCGGTTCGCCGCTTCCGGTTGGAGCGACAGGTGCTCGCGCTGCTCGAGCACCCGGACATCGCGGCCATCCTGGACGGGGGCACGACCCCCGACGGCCGTCCCTACCTGGTATTGCAGTTCGTCGACGGCATTCCCATCACCGAATTCTGCCGCCGGCTACCGGTGGAAGCTCGGCTGCGTCTCCTCTCCCGGGTGGCCCGCGTGGTCCAGTTCGCCCACGGGCGGCTGATCGTTCACCGCGACCTCAAGCCTTCCAATATCCTGGTGCAGTCCGATGGCTCACCGCGACTGCTCGATTTCGGAATCGCCAAGCTGCTGGAGCCGGACGTTGAGGACGGTCTCCAACCCGCCACCCGACCGGACACCCGGCTGCTGACCCCGGAACATGCCGCCCCGGAGCAGCTCCGGGGTGAGGCGGTCAGTACCGCGACGGACGTGTACGCCCTGGGGGTGTTGCTCTACGCCCTGCTATCCGGACGGCGCCCCTTCCCGGCGAAGGGGCGCCCCCAGGCCGAGCTCGAGCTTTCCATCCTCGAGGACGACCCGGCCCCACCCAGCGCGATGACCAGCGACCCCGCCGACCGGAAGACGGTCTCGCAGGACCTTGACCGTATCACCCTGATGGCCCTTCGGAAGGAGCCGGACCGGCGGTACGCGTCCGCGGGACAATTCGCGGAGGACCTCGAACGGTATCTGGCAGGACAACCGGTGGCGGCGGGTCGAGACACCCTGGGATATCGCGCCCGCAAGTTCATCAATCGGAATCGAGCCTGGGTGGCGCTGGGCGCCGGCATCGGCCTGGCGCTCCTGCTGGCACTGGCCGCTACTCTGTGGCAGGGACGACAGGTCACGCTCGAACGGGACCGGGCCGAGCGGGAGCGGGCCGCTGCGGAAGACGTGGTCGGGATGCTGACCGACCTCTTCAAACGGGCGGATCCGCGGGTTGTCCCCGGCGGTGACACCGTGCGGGTCAGCCAGCTCCTGGACGAGGCGGAGCGGAGGGTAGACGCCCTCGGCGGCCACCCCAGCCGCCAGGCGCGGGTCTTCCGCGTACTCGGCACTGTTCAGGCCGCGCGAGGACAGTACGACAAGGCAGAGCGGCTCCTGCGGCAGGCATGGGAGTGGGAGAGGAGTCAGAGCGGGCCGGTTACGCCCGATGCGGCGCGAACCTATTTCGATCTCGCCCGGGTCATTCAGGCCCGTGACGGAGTAGCTCGGGCCACACCGCTCCTGGACACGTCGGTAGTGCTGCTCCGCCAGAGTCTCGGAGACGCCGATTCAATCCTGGCCCAAGCCCTCAGAATGCAGGCCCTCGCTACCGCGGATCCGGCCCTCCGGCGGGCCCGATTGGACGAGGCGGTGGAGGTGCAGCGTCGGGTACCAGGCCAGGATTCGATCGGGATCGCCGATCAGTTCGACGCCGAGGCGAACGACCTGTTCGGGCGTGGACGGGTCCGGGAGGCGGCGGCACTCTTTCAGGCTGCCCTCCGGATCGTCGAACGCCGACTCCCGCCGGGACACCCCGATCGCCTCATCGTCATGGGGAACGTCGCCACCACGCTCGCTGCGGTGGGAGACTGGCAGGCAGCTGACTCGCTCGCCCGTGCGCTCCTGGACATCAATCACCGGCTGTACCCCGGGAGCGACGGAGAGGCCTTCGCGTATGCCCGACTGGCGACGCAGGCCGCGGTCCGGGGGCACGAACAGGAGGCGGAAACCGAATACCGCAAGGCCCTGGAGATCATGCGCCGGGTACTCAGTCCCGGACACGACCGGTTCAGCTCCGAGTTGCGGAATCTCGGCATCGTCATCGCGCGCCAGGGTCGGGTGGCGGAAGGGTTTGCGCTGGTGGATTCCGCCTATCGCCTGGCGCGCGCCAAGCACGGTCCGGACGCGCTGGGTGTAGCCTACATCAACGGACAGCGGGGATACCTGCTGCAGTGGCTGGGTCGCACCCGAGAAGCCGACGCCGCGCTGCATGCGGCGGAACAGGTGATCATGACGGCTTCGCCGGCGGGCCATTACTATCGCAGCGACATCAACTACTGGCTGGGAATCCTGGCCTACGGCGAGGGGAATTTCGCGGAGGCCGCGTCACGAATGGCCGGCGCACTCGAACTCCGGCCGGAGGAGGCATCGGATACGAACCCGGCGTGGGCCTCGGTGAGCTGCGGCCTCGGCACCGCCCTGGCTCGCCTCGGCCGTACCCAGGAGGCGGTTCCCCGTCTACGGACCGCGTGCCCCATCGCCGACCGCCTCCCGCGGCAGCAACCCCTGTTGATCCGGTGGAGCAGAGAGGCCCGCGAGAAACTGGGTGTGCCCTGAACAACGACCTTCCCGGCCACCGCGAGGGAGGCAGAGAGTTGGCCGACTGGCTCGTCCGGTTCGTCGAGGTCGTCGTGGCCGGACAGCCAGAATGATTGCGTTGGGCGAGTTGCGGTCACCGGTCCAGGCGCGGGCGCTGGGGGGTGGCCGTAGACCGGTCTGATGACGCGAGGGAATGCCAGGCCGGGAGGTGCGTCTAACAGGCACCCGGCCCCAATTCGCGGCCGGCGTCGACCTGTTCAAGGAGACATCATGCCCGCCCCGACCGCATTTGTCCGACTCGGTCTGTTCGCCCTTGCCGGCGCCGCAGTCCTGACCGGAACCCGTCACCGGCCGACCCCCGCAGTACATCCCACTCCGGCCGACGGTCACACGATTCACGTGCTGGCGCCCCACGTGGTCAACGGCGTGCGGATGGGGCCTTACCACCACTACTGCAAGATTCTCTCGCCCGAGCCGGTCATCGAATGCCTGTGCTATGAATCGGCCGATTCCAATGCACGCCTTGCCCAGGTGGAGTACATCCTCGCGAAGAGCATCACCCGCACCAACGCCATCTCGCTCGACAACTGGAACCGCAACTGGCACGACCACGCCCAGGAAATCGCTACCGGCCGAGTGCAGGTACTGGACCTTCCGGCCGACCAGGCCAAGCAGGTCGCCGACGTGGTCGCCCAGACGGACGGAATCATCTTTCATCTGTGGGCCGCGGGGGAACCGGTGCCGACCGGGATGGTGCACGTCGCCCAGTCCGTCGGGCATGTGAACATTAGCGCGGCGGAGAAATTCACCCGGCCGGCGGGAGAGTAGCACCGGTTCGGTCTCCCTCGCGGGGCCTCGGGTCCGGCTCGGACAGAACCGCTCCGATCAGGCGACGCCAGTGATCGCCCGGTAGGACCGCCTCGCCCAGGCAGCTCAGGCGAGCAGCGCGGCGACCGTGGGGCCGTTCAGTCCGACCAACTCGCTCCAGTGTGCGGCGGAGCTGGTGCCGATCCGGTCGGCACCAGCCCGCAGCAGGGCCACCGCGTCGGAGGCGTTGCGGATACCGCCCGACGCCTTCACGCCCATCGCGGTGCCCACCGTCCGCCGGAGCGCCGCCACGGCTTCAAGCGTTGCTCCTCCAGCCGGGTGAAATCCGGTCGAGGTCTTCACGAACGCGGCGCCGGCGGCCTGGGCTGCGTCACACGCAGGCTCGACCTCCGAAAAGCTCAGGGCGGCAGTCTCCAGTATCACCTTCACCGGGCAGCCCCGAGCGGCTTTCACCACCGCGGTCAGCTCGTCTCGTACCAGGCTCCACTGACCGGTCTTGGCCCACCCCAGCGACTGGACCACATCGATTTCGCCGGCGCCGTCGGCCCGGAGCAGTCCAGCCTCGGCCGCCTTGCAGCCGCGCCCGGAGGCGCCCAGCGGGAACCCCACGACTCCCACCGTTACCACCGCCGTGCCCGTCAACCGCTTTGCGGCCAGGGCAACCCACTGTCCATTGACGCACACCGCGCCCAGGCCAAGCTCGATCGCCTCGTCACACAGGCGCAGGATGTCCGCCTCGCTCGCTTCGGGCCTGAGGAGGGTGTGATCGATGAGCTGGCCCAGCCGCATCCCGGCGAGGGGGCCGAGCCAGGGCGGAAGTGCGGACACGTCAGTGGACCCGCACGGTGGAGGCGCGGTGGATGGCGTACAGTTCGGAATCACGGAACAGCGGCGTGAGTATTAGGCCGGTCAGGAAGCCGCCTATGTGCGCCCAGAAGGCCACGCCACCCATCCCCGTGTCCGCGGCCGTGCCGCCAGCCAGCTGCAGCAGAAACCAGTAGCCGAGCATGAAGATGGCCGGGATCTCGACGAAGAAGAGGAACACGAAGGTCCGGATCCGGGCCCAGGGATAGAGCATGATGTAGGCTCCCATCACTCCGCCGATCGCCCCCGAGGCCCCGATCATGGGAATGGGGGATGCTGGCGCGGCGGCCACCTGGGCCGCGGCGGCCGCCAGGCCGCACAGCAGATAGAACGCCACGAATCGCCCGCGTCCCATCACGTCTTCGACGTTGTTCCCGAAGACGTGCAGGAACCACATGTTGCCGATCAGATGGAACCAGCCCCCATGCATGAACATCGAGGTCAGCGGGGCGTACCAGGAGAACCCGGAGGTCACCACGCAGGCCATTCCGTGACCCAGCGGAATCTGGAAGCCATCGGGCAGAAGGTGGAGGAACTCTCCCGGAATCAGCCCGAGCTCGCACACCGACCGGCTGAGTCCAGGCTCGGCACCCATGGCCTGAAATGCGACCCAGACCACGACATTGGCGGCAATGATGACGTAAGTAGCGACCGGCGGCCGCAGGGTGGGGTTGTGGTCGCTGAGCGGAAACATGGTCCTGAAAGTAGAGGCGTCGGGCCTTCGCCGTTAGCCGTTGGCCGTTAGCCGTTAGCCGTTGGCCGTTGGTGTGAGCTCGGACGCCATGGCGGGAACCAGCGCGGAGGCACACCTCCTCCCTGCCACAGCCTTGGATGGTGGTCACCAGGGGTAGTCGCGTACCGCTGCCCCTGCCATCATCCTGCCAAAAAGGCACAAAAAGCGGGTACGCCACTTGCCTTGAGGCCCCGCCGACGTGGAAGAACGTTGACCGCCGGCCGGAGGCCTGGACGGTCTATATCCGTATTAGAAGAAAGGGATCCCCAATGGCCTCGAAGATCATTGGTATCGACCTCGGTACTACCAACTCCGTCGTGGCGGTGATGGAGGGCGGCGACCCGATCGTCATTCCCAACGCCGAAGGCGGACGGACCACCCCATCGGTGGTGGCCTTCACCAAGGACGGTGAGCGGCTGGTGGGTCAGGTCGCCAAGCGCCAGGCGGTGACCAACCCCAAGCAGACCATCTTCTCGATCAAGCGGTTCATGGGCCGCCGGATGGAAGAGGTAACAGAGGAGACCCGGCGGGTGCCATACAAGATCACCCCCGGCCCCAACGGACTCGCCGCGGTAGAGATCGGGGGCAAGAAGTACACGCCACCCGAGATCTCCGCGATGATCCTGCAGAAGATGAAGCAGACCGCCGAGGACTATCTCGGCTACAAGGTCGAGAAGGCGGTCATCACCGTCCCGGCCTATTTCAACGACGCGCAGCGGCAGGCCACGAAGGACGCCGGCAAGATCGCCGGCCTGGACGTGGTACGGATCATCAACGAGCCCACCGCGGCCGCCCTGGCGTACGGGCTCGACAAGAAGAAGGAAGAGAAGGTCGCAGTGTTCGACCTGGGGGGCGGCACCTACGACATCTCGGTGCTGGAGCTGGCCGAGGGCGTGTTCGAGGTGAAGAGCACCAACGGCGACACCCACCTGGGTGGTGACGACCTCGACCAGCGGCTGATCGACTGGCTGGTGGCGGAGTTCAAGAAGGACCAGGGTATCGATCTGTCCAAGGACGCGATGGCGCTCCAGCGCCTCAAGGAAGCAGCGGAGAAGGCCAAGATGGAGCTGTCGAGCACCCAGCAGACCGACATCAACCTGCCCTTCATCACCGCCGACCAGTCAGGACCCAAGCACCTCAACATCGCCCTGACCCGGGCGAAGTTCGAGCAGCTGGTGGACGACCTGTTCCAGCGGACCATTCCGCCGATGCAGCAGGCGCTCAAGGACGCCGGCCTGGATCCGAAGAGCATCGACGAAGTGATCCTGGTGGGCGGCTCCACCCGGATTCCGAAGATCCAGCAGATCGTGAAGGATTTCTTCGGGAAGGAGCCCAACAAGTCGGTGAACCCCGACGAGGTGGTGGCGATCGGCGCCGCCATTCAGGGCGGCGTGCTCGCCGGTGAGGTGAAGGATGTGCTGCTGCTGGACGTGACTCCGCTGTCGCTCGGCATTGAGACCCTGGGCGGGGTTACTACTGTGCTCATCCAGCGGAACACCACCATCCCGACCAAGAAGTCGGAGGTATTCTCCACCGCGGAGGACAACCAGACCACGGTCGAGATCCACGTGCTGCAGGGCGAGCGGCAGATGGCGGTCGACAACCGCACCATCGGGAAGTTCCAGCTCACCGGCATTCCGCCGGCACCCCGCGGCATGCCTCAGGTCGAGGTGGGCTTCGACATCGACGCCAACGGCATCCTGCATGTCTCCGCCAAGGACAAGGCGACGGGCAAGGAGCAGAAGATCCGGATCGAGGCCTCGAGCGGGCTGTCCGACACCGAGATCGACAAGATGGTCAAGAGCGCCGAGGCCAATGCTTCGGAGGACAAGAAGCGGCGCGAGATCATCGAGAGCCGCAACCAGCTCGACGCGCTGGTGTACAAGGTGGAAAAGGACAGCAAGGAGTGGGTCGACCGGTTGTCGGGTGAGGTGAAGGGCCGGCTCGACAACGCGGTCGAAGGCGCCAAGGGCGCCCTCAAGAACGGCGATCCCGAGCTGATCCAGAAGGCGCTGGACGAGCTCAACGGGGCCTATTCCGCGGCCGGAGCGTCGCTCTATCAGAGCGCCCAGGCCGCCGGAGGCACCGGCCCCGACGCCGCCGGCGCGGCGCCGGGCGGCTCCACCGGACCCAAGGAGGACGTGGTGGAGGCCGACTACGAGATCGTGGACGACTCGAAGAAGTCGTAAGTCGTTTAGCTATTGGCCGTTAGCCCTTAGCCGTTAGCTTGCCCCGAGATGCGGCCGGCTGACGCGTAATGGCTGACGGCTAATGGTTTATGCGACCCAAATCCCAGACGGCGCATCGCACGTACGTTAGATTGATGCAGCTACCCCAGTGGAGATACTGATGTCCGCACGCACGTTGAATTGGCTGAAGTTCGGCGGCCTGGTCACCATGGCCTTCGCCCTCGGCCTGCTGTTCGCGGGATTGCTGGACCTGCCCAGCCGCTCGTCGGCACAGGAGCAGTCCCGTGCGCCTGTCGCCGCCATCACCCCGGTCCAGGCACCGGCCATTCCCCAGACCCGAATGCTGTCGGAACTGTCGGACGCCTTCGCGGCGGTCACGGAACAGGTCCGGCCGAGCGTGGTGTTTATCCGCAGCCAGCGGACGGAACGCACCCAGCGGCGGATCCCGCCCGGGATGGAGCCGTTCTTCCGGAATAATCCGCACCGGCCGGACGTCGAGCGGGGAAGCGGCTCGGGCTTCATCGTGTCGACCACGGGCTACATCCTCACCAACAACCATGTGGTCGAAGGGGCCGACAAGGTCACCGTCCGGCTGTTCGACCGCCGTGAGTTCGACGCCAAGGTGGTCGGCTCCGATCCCCTGACGGATGTGGCAGTGGTGAAGATCGACGCACCCCGGCTCACCCCCGCGGCGCTCGGCAACAGCGACAACACCCGCATCGGCGACTGGGTGCTCGCCATCGGCAACCCGCTGGGCGAGGAGTTCACCTTTACGGTGACCTCGGGGATCATCAGCGGGAAGGGCCGGCAGCTGGCCGGGCTCAGGCGCAACAACAAGAGCATCGGCGACTTCATCCAGACCGACGCGGCCATCAATCCGGGGAACTCCGGTGGCCCGCTCGTGAACGTGCGAGGCGAGGTCGTCGGCATCAACTCGGCCATCGCCAGCGAGACAGGTTACTACTCCGGCTACGGCTTCGCCATCCCGATGAACCTCGCCAAAACGGTCATGAACCAGCTGGTGGCCAATGGCCGGGTCCAGCGGGCGGCGCTCGGGATCGAGGTGAACGACGCGCGGGAGAATGACGCGGCATACGTGGGCCTCAAGGAGATCCGGGGCGTGGTGATTAACGGCTTCCCCGATGGGATCACTTCCCCGGCAGAGCGCGCCGGGCTGCAGGCGGGCGATGTGATCGTGTCGGTCGACGGGCAGCGGGTGGACTACGTCGCCCAGCTCCAGCAGGTGGTGGGCTTCCGCCGGCCGGGTGACGCGGTGAAGGTCGAGGTGGCGCGCAAGGGCGGCATCCACAAGACCTTTTCGGTCCAGCTGATGGAGCAGGAGGATTCGACCCGGGAGGCGAAGAGGGCGGACGTCGAGACTCCCAAGCCGAACACCGAGGATGCGGTGAGCTACGACGAGCTGGGCATCTCCGCTCAGGGCGTGACTCCATCAGTGGCTCAGGAGTTCGAAATCGGCCGCGATGTCCATGGTGTCATGGTCACTGAAGTGGATCCGAACGGCCCGGCCTACCAGGAACTGGCATCTCCGGAAGAGGGCGGCCCGGACATCATCATCGCGGTCGAGGGGACCGCAGTGAAGACTGAGGCGGAGCTGCGGAATGCGCTGCGTCAGGCCGGGAAGGGGGCGATCGTCACCCTCAAGGTCTACAACGCGCGGGTCGAGCAGACCCGGATAGAACGGATCAAGCTGAAGTAAGGCGGTAAGGCGGACAGGCGGACAGGCGGTCCGCGCGAAATTGGAGACGGGTGAGTTCCTCGGGGAACTCACCCGTTTCGCTTTCAGGGCGTAAGGCGGCTCACCCGCGGGGTCCCCTCCGGCGCGACCGAGCGTCCCTGGAAGCGCGTCAGCGCGACCCGACGCGAGGGAGTCCTTCAGGGCTCGGCCTTCGCGTGGATCACCCGTCGCCCAGGCATGCACGGGAAGGCACGCGCCTCCGGTTCCCCGCGGACAAGCCGCCGCTCTGACCGGGCGAGACTGGGCGGCGGGAAGGCACGCGCCCCAGGGCGAACGTAGCGCGCCCTCCAGTGCCGCGGCGGTCCCAGGCGCTGAAGGGCGCGAAACTGCGTCCAGACACCCGTTCAGCTATTCGAAGGTCGGACGGCCCGGCTCGAGCCCACAGATCGCCCCGTTGACCGCCTCCACCGTACCCTGCCCACCCCATACGAAGCTCGACTGGCTGGGTACGACCAGATCGGCACCGAGGGTGAGGGTCTGGTTCCGGGAGAATCCCCGGGCAATCGCCGCGGCGGTGTCCCGGGTAAGGATCAGAGTGACATGATCGTTCACCGGCAGCGAGTCCGTGCCGTGCGCCGCGATCGGATTCAGATCGACGTCTCTCCAGAAGTCGGTGGAGTCGGTGTTGTCGGACCGGTAGATATCCTGGGTGTAGGTCGTGCCCTGAACGCACCCGGGAAAACTCGAGCTCGGCGCAAAGGAGATCACGTCCGAAGCCTTGAACAGGATGCAGGAGAAGGAGCCTGAGGCGGGACTGCCGCTGAACAGCACTGGCGACTGGACCAGGTCCTTTGCGACCCCTCCCTCACCATGCTCCTGGACGAGCACCGGGCTCGAACAATCGGTGTTGGGGGAAATCCACATGGCATACAGGGTCATGGTGACGGAGGCCGGATCTCCGGTACCGGTTATCGAGTCGAAAGCCGCAGGGGAATAGAGTGCCTGGAGCGCCGCACCCGGCGCATTCGCTCCCCGCGTCAGGTCCATGGTGCCGCGCACCGTGAGCGAAGGAGCGGAGACGGGAGCGGTACTCGAGGAGCAGGCGACTGCGGTGGACAATAGCACCAGCCCGGCGACGCGGGAGTGGGACAGCATGGACAACTCCTTGGATAGGCGAGAGGGAACCCCTCTGTTGGCTATCGGCGGAGCCGGACGGGAGTTGAGCGCTCACCCTGCCCGCATTCCCGACCCTTGACACCCCAAGCCGTACGGCTTCGGCTGCAGATTGGCCGGCATCGGTGAGGCTGGTATTTTCACCGTGGCTTCAGACATCGGTATGACAGGCGAGCGTGGCGGAACTGGCAGACGCGCAGGACTTAGGATCCTGTCCCGCAAGGGGTCCGGGTTCGACTCCCGGCGTTCGCATGAAAGACAAGGGCCCCTCGATCGAGGGGCCCTTTCTCGTAGCGCCAACCACCGCGGAGTGCCGGTGGCGGCTTCGCGTCAGAATCCT
>JBGQJV010000023.1:0-30318 GCA_041499215.1 Gemmatimonadota bacterium | reverse complement strand
GTCTCTGCGACGGCCCGCTGCATCACCTCGATCACCTCGGCGGGCGGCGGATAGTCGGCGTCCCCCGCGCCGAGATCGATCACGTCCACCCCGCGCGCGAGCAGCTCGCGCTTCTTAGCGGGAAGCTGGGCGAGAGGATAGCCGGGGAGACGGGAGAGTCGGGAGGAGGGCATCGGCTCGAGGTATTCGATCAGGAGACCTCTATGACAGGCGACCAGAGTGACAAAGGCGCTCTTCCACCTTCCTCAAACCACCGGATTCCGCAACACCCCTACCCCCGGGATCTCCACCTCCGCCACGTCACCCGACTTGAGTACCGTGGTGCCGGCGGGCGTCCCCGTGGCGATGAGATCACCCGGCTCGAGCGTCATGACCCGCGAGATGAACACCAGCAGCGCGGGGATGTCGAAGGCCATGTCCGTCGCCGGCGCCCGCTGCACTTCCTTGCCATTCACCCGGCCGATGACCACCAGCGTCCGCCAGTCGAGCCCCTCGGCCACCCTGGGTCCCATCGGGCAGAAGGTGTCGAACCCCTTGGCCCGGGCCCACTGGCCGTCCACCTTCTGCAGATCGCGGGCAGTGACGTCGTTGACACAGGTATACCCGAGGCGCGCCCGTTCCGCCTGCTCCCGGGAGACGTCCTTCAGCCGCTCCAGGACCACGACGCCGATTTCCGCCTCCTGCTCCACCCGCTGGGAGTCCCGGGGCAGGACGATGGTCTCGCCCGAGCCGATCACCGCGCTGGGTGGTTTGAGGAAGATGATGGGCTGGGCCGGCATGGGATTGCCGAGCTCCTCCGCATGCGCCCGGTAGTTGCGGCCGATGGCGATGATCTTGGGGGGTTTGACCGGGGTCATACGCTGGCTCCGATCCCGTGCCGGGCGAAGAAATCCTCGATGCGGATGCGCACTTCGCTCCACCGGCCGATGACCCGGTCGGCGCGAGGCAGCCCGCTCAGAACCAGCGGGCCGTACCGTTTGGTCAGCACTCGCTTGTCCAGCAGAACCACCGCCCCGACGTCGGTGCGGGTCCGGATGAGCCGCCCAAAGCCCTGCTTGAGCTTGAGCGCGGCGTGCGGGAGCAGGTAACCCATGAACCCGTCTTCCCCCTGCTCCGCCAGGCGCTCCAGCCGGGCCGCGGTCAGCGGCTCTGATGGGACTTTGAAAGGTAACTTCGTCAGGACCAGGGCGCGGAGCGCTCGGCCCGGTACGTCCACTCCCTCCCAGAACGAATCGGTGCCGAGCAGGATGGCCCGGCCGAGCTCCCGAAACCGCCGCAGCTGTGTGTCCCGTGGCGCCTCGCCCTGCACCAGGATCGGCCAGCGCTCCCCCTGCATCGCCCGGAGCTCCACGGCCGTCCGGCGAAGGGCCCCGTGGCTGGTGAACAGCACGAACATTCCTCCGTCGCAAGCATGCGCCAGGTCGGTCACCACCTGCAGCACCGCCCCGGCGTGGCCCGGCTCGTCCTCGCGGGGATCCGGGATGTCGTTGGGAATGCCGAAGACGCACTGCTCGAGGTAGTCGAACGGCGAGGGCAGGATCGCCCGTTCGGTCACCGGGCACGGGTGAATGGAAAGCCCAACGCGCCCTTCCAGGAACCCGAACTCGCCACTGGCTGCCAGGGTTGCACTGGTCAGGGTCACGGTCTTCACCCGGTCGAAGATCAGCTCCCGGAGAATCGGGGCCAGGTCCAGCGGCACTGCGGCGAGTGAGAGCTGCTGTCCGCGGGGGCCGGTCCGTTCCAGCCAGCGCACCGTCGGCGCTCCGCCGCCGGCCGGACGAAGCGCCTGGTTGAGCGCATCCGATACGCTCTCCATGCGCCGCACCACTCCGCGCAGCTCCCCCAGCAGCTGCGCCCGACGCTCGCTCAGTTCCGTCCCGGCCATCCGGTCGGCGATGGTTTCGATGCTCTCCTTGATCGCTCGGAATGCAAGCAGGGTCTGATCCAGCTCCCGCTGCAGGCCATCCTGCCAGATCGCATCACGCTGGAACTCATCGGTCAGCCGGAGCACCCCGCCCTGCTCCTGCTCCAGCCGATCGTGGAGCCGGAGCAGCAGCTGATCGGCCGCGCGCCGCGCGTCCATGACCCCGGGCAGCAGCCGGCCCCGCAGCAGATCCAGACTGGCCCGGCTCAGCAGGTCGCCGGCCGCCGTCAGGTCCGAGGCCAGCGTCGGAAGGAGCCCTTTGCCGTTTCGCTCGAAACGGCCCAGCAGCCGGCGGATGCCGCGGCTGGTCACCTGGGCACCCAGATGGGACGCCGCCACGTCCTCCAGATGGTGGGCCTCGTCGAGGATCAGCCGGTCGTAGGGCGGCAGGACCGCCGCCTCGCGCCAGTTGTCCGACGCCTGCCGGACAGCCAGGTCGGCGGCCAGCAGATGATGATTCACCACCACCACGTCCGCCTCGGCGGCGCGGCGCCGTGCCTTGAACAGGAAGCAGCCGTCGAAGTGCGGGCACTGCAGCCGGGGGCACAGGTCCGCCTCGGCGCTCACTTCGTCCCACACCTCGCCGCTCGGCGTCACCGGCAGATCGGCCAGGGTCCCGTCGGAGGTGCGCCCCGCCCAGGCCACGATCCCGCTCAGCTCGTCGTACTTGTCGGGCTCGAGCAGCGACCGCTGCGCGCTCACCGCCTGGTGCATCCGGGCAAGACAGAGATAGTTCCGCCACCCCTTGAGCAGTGCAAAGGTGGGTGCCCGATCCGGCGTTGCCAGCACTTCATGGAGCAGCGGGAGGTCCTTCCCGACCAGCTGCTCCTGCAGGTTGATGGTGTTGGTGCTGACGACGGTACGCTCGCCGCTGGCGCGAGCCCAGGCCAGCGCCGGGACCAGATAGGCAAAGGACTTGCCTACTCCGGTCCCCGCCTCGAGCAGGACGACCCCGCCGTCGTTGTAGGCGTCGGCGATGTACGCGGCCATGTCGCGCTGGCTGGGCCGGTCCTCGTACTGCCCCAGCGCCCGCGCGATCGGGCCGCCCTCACTCAACTGACCGACCACCTCCAGGGGGTCGATCCGCACCGCAACCGCGGCTCGGGGCACCTCGACCACCACGTACAGCTCGGTCCCCTCGTTGTTGATGATGCCGAATCCGATGCCGCCATCGTGCAGCCGCGCCGCGACGTTCAGGTCGGGGACCGATGGCTCCAGCAGCCCGCTGGGATGGTTGTGCAGCAGCATCTCGCCCCGGTCGGCCACGCCGGGGAGGGCCAGTACCCGGTCCACCGTCCCCCGGGCCACAGCCCGGGCCGCGGTGATCATCCCGTCCAGAGCGACCACGGCGACGAACGACACCTCGCGCCCTCCGGCAGCCGCGATCTGGACGGCGAGGTAGCGCTGGACTTCGGGCAGGAGCCTGTTCTTGGAGACGTCAGCCATCAGCCGTCAGAATCTGAGCCTTCAGCCATGAGCCTTCAGCTGGCAGCAGTGAGCCGTGATGCAAGCGAGAGGCTGTAACCTAATGGTGGCCCTTCCCCTCGCGCCCGTCTCAGAAAAACGCGGAGGTGGCTGACGGCTGACGGCTGACGGCTGATGGCTGAACGGCTGAGAGCTAGGTCTTCAGCTCCCGCTTTTTCGCCGCGGGGAACAGCACGTTGTTGAGGATCAGCCGGTAGCCCGGCGAATGCGGATGGAGGGAAAGATCGGTCGGCGGATCGCCGATCTGGTGCTGCGGGTCCTCCGGATCGTGCCCACCGTAGAAGGTCCACGTGCCCTGGCCCAACTCGCCGTGGATGTACTTGGCCCAGGGAGCGCCCGGCTCATCGGCCAGGATGGTGACCGGAGGTTTGAGGGTGTGCTTGGTGAAGGACGTGGTCAGGCCGTAGAAGTCCGGAATCACGTCCCGGTGGCACTGCACCAGCATGGTGGGAACCGGATCGATCTTGGCGCTGAAGTTGAACAGCTTGAAGGCGCCCAGCGGCTGCTTCCGGTCGATGCTGTTCACCTGGTGGCCGTCGATGTCCGAGAACGACGGCACATTGGGTGACAACTCGAGCTGGGCGTTCTGGAATGCCAGCGCCCGGCTCCAGTCCATCTTCCGGCTGGCCTCGGGGTCCATGGGAGTGCCGTCCGCGTACGACGCGGCGATGTCCACCTTGTCGCTCGCGAGGGCCAGGTCCAGCGTTTCGGTGGCGGTGCACATCGCGAAGAGGAACCCGCCGCGCTCTACGAACGCCCGGATTTCCCGCGCCACCTGCCGTTTGTCGGCCGGGACGTTGGGGAACCCCAGCTGGGTCGCCATCTGCTGGTTCCGCTGCACCATGTCGGCCAGCCACGGCGCGCCGGCGTAGTTGAGAAAGAACTTCGAGTACTGGCCGGTGAAGTCCTCGTGGTGCAGGTGCAGCCAATCGAACTTCGTGAGGCCTTTGCCGACCACCTCGCCGTCCCAGATCTTGTCGAACTTGATCCCGGCGTAGTTGAGCACCATCGTGACCGCGTCATCCCACGGCGAGGCGTTGGGCGGGGCATACACGGCGACCTTGGGCGGCTTCTCCAGGGGAATCGCGTCCATGTTCCCCTGCTGCAGCTGGGCCCGGAGGTTCACCAGCCCGGCGTCACTCAGCGGCTCGCTGGTGACGCCGGCGAGCGAGGCGTCCCGGCTGGTGCCACCATCCCCGGGGACCAGGAACGCACCCCCGCGATAGTTGAGGAACCACTCCGCCTTCCCGCCCCGTTCCAGCACCCGGTAGGTGACCCCGTACGCCTTCAGGTGATCACCCTGCCGGTCGTCCATCGGGATGAGCAGCCAGGCGGCGGTGGGCCGGGGCTGAGGCATGACGCGGAAGAGGAATCCTCCCGCCACTCCCGCCATTCCCGCCCCACCCGCGTGGCGCAGAAAGTCGCGTCGCTTCATGTCTCCGGCACCGCGTTTCGGGCCTGATCCAGCAGCCGCCGCGCCTGGGGAACCAGCGCGCTGGCGGGATAGTCCAGGATCATCTGTTCCAGCACCTGCTTCGCGTCGTCCTTCCGCTCATGCGCCAGGAAGAGGCGCCCCAGTTCGAGCAGCGCGGCCGCGGCCGTCGACGGAGTCTCCTTGGTCGCGGCGAGCCTGAGCGTGCGCTCGGCATCCGGCGCCCGGCCGAGGGCGGCATAGACCCGGCCAGCAAACAAATCCACCTCGGGACGGCCGGCATCCGCTGGCAGGGTCCCCGCCACCTGTTCGAATCCCTTCGCCGCCCCGGCGCTGTCGCCCCGGTCCAGCGCCCGGAACGCCTCGCCCAGTGCGACGACCGTATCGGGCCCGATCGGTTGAATCAGCGCCAGCAGCACGGATCGCTCGGTGGCTTCCTCCCGCGATCCGGCGAATGGCCCCGCATCGCGCCACAGTTCCGAGGTGCCCTTGAGATCGCCGGCGTAGAGCCGGAACCGTCCCAGCAGTGCGATCGCCTCGACGCTGCTGTCCGCCACCAGCAGCTGCTCCGCCCGGGCGAGGTCTCCCGACTGCGCCCACCGGGCCGCCACCGCGCGCCGGAGCCGGAGGTACTCGTCCACCGCCAGACTGGCACGGTACTGCTCCAGCTGTGCCGATGCCTCCTCGACCTTGCCCTCGGAAACCAGCAGGTCGATCAGCGTGCCGGTGGCGCCGGCCGCCACCGCCGGTGCGCTTGCGGCATCGTCCGCGATCCGGGTGAGCATGCGCCGCGCGGCGGTGCGGTCTCCCCCGGCGACGTACGCCCGCGCGGCATCGAGTCGATAGCGGGCCCGCTGCGGCGGATTCACCCAGCGGTCCGCCAGGGCTTCCATGGTGCGGGCCTGGGCCAGCAGGTACGGTTGGGTCGTCTCCGTCCGCACCTGCTCGAGGAATGCCTGCAGCGCGTCGATCTGCTGGGGCGGGTTGGGCGGCAGCGCTCGGGTGAGCGCCTCGAAGGCGCCGAGCGGATCACCCCAGCGGGCGCGCAGGTCCACCGCGATGCGGGCCGCCTCGGGGCCCGGCTCCTTCTCCAGCGCCTTGAGAATCTCGGCCCGGGCCCGCTCCGGCGCCGGACTCAGCGTGGTGGTGGCTGAGGAGCGATACCCCGGCAGCTGCCGCACCGCGTTGGACCACTCCCGCGCCGCCGTGGGCCAGTCCGCCTCGGTGATGGCGAGCTGGGCGATCTCCGCCGCCAGCGCGTCCTGCTTGCCCAGCCGTTCGCGACCCAGCTGATAGGCCCGGCGCGCGGTCGAGCGGTCGCGTCGCTGCAGCGCCGCGGCTGCCCACTCCCGGTAGGGCGTCTCGTCACCGGGCATGGCGCGGGCCCACAGGTCCACCAGGTGGGGCAGGCTGTCCGGCATCTCCGCCGCGGAATACACCCGCACGCCGATCGCATAGATCGCAACGGCGCTCGGGTTGGCGATGATTGCGGCCTGCACCGCCGGCAGCATCTCCCTCACCCGGTTGATGGGGGTGAGCGACCGTTCCAGCCCCAGCAGCGCGGAGAGCTCTCCCGGCCGGGCCTTGAGCACGTTCCGGTACACCTCGGCTGCCTGGGCATAGCTGCCACGACGCTCGAGGTCGAACGCACGAGAGAGCTGGTCCTGCGCCAGGACCGGTTGCGTGAGAGTGAGGAGTAAGGAGTAAGGAGTGAGGAGGGCAACCGCTCTCCGCATTCCGCTTCCAAGACCGAATCGCAGAACCTGCACGTAGGTCATCTCGTCCCTTGGTCCAGCCCCTGAGTGCCCCGCTCCTGACTCCTCACTCCTTACTCTTCTCACCGAGTCTCCGGAAATATTCCACGACGCGGCGCCGCTCCTCCGGCGACAGCGCCTGCAGTTCCTCCCATGAGGGATACCTGAGCAGCGCATCGTTGTCGCCCAGCCGGGAGCGGAGCGCGGGGGGCAGGCGCACACTGTCATCCTTGCCGGTGGTGCTCTGCCGCTCCTGTTTCTCGTCCTTCTCCTCTCCCTGCAGGGTACGGCCGGCATCCAGCATGCGGCGGAACAGCCGCTCCTGCCGCTCCACAGTCTGCCGGTCGAGCCTGCCCGCCTCGAGACTCCGCGCCAGGTCCTTCGCCTCCTGGGCCATCTCCGCCGTACCCGGAATCTGCCCACCCGCCCGCATGCGCTCCAGCCGTTCGGCCAGAGCCCGTTGCTGGGCTCCGAGCTGGCGGAGCTGCTCCTGCATCTGACCACCGGCTCCCATCTGTGGCAGCATGCCACCCGCCTGCTGGCCCAGGTTCCCCTGCTGCTGGGCCATCTGGTTCATCTGCTCCAGCGCCTCCTGCAGGCCGCTGCCCGAGCTGGACCCCTCGACTGCTCCACGACTCCGGAGCAGGGTATAGGCCGCGGCGTTGAGGGCGTCCACCGCGTCGCCCGAGCGACGCCCCGCCTCCCGGGCATTGGGGGCGGCGTTGCTGAGCGCCTCGAGCGCCTTCTGCATGTCGTCGCGCCCAGTAGCCAGAGCGACGCTCGACTGCTGTGACACCAGCGCGTTCTTCCCCGCGATGTCCTTCACCTGGTCGAGCAGCCGCTCTACCCCCTCCTGGATCGCTCCCTCCTCCGACCGCACCTGGGGCGACACGTCCCCCCGGCGGAAGGCCTCGCTCACATCCAGCTGGCGTTCGGCCAGCCGGCTGGCGTCGGCCAGAACATGATCCAGCGCCTGCATCACCTCCTGGCGCCACTGGTTCTGCATCTCTTCCCGCTGCTGCTCCAGGTCCTGGCTGAGCGGATCGAGTTTGTCGAGCGCCTGCTGGCCCTGCTTCTGCGCCTGGGCCTTCTGTGACTTCGAGGCGGACTGGCTGGCCTGCTGCATCTGTTTGGCGGCCTGCTTCGCCTGTTCCGCCGACTGGGCCGCGGCCTCCTGCCGCTCCGGCCCCTGCTTCGCCAGGTCGGTTGACAGTTTCTCGAGTCCCGCGCCGAGCGAGTCGGTCCGGGCCGCCAGCGCTTGCTCCTCGCCCGCCGCCCGCGCCGAGTCCAGCGCCGGCACCTGCTGAGTCCACTGCCGCTGCTGCATGGCGAGATCTTTCGCCTCGGCGGTGAGGTTGGCCATGTCGCCCTCGATCGCCGCGCGTTCGAACAAGTCCTTGCTTCGCTCCAGGGCGTCGCGTAGCTCCTTCTGCGCCTCCGCCAGCCGTTCCAGCGCGTCCCGGGTCCGCTCCGGATCCAGGTCCTTGAGCGCCTGCTGCAGCTCGGCCAGCTTGTCCCGCAGCTCGGGCGTGAGCGCCCGCTCCAGCTGCTCCTGGATCTCCTTGAGCCGCTGCTGCCACGCGGGGTCGTTGAGACCGGCCGCCTCGGCGCTCTGCCGCAGCGCCTCGAGCGCCTGCTTCACTTGCTCCGCCTGCCGCAACAACTCCGCCTGCGATTCCGAGACCTTCTCCGCCCGCTTGGCGTTGTCGTAGCTCAGCGGATCGTCCGCGGTTCCGCGGTTGTCGGCGGCGCGGGGCCGCTCCCGCGAGAGGTCCTCGGTCTGCCGCTCCAGCTGGCGGCTCTGGTCGGTGATGCTGTCCAGTCGCTTGCCGACCTCATCCGAGGCCTGCCGGGCTGCCTGCCGAACCTCGCTCAGTGTGGGCAGGCGGAGGACGAACTCCTTGGAGCGCGAGGTGTGCGGTGTGGGAGCGTTGTCGCTTACCCGGACAAAGAACCGCAGCGTGTCTCCCGGCAGCAGCCCGCGCGCGTTCAGGTCGAGCTCGTACGGCAGAATGGCCCGCCCGCCGGCTCCCTCGGGCAAGGGGATGGTCTCCACCCGCGCCGGATCCGCGAAGCCCAGCCGGCTGATCCGCCGGCTCTCCAGCACCACGCCGGTCAGGCCGTGATCGTCCTGCGCGTCGATCACCACCGGCAGCTTGAGGCTGAGCGGTGCCAGCGTGTCCGCGCCCGGCACGGGCACCTCCACCCGCGGCGCGCTGTCCGGAACGGTGATGATGGGGATGTGGACGGTATCGCCCGCGAGCGGCGTTCCGGTCACGGTCCGGAGCTCGAGCATCCAGGTGCGGCTGCCTGTCGGGGTAAACACCCCGTTGAACCGGCTGCCGCGCACGTCGAGCGCGGCGTCGGAGCCGGCGGCGTTCCATCGGGCGGCTTCGAGCGGGGCGGTGGCCTCTCCCTGCGTCTCCAGTCGCGTGCCCTCGGGCAGGAGCACCGTATCGCCCTGGGTCGGGATCGGTTCATCCTCGAGGCTCAGATACCGGGGGTAGCGCGCGGTCACCGCCAGGGTGCCGAGGAATGCCGGAATCCGGACCCGGACCTGGAGAGTGTCCGAGCCGCGGCCGCCGCTGGTGATGCGGACGAACAGATCGTTCTCCAGCGGTCCGAGGCTGGTCGTCGCCTGGCCGGCGGAATCGAGCACCAGCCCCTGGCCATGCCACGATTCGCCCGGCGCGCGCACCCACAGAATCGCCCGCTGTCGCCCCCGGGCCAGCACCTGCACATCCACCCGCGCTCCACGCTCCACTTCGGTGGCACTCAGCGTCAGCCGGAGCGGCGCCAGGGTGGCGGCCCAGGCCTCGCCGGGATGCCACAGGAGGGCCGGCGCCCCTCTGGTCGGACGGGCGGAGCCCAGCACCGCGGCACCGGCGAGGAGGGTAATCCCGGCGCGCGTCGCCCGGCGGCGGAATGGCCCCACCAGCCGTGCCACCAGCTCAGGCGCGCGGCTGGCCAGCTCGTCCGCCTGCCGCTGATCCGCCACCTCCAGCAGAGTCGCGCTGGTCCCGGCAACCGCGGGCTCGAGGTGCCCTGCCAGCGCTCCCCGGCGGAATCCCAGCAACTCGATCTCTCCGGCGAGCCACGAGGGAGAAAGCCGCAGCAGACTCATGCGACCGAGAACCGCCACGATCCCGAGCAACACCAGCGCAAAGCCCCAGGCCACCAGCACCCACCACGGCTGTCCGAACCACCCCAGTCGCGCGGCCCAGGCGGCGAGGCCGAGCAGCAGCGCGAGTCCGCCGGCGGCGGTACCCGCCACCGTAGCGGCCTCCAGTCGGCGGAAGCCTCCGAGGAGACCGGTGACCAGCGATGCTGTCCGGCTCATTGGGCACCCCCGAATCCGGTAGCGTAGGCGAACAGGTTCACGCCCATGCGGAGCGCAGCCTCGTGCTTTTCGGGAGGGTCCTTGTGAACCTCGAAATCCTCCCAGCCGTCGCCCAGATCGCACTGATAGTCGTAGAACACCACCAGTCTGCCGTCGAGAAAGATCCCGAAACCCTGCGCCGGCTTGCCGTCATGCTCGTGGATCTTGGGAAGCCCCCGTGGGAAGTCGTAAACCAAGTGGTAGACCGGATGATCCAGGGGCACCTCGACCAGGGGATGATCCGGGAACAGACGGGCCATCTCGCGGCGGAACGACTCGTCCATTCCGTAGTTGTCGCTGGCGTGCAGGAACCCGCCCTGGATAAGCCACCGGCGAAGGATGACGAGTTCGGCGTCGCTGAAATGGACGTTCCCGTGCCCAGTCATATGAAGGTAGGGAACGGTCCAGATTTCGTCGTCCGCCAGCTGCACCACCTTCTCCCGCGCCGCCACCCGGAGACCGGTCCGCGAAGCGATGGCGCCGAGCAGGTTGGGGAGGCTCGACGGGTTGGCGTACCAGTCGCCCCCGCCGTCATAGTGCAGCCGCCCGATGGTCATCGTGGCCGGAGGACGCTCGCGGTCCTGGGCCGGAGCCGAGGCCGGAACCGCCTGCGCTTCCGCCTGACCGGACCCCCCAAGAAGCAGGAGGCAGATCACCGCGCTTCCGGATGGCATGGGCCGAACGTTCATGGCAGGGACGTCACGATTCGATATGCTTCGTTGCGGGCCACGCCGACATCGGCGATCAGCCGCTGAACCACAGCCTTGCGGGAGAGACCGCTGGCGAGCAGCTCCGCCGCCCGGACCGCCGTATCCTCCGGTGCCGGGGGCGGCTCCACTTCGGACCGGCCGGCCACGACCACGGTGATCTCGCCTCGCGGCGGAACTGCTTCGTAGTACGAAGCCAGTTCTTCGAGGGTTCCGGGTCGGAACTCTTCGTACATCTTGGTCAGCTCCCGGCACACCACCGCCTGCCTATCTCCTCCCGCAACTGCTGCGAGGTCCTTCAGCAGCTCAGCCAGCCGCGGCGGGGCTTCATACAGGACCACGGTCCACTCGGCTTTGGCCGCGATCCCGAGCAGCCGCTCCCGCTCCCGGCCCTTCCGTGGCAGGAAGCCGAGGAACAGATACCGGTCCGCCGGGAGCCCGGATGCGGAGAGCGCGGTGCTCACCGCGGAGGGCCCTGGAACGGGGACGATCGCGTAACCGGCTCCGCGCACGGCCGCTACCAGAGTCTCACCGGGATCGCTGACCCCCGGGGTGCCGGCATCGGTCACCAACGCGACATCCCGACCTTCGGCGAGAATCTCGAGCAGCCGCTCCTGGCGTTTTTCGGGCGAATGGGCGTGGAAGCTCAGCACCAGCGGGTGGGCATCGAGGTGGGAGAGCAACCCGCGAATCCGTCGGGTGTCCTCGGCGGCGACCACCGGCGCCGTCCGCAGCACCTCCTCCGCCCGGTGCGACAGATCCCCGAGGTTTCCGAGCGGTGTGGCGACGACGAAGAGGGTTCCGGCAGGCATGCTTCAAGGTAAGGCCGGAGACCGAAAGACGTGAGACGTGAGAGGTGAGACGTGAGAAGGGCCCGGCATGGCGCCAGGCCCTGATCCGCCTCTACGTCTCACGTCTCACTTCTTACGTCTCCCGTCTCACCTCTCACGTCTCACGCAATGTGCTGCTGGATCTTCCCCTCGAGGATCGTCTTGATGCGGGGATCCGCGCCGATCACCGTGTCCACGTGCCGGCCATCCTTGAAGAACATGATCGTAGGGATGGAGCGGACGTTGAACCGGACGGCGGTGTTCTGGTTTACGTCGGTGTCGAGCTTGGCCACCTTGAGTTTGCCCGCGTACTGCTCGGCCAGCTGCTCGATGACCGGGGCGATCGCCTGGCAGGGCCCGCACCACACCGCCCAGAAGTCCACCAGGGCGAGTCCCTTGACCTGCTCGATCTCGTTGTTGAAGGAAGAGTCGGTGACGTTGACGATGTGCTCGCTGGCCATGCGCTCCTGATCCTTTCAGCTTACCTTGTGACGGCGGGGGACGCTGCCCCCGTCCTGTGCCTTTCAACCCGCTGCCGCGGCCGCCCGTGACCGACCGCCCCGAGATTGCCCATATCGGCGTAGCCGTCGAGAGTATCGACGCCGCCCTTTCCTTTTATCGTGATGTCTTCGGCCTCGCCCCAGGACACCCGGAGCGGGCCGACGGCGCCCGGATCGTGTCGCTGCCCTTCGGTGGCTCTGAGGTCGAGCTGCTCGAGCCGGAGAGCCCGGACAGCCCCATCGCCAAGTTCCTTGCCCGGAGAGGTCCCGGCATCCATCACGTCTGCTACCGGGTCCCCGATCTCGACCGCGCGCTCGCCGCGTGTACTTCGGCCGGCTACCGGCTGGTGGATCAGGTGCCGCGGATCGGCGCCGGCGGGCATCGAATCGCGTTCCTGCATCCCAAGACCACCGCCGGCATCCTGATCGAGCTGACCGAGTAGTCGCCCGTTGGCTGCCCGCCTGCTAGGTGCGCTGCCCGGCGCACGGCTGAGACGGTGCGCCGGCCTGGTTCAGATCGATCGAAGCCACGATCCAGCCGTATTTCCCGGTGTTCACGACTCCGAACGGCACCCGGCGTACACAAGTGGTTCCATCGGGATCGTGCCGATCGAGGTCCAGCGTGACCGTCATCCGGTCGTTCGGAGCCGGATCCATCCGCACGACCCGGTACGGCGTGTTGCGCAGGTACGACTGGGTCACCGTCAGCCGCTGCTGGTGATCGGCCGGCTGCCCGACGATCGCCGCTGGACCCTTGCCCGTTCCCCAATAGCGCCCCATCCTGGCGATATTGCTGTCAGCCACGGCCGCCATGAAGCTCCGGACCGCGGCGTCGGGTGTGGTCGCCACGTCACTGGGGCTCGGCTTGGCGGCTGCACCGCCGCCGCCGCCACCACCACACGCGAGCGCGAGCATCAGGGCCGGCAACCATCGCTGGGACACGGATTCCTCCGCTCGGGGTGAACGCTGGCGCAACTTAAACCAGGCTTCTGGAGCGGGCAATGAGGCCGATGCGGCTCTACATCAACATCGACCACGTCGCGACGATTCGGCAGGCACGCCGCACTGACGAGCCGGATCCGGTGGCCGCCGCGGCCATTTGCGAAACGGCCGGCGCCGATGGCATCACGGCGCACCTGCGCGAGGATCGGCGCCACATTCAGGACGACGACGTCGAGCGCCTCGCGCGGTCGGTCTGCACGGTGCTCAATCTCGAGCTCGCCACCAGCGAGGAGATCGTGGCGCTCGCCTGCCGCCTCCGCCCGTTCCAGGCGACCCTGGTTCCAGAGCGGCGCGAGGAGATCACCACCGAGGGCGGGCTCGACCTGGTGCGCACCGCCGATCGCCTCCGTCCGGCGGTCGATCGCCTGATCGGCGCCGGCATCCGGGTGAGCCTGTTCGTCGATCCGACCCGTGACAGCATGGAGCGCTCCGCGGCCCTCGGTGTTCCCGCCGTCGAGCTGCACACCGGGCGGTACGCCCACAGCTGGCCCAGGAGCGACGCCGCTCTCGCCGAGCTGGCCGACGCGGCGCGTCACGGCCGAGGTCTGGGGCTCGCCGTGCATGCCGGACACGGCCTCACCTATCGGAACGTGCACCCCGTGGCCGCCATCGCGGATATCGAGGAATTGAATATCGGGCACAGCGTGGTGAGCCGGGCGGTCCTGACTGGCATGCACGAGGCGACCGCCGAAATGCGGCGTCTGGTCACCCAGGCCCGCGGGGCGAATTGACCGATGTCGATGCCGGGCCTACACTTGAAGTTGCAGGTTACGAGTTCCGAGTTCCGAGTTTGGGGGACAACCCGGGCGGGATCGGAACACTTGGAACTTGGAACCCGGAACTTGGAACGCCTGTGACCCAACCCCTCGGCATCGACGATTTCTTCGTACTTGAGGCCGGCGACTATCTCGATCGCCTCGCCGCCCTCTCGGGGAATACCGCCGCGCCAAGCGCCGACGAACTGGTCCGATTCACCCGGGCCCTCCGCGGCAGCGCGCTCATGGCCAACCAGCAGCCCATCGCCCGGACCGCCGGGGGACTGGAGCACCTGGTCCGGGCCTATCGCGACGGGCGCCGCACCTGGGATGGAGACCTGAGCTCGCTGGTGCGCGAGGCGGTCGACATGCTCCGCACCCTGGTGGAGCGGGTTCGGACCTGGACCCCGGAAGACACCCTGCGCGCCGAGCGGCTCGCCCTGCAGCTCGATGCCGCGGCGGGCAGCAGCGCCAAACCCACGCCGGTCGTCTCTCCGCCGCCGAGCGAAGCCGGGGTGCGCGCCTTCCTGGCGCGTGAGTCGGCCGCACTCGGCAGCGTGCTCGATCAGGCCGCGCGGATCTTCCAGACCGGCACCGCGTCGCCCGAGACCCTGCAGGTGGTGCTCCGCCGGATGCAGCCGCTGCGCGGACTGGCCGCCCTGACGGACTTCCCTCCCCTGCCGGACGTCCTCGATGGAATCGAGCGCACCCTGGTCGGAGTGAGCCGGCTGGAGGTCACTCCCCAGAGCGGCGGCGGCAGGCTGGAAGCGGCTGCCCGGGCACTGGCACGCGCCGCGCGCGACATAGCCGACCGCGGACGTCCCGACCTGGAAGCGGCGGAGTTCCGCGGCTTCGCCACGCTGCTGCTGGCCTCCGAGGACGAGGAGCAGCCGGCCGTTCCCATCGAGTCGCTGTTCTTCACCGGCGAGAACGGGATCATCCAGCGTGGTGTCCCACCCCGAGGCGCCATGGCCGGCGGCATGGGCGCCGCCGCGGTGGTGAGCCGCGGAGAGCACCTCTGTCAGGCCGCCGACGAAATCGCGGAGGCCACCACCGCCACCCAGCGGGACCTGCGGCTCCACGTGCTGGTGGGCGACCTCAAGACCCTCGGGAACGGCCTTCCCGCCGGACTGGAAGTGGCGGTGGAGACGTTCGGCGTCGCCGCTCGCGCCGCCGTTGCTCGCGGCGCCGCAGCCCGGGACTCCGGCAGCTTCGCCGGTCTCATCCGCGATGCGGGCGTTCGGCTCCGGGGGTTCAACGAGGTTACCCAGCCCGCCAGCCTCATCCAGGCCTTCGAGGAGTTGATCGCCCGGCTTGACCTGCTGTCCACTCCGGCCGGTACCGGACCCCGCGCGGCTCAAATCGCCGTTCCGCTCGTCCCGCCTGTCTCTGTTCGGGAGGAACGGCCTGAACCGGAGCCGGAGGCGGTGCCCGAGCCGGTCGCGATGGCAGTGGACGACGAGTCCGATGTGGTCCCGATCGAGTCGCTCGCACCGGACGAACCCGAGGAGGAGCCGCTGGCGGAGCCCGCCGTTCTCATGGTTGAACCGGAGGCGGAGCCGGTCGAGCCCGAGCCCGCCTTCACGGTTTCGCCGGCCGCCCCGGCAGCCATGGCCCTGCCCGCCCCGGCGGACACCTCCGGCTGGGACCTGGCCGCGAGCTATGGCGCGTTCGAGGCGCTGGTGGCCGGCGAATCCGTGGTAACGCCCGAGGCCCCCGTGGTGGTGGCCGAAACGCCGGTCGAGGTCATCCCGCGGGCGGCCGCCCGGGCACTTCCGGTAGCCCCACCCGCGCCGACACCCGCCCCCGCCGAGCCGGCTGTGGTCGAGATCGGAGAACTGTGCTATCGAGGCCGGAGCGCCCTGGAGCGGGCCGATGTTCTCCGGCGGGAGATCCGCTTCGCGCTGGCCATCAGCACGCCACAAAACACCATCCAACCTCTGGTGGACGAACTGCTCGACCTGGTCGAGCTCGCGCTCGTCGACTGACCCTTTGACCGCCCCCGTACCCAAACGGCGCGCCCCCGTCTGGCAAGTCCTGGCCGGGGTGGTACTCTCCGCCGCGCTCCTCTATCTGGCGCTCCACAAGGTCGACTTCCACGAAGTCGTGCGGCACGTGCGGTCGGCCCGGCCGGTGCCGATCATCCTCGCAGTGACCCTCGCAACCCTGACTTTCGCGCTTCGGATCTTCCGCTGGCGGCTCCTGCTGCTGGGCAACGACGGCCGCCGGATAGGCCCCGGTCCGCTGTGGCACGCCATCGCGATGGGGTTCATGGCGAACAACGTGCTCCCGCTCAGAGTCGGTGAGGTCGTGCGGACCTACGCCGCCGCGAGGCTGACGGACACTCGCTTCACTTCGGTGCTGGCCTCGATCGCGGTAGAGCGCCTGTTCGATGCCGTTGCGGTCATCACCCTGCTCGGCCTGGGACTCCTGACCGCCAGGCTGCCGGAGAGCGCCGTCGCCGGCTTCGGGGTGGAGCGGATCGTCACTCTGGCAGGGCTCGCCGCCTTTCTGGGACTGGTGATCGCCGGGCTGGTCGTGGCGTTCCCCCTCGGGGCCGAGGCGGTGGTTCGCCGCATGGTTCCCGCGGAGCGGCTGGCCACCCGCATGATCGCCATGATCGAAGGGATCCGTCACGGACTGTCGGTGCTCCGTTCACCCACCCGGGTGATCGGAGTGATTCTCTGGTCGTTCGTGGTGTGGGGCGTGTCGGCGCTTTCCTTTTACACGATGTTCCGCGCCTTCGGCATCGAGGTCGATTTCTCCGGTGCCCTGCTGATGCAGGGCCTCATCATGTTCGGCATCGCACTCCCCTCGACCCCGGGGTATGTCGGCGCCTTCGAGCTGCCGATCATCGCGGTCCTGGCGCTGTACGACGTGCCCCAGAGCCTGGCTGCCGCCTACGCGCTCACCTACCACGTTACCACCTTCCTCCCCATCACCCTGCTCGGCGCCTGGTCGGTGTTCCGGACCAACCTCGGCCTCACCGCCTTCCGGCGGGAACCGGTGTGATCCGGGTGCAGGCGGCCGCCCACGCCAAGCTCAACTTGTTCCTGCGGGTTCTGGCGCGGGAGGAGGACGGCTTTCACGGCATCGAGACTCTGTTCTGCCTGGTCAGCCTGGCCGATGAACTGGTAGCGGAGCGGCGGGAAGGCCGAGGTGTGACCCTGGCCGTCGAAGGCGCCGACTGCGGACCTGCTGAGGACAACCTCGCGACCCGGGCGGCACGAATGGTCCTCGACGCGACCGGTCATCCCTGCGCGATCGACCTCACGCTCCGGAAGCGGATTCCGGTCCAGGGGGGCCTCGGTGGGGGTTCGAGCAATGGTGCCATCGCGCTGACGCTGGTGAACCAGCTGGTGGGTGGCGTGGTGCCGCGTCATGAGTTGCTGCAGTTCGCCGCGCGGCTCGGCAGCGACATTCCTTTCTTTCTTAGTGGTGCTCCGCTGGCGCTTGCCTGGGGCCATGGTGAGCGCATGCTCCGGCTCCCCCCCCTGCCGGCCGCCCCGGCCCTGTTGCTGGTCCCCCCGGTCGGAGTCAAGACACCGGAGGCCTACCGCCAGGTCGATGGGGCCCGGCAGAACGCCGGTCGCCGGGGAGCCGTGGCCCTGGAACTGGAGGGGCTGTCGAGCTGGGGTAGCGTGGCGCGACTGGCGGGAAATGACTTTGAGTTCGCGCTCTTCGGCCGTCACCCCGAGCTCAAGCGCGGTTTCGAGGCCCTGGCCGAGACCCATCCACTGCTCTGCCGGATGACCGGGTCCGGTTCGACCCTCTTCGCGGTGTACCGCAATGCCAGGGAGCGGGACGACGCCAGGATGCAGCTGAATCCGAAGCTGGGACAGATCTTCGCGGTGGAAACCCTGGCCTTTCCTCCCACCGGGCCGGCCTGAGGCAAGAGTGCTGCTTCTGTCGCCTGTCGCAACGGGTTACGTTGCAAGGCGCTGGCCCCTCGTCCAATGGCAGGACATCAGACTTTGGATCTGAGAATGGTGGTTCGACTCCACCGGGGCCAACTGGGGCGGACGGGCGGACCGGCGGGAGGGCGGGCTGTTCTTGGTCGTTGAGGAGGTGAGTACGCCCCGTTCGTCGTGTGCTGTGTGCCCGCTCCCGCCTTCCCGCCGTCCCGCTTTTCCGCCCTCGGAGAGTTGACCTAACCCCCACGCCCAACTATGTTTGGCGGCTATTGCCATGAGCGAGCTCCTGTCGCGCAGCCAGATGCTCCTGCTCTCGGGAACGGCCAACCGGCCGCTCGCGGAGGAGGTTGCGGCACATCTGGGGCAACCGCTCTGTCAGGTGACGGTCAAGCGCTTCAGTGACGGTGAGTTGTTCGTCAAGATCGACGAGAACGTGCGCGGGCGGGACGTCTTCGTCATCCAGCCGACCAACCCGCCGGCCGAGAATCTGATCGAGCTGCTGCTGCTGATCGACGCCGCCCGACGGGCCAGCGCGGCGCGGATTACGGCGGTGATCCCGTACTTCGGGTACGCCAGGCAGGACCGGAAAGACCAGCCGCGGGTGGCGATCAGCGCCAAGCTCATGGCGAACATGGTGCCGGTCGCGGGTGCGGACCGGGTGCTGGGGATGGATTTCCATTCCCACCAGATGCAGGGGTTCTTCGATCTTCCGGTGGACCACCTGTACGCCGCGCCGGTGTTTGTGAACCACTACCGGCAGAAGTCGCTCCGCGACCTCGTGGTGGTGGCGTCCGACGTGGGCGGCGCCAAGATGGCCCGGGGGTTCGCCAAGCGGCTCAACGCCACCCTGGCGATCATCGACAAACGCCGGCCGTCGGCGAATGTGGCGGAGGTGGTGAACGTGGTGGGTGAGGTCAAGGGGAAGGACTGCATCATCCCCGACGACATGATCGACACCGGCGGCACCATGTCGGAGGCGGTCCACGCGCTCAAGCGTCTGGGCGCGCAGGACATCTACTGCTGCGCCACCCACGCGCTGCTGTCGGGCCCCGCGGTGGAACGGCTGCAGAACAGTCCAGTGTCCGAGGTGGCGGTGACCAACACCATCGCCCTCGCGCCGGAACGGAAGTTCGAGAAGCTCAAAGTGCTGTCGATCGCGCCGCTCCTGTCGAAGGCGATCGGCTATACCCACAGCGACCAGTCCGTCAGCTCGCTGTTCGATTGACCCAAGGGGCGGCACAGCCGCCCGGACCGGGCCCCCGCATGGCGGGGCGCCCCTGAGCGAAGGACCAGACCATGGGACAGCAGGCCTCTCTTCAGGCAGCGCGCCGCTCCGGCGCCGGCAAGGGCGCCGCGCGCTCGCTCCGCCGTTCCGGCAGCGTGCCAGCCGTGATCTACGGCCACGGCCGTCCGCCGGAATCACTCGCGGTGGATGCCGCCAGCCTGGGCAGGCTGCTCGGCAGTATCACCGCCGGTAGCACCATTCTCGATGTGACCATCGAGGGACAGGCGCCGGTGAAGGCGCTGATCCGCGAGATCCAGCGGCATCCGCTTCGGGCCACCGACATCCTGCACTTCGACCTGTACGAGGTCCGGGCCGACGAGAAGGTCCGGGTCGAGGTGCCGATCCACCTGGTGGGGACCGCGGACGGCGTGCGCAACTTCGGCGGCGTGCTGGATCAGGTGGTTCACCGACTGGAGATACTGGTATACCCGGCGGACATCCCGTCCCACATCGAGGTGGACGTCACCAATCTGGCAATCGGCAAGTCGATCTTCGTGCGGGATATCGCGCTCGAGAAGGGACAGGTCCTCAACGCCCCGGGACTGCCGGTCTGTTCCTGCGTGGCACCGAGGACCGAAGAAGTGGTCGCGCCCGTGGTGGCCGAGGCTCCCGCGGAGCCCGAGCTCATCCGCAAGCCGAAGCCCGAGGAAGAGGGCGAGGCAGAAAAGAAGGACTGAGCCCTGCGCGCCATCGTCGGCCTCGGGAACCCCGGCGCGGAGTACGAGAATACCCGGCACAACGCCGGGTTTCTCTTGGCAGACCGGCTCGCGGCCCGCTGGAAGCTGCCGCCGTTTCGCAGGGTGCCGGCCGCGCGGGAGACCAGGGGCAGCGCCCTGGGCCGTGAGGTGGTCCTGGTGAAGCCGCAGACCTACATGAACCGGAGCGGGGCCGCCCTGGCCTCGCTCCGTTCGCTTCCGGAGTTCGACCCCGCGCAGGAGCTGCTGGTGGTCACCGACGACTTTGCCCTGCCCCTGGGCCGATTCCGGCTGCGCGGGGCCGGCTCCGCCGGCGGGCACAACGGCCTCAAGAGCATCGAGGGTGCGCTCCGGCGACAGGACTACGCCCGGCTCCGGATCGGCATCGGGCCTCTGCCCCCGGACACCCGAGACACCGCGGATTTCGTGCTCGAGCCATTCACCCGCGAGGAGCGGGAAGTCATCAACCAGCTGCTCGACCCGATGAGCGAGGCCACGGAGTGCTGGCTCACGGAGGGGATAGAGGTGGCGATGAATCGGTTCAATAGCCGTTAGCCTTGGCCGTTGGCCGTTAGCTATTAGCCGTCAGCCGTCAGCCTTGAGAGGCTCCGGATCTGGGCTGACTACCACTTCACGCGCCGTCGTCTCGCTAATGGCTGATGGCTGACGGCTCACGGCTCCAGGCTTGCAGCTCAACCAGAAACGATCCCTAGTTCGCATGCTCCGCCTCGGCATCGTCGGTTTGCCCAACGTCGGCAAGTCCACCCTGTTCAACGCCCTCACCTCCGCGGGGGCGCTGGTGGCCAACTACCCCTTTGCCACGATCGAGCCCAACACCGGCGTGGTGACCGTCCCCGATCCCCGGCTGGCTGAGCTCGCGAGAATTGTCTCCCCCGAACGCACGATTCCGGCGGCCGTCGAGTTCCTCGACATCGCCGGCCTGGTGAAAGGCGCCAGCCAGGGAGAAGGGCTGGGCAACCAGTTCCTCGCTAACATCCGGGAAGTGGATGCCATCGTGCACGTGGTACGCTGTTTCGAGGACCCGGACGTCCAGCACGTCATGGGACCGGTGGACCCGGTGCGGGACCGCGAAGTGATCAACATCGAATTGCAGCTCGCCGATCTCGCCTCGGTGGAAAAGCGCCTCGATAAATCCGCCAGGACCGCGAAATCGGGTGACCCCCAGGCGAAGCTCGAGGCCCGTTTGCTGACTCAGCTCCGGGACGCGCTGGCCGACGGCCGGCCCGCTCGCGCCGTCCGCCCCACCGAGGAGGAGCGGCCCGTCTACAAGAGCTTCAATCTGCTCACGGCCAAGCCGGTGCTGTATGCGGCAAACGTGCTGGAGAGCGAGATCGCCAGCGGCAACCGTCACGTCGAGGTGCTGCGCGCCGCGGTGGAGCGGGACGGTGAGGAAGCGGAGATCGTGATCTTCTCGGGCAAGGTCGAAGCCGAGCTGGTCGAGCTTCCGCCGGAGGATCGGGCCGAGTTCCTGACCTCCCTGGGCGCCACCGAGTCGGGACTCGACCGCCTCGGGCATGCGGCCTACCACCTGCTCGGCCTGCAGAGCTACTTCACCGCCGGTGAAAAGGAGGTCCGGGCCTGGACCATCCACCGCGGTGACCGTGCCCCCCAGGCCGCTGGAGTGATCCACTCCGACTTCGAGAGGGGGTTCATTCGGGCGGAGACCGTCGCCTACCCCGATTTCGTCCGCCTCGGGGGCTGGAAGGCGGCCAGGGAGCAAGGCCTGGCCCGGGCCGAGGGCAAGGAGTATGTGGTCCAGGACGGCGACGTGCTGCTGTTCAGGTTCAGCAACTGAGGGCCCTTCACGCAGCCTTCGGATCCGCCTGCATGATCCCAAAGGTGTTTCCCTCAGTGTCGGTGCAATAGGCCAGCCACCCGATTCCCGGTACGGCCATCTTCGGGACCGCGACCTTGCCACCGGCGGCCTCGATCTTCCGCACATATTCGTCACAGGAAGAGACGTCGATCGTGTTCACCGTCCCCTGGCCGGGGAATGCCCGCGGGTGCAGGCCGCCGTCGATCCCCGGCGCACCATTGCCGGTCTGCACCAGCCAGTACGGCATCGGACCCTCCCACTTCTGGAATTGCCAGCCGAACACCTTCTGGTAGAACCCGGTCGCCCGTTCGGCATTGTCGGCCGGGATTTCGAAGTGCATGGGACGCGGCATGATTTCCTCCGGAATGTCCTGGACAGGATGGGGATGGACGAAGTCCGGATCAGGCGGTGGCAGACCGGGTGCCGAACTTCTGGGTCGCGTATCCGACGATCAGGCCCACCATGGACCCCGGGATCATGATCTCCCAGAAGTAACGCTTACCGGTGGAGGGATCGGTGCCCATGGCAAACGGCAACGCGAACAGGGCGCCGAGCCCGAGACCGATGACCAGCCCAAGTGGCAGGGAGTTCACCTTCTTCGAGATCCACCCGATCAAGACACCGGCGATGAGACCCTTGCCCATCGACCCGATGACGATCCCCATGATCTGGGGTGCAACCTCCGGTGCCGAGATGAGGGCAGTGAGGCCATCAAGGGCGCCGAGCACGCCGCCCAGGATCAGCCCGAGCACGGGCTTGTTCATGATTCCATTCCTCGGTGAGAGTTGCCGAATCGTCCCCTTCAAGAACTGATTACCCGTCCGGGGGCAGCCCTTTAGACGGAGTGGCGGACCGGTGGGCTGAAGGCAGTACCGTCATTCCGACCCGGGCGCAGCGAGACGAGGTATCCCTGAGGGCCGGCGCGAACGTCTAGGGATCCCTCGGTTCCCCTCGCTCCGCTCGGGGACCTCGGGATGACATTACTCGGAACTCGGAACTCTTCTACAGCCCGCGCAGGACCAGGAACAGCAGCCGCATTACCAGGTATGCGAAGACCAGCAGGATGGGGGTCTGGTACTTGCCATACAGCCGCGCGATCCGCTCCAGGACCGGCTCCCGGTAGGCCTGCACCGGTAGACCGTCGAGGAAACGGGTGAGCTCGGCGGACAGCTCGCGAACGGTGGGGTATCTCGCCGCCGGTTCGGCGCCCATGGCCCGCTCCCATATGGCGACCAGTGGCCTGGGAGCGGAATCGCCGCCGGGGACCGCGTTGACCACCGCCCTGAGAATGGCGCCCAGCGCGAAGATGTCGGTCCGTTCATCCACCAGGTGGATGGCGCCGAGGGCTTGCTCGGGAGCCATGAAGCCGGGGGTGCCAAGTACCGTGCCGGGAGCGGTGTCATCCGGACGGCCCTGCGGCGGTTCCGCCGCTGGCGCCGCGGCGTCCTCGCCGCCACCCGCGACCCGCGCGATGCCCCAGTCGAGTACCAGTACCTCGCCGAAGGCGCCGACCATGATGTTGGCGGGCTTGAGATCGCGGTGGACCACGCAGTGCGCGTGGGCGAAGCCCACGGTGTCACACACCCTGAGGATGGCGCGGAGCGTCTCCGACAGCGATACCGTCCGGGCAAACTCGTCCAGCCGCTGGCCTCGAACCAGCTTCATCAGGTAGTAGATCCGGCCGTCGGCGAGGGTCCCCACATCGTGCACCGGCACCACGCCGGGATGTTCCAGCCGGGCGAGGATCTTCGCTTCCCGTTCCAGCCGGCTGGCCCACTCGGGGGTGGACAGCTCGACCCGGAGCACCTTGAGCGCAACCTCGCGATCGAGCGCCCGGTCGCGGGCCCGGTACACCGTGCCCATCCCGCCTTGCCCAATCGGCTCCACCACCTCGAGCCGGTCCCCGGGAAGATCGGGCCAGTCGGCCACCCGCCGGAGGTGGGCCACGGTCGCGTCCGGCATCCAGGTCATGGCGGGTTCATCCCGAACAGCTCGCGCGCCTCGACCCGGTATTCCTCCTCGCTGCCGGACAGCTCGCGCAGTCGCTCCAGCACCACCCGGCGGAACTCGCGCCGGGCCCAGGCGAGGTGATTCGTCACCTGGGTCACCGGCAGCTCGAACTCCTCCGCCAACTCGCGATAGGACGGCCGCGGACGTCCCTCCACCGGGTCGAGGTCGGAGCGGGCGAAGATACGGTAGCGCAGCGCGCGCCCGCTCGCCTCGCACTCGGCCCGGAGCGACTCCACCGCGAGGGTGAACAGGCTGCGCACCCATTCGCGGTGGAACAGCGCATCGGGATCGTCGGCCGCGGGAGGACCGGCGAGCGCCAGGTCCTGCTCGGCTCCGGCGAAGTCGAGCGGTAGGTGGGCCGCCCCCCCGCCCCGTTTCAGGCGCCGTTCATCCCGCCTCGCGTTGGCGGTGAGATGGTCGAGACAGCTGCGCAGAAAGGTGCGGAAACGGGCCCGGGCGGGATCGTACTTCTCGAAGAACCCCTGGGCCATTGCCCGGGCAAAGAACTCCTGGGTGAGATCCTCCGCGTCTTCCCGCTCGAGGCGCCACTTGAGCCGGAGATGGAGATACGCGGGACGCCAGTAGACCGCGACCAGGGTCGCGAACGCGCGGCTCCGGGCGTCGGGGTCGGTGCCGGCCACCGCTTCCACCACCGAGGGACGGGTGGTAGGAAAGACTCGGGTCCCATCCGGCAGCGAGGTCATGCTCAATAGTGCAGTCGCAAGGCCGCAGTGTTCAAGGCCGGCTCTCCCGGGCAGGTGTATACTTATTCCTTTCCCCCTCCGAGGATTCCCTCCGCATGACCACCGTCACGAGCGGCGCCCTGGCCCGATTCAGCCCGGACTCGGCGCTCGCCCGCGCCCCTGAGATCGCCGAGGAGAGTGCCGTCTTCCGTGAGGTGCTGACCGAAATCGGCCGGGTCATCGTGGGGCAGCACACCCTGCTGGAACGACTCCTGATCGGACTCCTGGCCGACGGTCACCTGCTGCTGGAGGGCCTCCCCGGCCTGGCCAAGACCCTGGCGGTGCGCACCCTGGCCGCGACGATCGACTGCGATTGCCGCCGGGTGCAGTTTACTCCCGATCTCCTGCCCGCCGATCTCATCGGTACGCTGATCTACAACCAGCGTGCCGGTGATTTCACCGTCCAGAAGGGACCGATCTTCACCAACCTCCTGCTGGCGGACGAGGTGAACCGGGCCCCGGCCAAGGTGCAGAGCGCCCTGCTCGAGTCGATGCAGGAGAAGCAGGTCACCATCGGGGGTGAGACCCACCGGCTGTCGCCGCTGTTCCTGGTGCTGGCGACGCAGAACCCGCTGGAGCACGAGGGAACCTATCCGCTGCCGGAGGCCCAGGTGGACCGGTTCCTCTTCAAGCTGCTGGTGACCTATCCCAGCCGCTCGGAAGAACGGGAGATCATCGACCGGATGACCGACGCGCAGGAGCCCACCACCCGGGTGGTGCTGCACCCCGACCGGGTGCTTCGGGCGCGCGACATCGTGCGCGGCCTGTATGTGGACGACCGCATCAAGGAGTATGTGCTCGACCTCGTGGCGGCGACCCGCGAGCCGGGCAAGTGGAAGCTGCAGGAGCTCGAGACCCTCATTCAGTTCGGCGCGTCGCCGCGGGCGGGGATCTACCTGGTGAAGGCCGCCAAGGCACACGCGTTCCTCGCCGGCCGCGCCTACGTGCTGCCGGAGGACATCAAGGCGATGGTGCCGGACGTGGTCCGGCATCGTCTGATCCCCACCTACCAGGCGGAGGCGGACGGCGTTTCGTCGGACCAGATGCTGGCCCGGATCCTCGCCGCCGTGCCGGTGCCGTGACCCCGGCCGACCTGCTGCGCGAAGTGAAGCGGATCGAGCTCACCACCCGGGAGCTGGTGCGCGACCTGGTCGCGGGCGACTACACCAGCACCTTCCGCGGGCGTGGGGTGGAGTTCGCCGAGGTCCGGGAATACCTCCCCGGCGACGACGTGCGCACCATCGACTGGAACGTCACCGCCCGCATGGGCACTCCCTACGTCAAGCGCTTCCACGAGGAGCGGCAGTTGACCCTGCTGCTGCTGGTGGACATGAGCGCTTCCAGCGGATTCGGCAGCGCCACCCGGACCAAGCGGGAGCTGACCGCCGAGGTGGCCGCGGTGCTGTCGCTCGCCGCGACCCGGCATCGCGACCGGGTCGGCGCCGCGTTCTATTCCGACCGGATCGAGTGGTTCACTCCGCCCAGGAGCGGCCGGCGTCAGGCGCTCAGTGTGGTGAGCCGGGTCCTGGCGTTCGAGCCGGAAGGACGCGGCACCGACCTGATCGGCGCGCTCGACTTTCTGGAGCCGGTGCTGCGGCACCGCGCGGCGGTGGTGCTGCTGTCGGACTTCCTGGACCGATCGGAGTGGCCCGCACTCGACCGGCTGGCCCACCGGCATGACGTGATGGCGATGCAGCTGACCGACCCGAGAGAGCGGGAGCTCCCGGCAGTGGGGCTGGTGACGCTGTGGGATCCGGAGTCCGGAAGCTGGCAGGTGGTCGACACGGACCGGCCGGAGATCCGCGACCAGTACCGGGCGGCCCGCGCCGAGTTCGATGAGGCGCTCGCGACTCATTGCAGCAGGCTGGGCGTCGACCTGCTTCGCCTCGATACCGACCAGCCCTACGGCGAGCGGCTCGCAGCGTTCTTCAGCCGGCGGGAACGGCGGCGGTTGTAGGCATGCGCAGGGCGATTGCGTTGCTCCTCCCGCTCGCGGCGCCAGCCCTGGTGGCCGCCCAGAGTCTCGAGCTCAAGCCCGAGCAGTCCCAGGCCAGCATCGGCGACGTCGTCACCATCGACGTGACCGCGCGACTGCCTCAGGGCCAGGAACTGCTCGATCCGGCGCCGCGGACCCTGTTGTCGCCGCCGGAAGGGATGCGCATCGTCTCCAGCGACACACTGCGCCCCTACCGGGATGGCGAGTTCCGCGGCAAGGTGCGGCTGGCGTTCTACCGTATTGGCCGCCAGCCGGTGCCGACGTTCGCGCTGCTCTACCGTCCGGCGCCCGGGGCCGCACCCGACACGCTGGTGCACGCTCCGCTCGCGATCGAGATCGTGCCGATCCTGCCGGCCGGCAATCCGGAACTCAGGGATATCCGGCCGCTCATGCTGCTCGGTGGCCCCGTGTGGGGACTGGTCGCCCTGCTGCTCGCCCTCGTCGCCGCAGGGCTCTTCTGGCTCTACCGCCGCAACCGTCGGACCGCGGGCCCCCGCTTGGTCGTGGCGAAGGTTTCCCTCCCCGCCGGGCCCTTCGACATGGCCCTCGCCCGGCTGGCGCGGCTGGAGCAGGCGTCGATCGCCAGCGGGAATGGGGTGGTTCCGCTATTCGGCGAAGTCGCGGAGCTGCTACGGACCACCCTGGTGGAGGTCGGCGCGATGCCGCACCAGGGGCTCACCACCCCCGAGGTGCCCGGCAGCCTGCCCGCCCCGCTGGCGGCTGGCGATCTGGCGAGCCGCTGCGAAGCCATCCTGCGCGACGCGGACCTGGTGAAGTTCGCCAAGGTGCGCCCCGACCGGGCGGCGGCCACCACCCACGTCGCCCGCGCCCGTCAGCTGCTCGAGGCCTGGCGCAGGGTCGCGGAGGCGGGCGATGCGGTTCGCTGATCCCCTGTTCCTCCTCCTGCTCCTGGCACCGCTGTGGTTCGGGTGGCGGGCCTGGCGCCGCCGTGCGGCCCCGCCCGTGCACCACATCGCCTTCCCAGGGCTGCAGTTCCTGCGCGGCCTTCCCCGCTCCGCCAGGAGCCGGTGGCACTGGCTGCCCGCCGCCCTGGGCCTGACCTCGGTCACGCTGCTGGTCACCGCGCTGGCACGGCCGCAGGTGGCCGGCGAAGCGGAGCCTACCCGGGTGCGGTCGCGCAACATCATGATCGTGCTGGACATCTCCAGCAGCATGAGGGCCACGGATTTCCAGCCGGGCAACCGGTTGGAGGTGGCCCGCACGGTGCTGCGCGACTTCATCAAGCGCCGGAAGGGCGATCTGATCGGGATGGTGATCTTCGCGGGCCGGGCCTTCCTGCAGGCCCCGCTCACCACCGACCTCGACGTGCTGGACCGCATGGTGGAGACGGTCGACATCGGCACCCTGCCGGACGGCACCGCCATCGGTACCGCCCTGGCCCTGGGTCTCAATCAGCTCAAGAACCTGCCGCGGAACGCCTGCACGATCGTCCTGATCACCGACGGCGCCAACAACACGGGGAAGCCGACGCCTACCCAGGCGGCGGAGGCCGCCAAGTTGCTCGGCATCCGTATCCATGCCATCGGCCTCTCCAATGGAGACACCAGCCAGGTGGCGCTCAACGGTGTCTGGAGCGTGCGCAATCTGGCCAGCCGGCTCTCGGGCCAGGACGAGGCGGCTCTCAAGGACATCGCGGCCCGGAGCGGCGGGCAGTTCTACAAGGCGAACGATCCGGAGGGACTGGACCGGATTCTCAAGGAGATCGATCCGCTGGAGCGGATCGAGGTCGAAGTAAGTGAAACCCGGCAGTACCACGAGCTGTTCCCGGTCCTGGTTGGCATCGGGCTGGCGCTGTTCCTCCTCGAGCTGCTGCTGCGCTCCACCTGGCTCCGGATCCTGCCATGAGCCTCTTTGCCCAGCCCTCCGCGCTGCTGCTCCTGGCGGTGCTCCCCGCGCTCTGGCTCATCGTGCGCCAGGCGCTTCGCGAACGGGAGGCGTCGCTCGACCGGTTCGGCGACCGGAAGCTGCTCTCCAGAAGCTCGGCCCTTCCTGAGCGGCGGCCGTCGCCCTTGCGGAGCGTCCTGCGCTGGACCGGGCTGGCCCTGGCGGTGGTCGCGCTCGCGCGGCCGCAGATCGGCCGACATCCGGCGGCGTTGCCGGCCACCGGCAGGGACCTCATCGTCGCCCTGGACCTCTCCCGTTCGATGAAGGCGACCGATGTCGGCATGAGCCGCCTGGAGCTGGCGAAGCGGCTGGCCTGGCGGCTTGCGGCCACCCACCCGGGAGACCGGGTGGGCATGGTGGTCTTCGCCGGCGCGGCATTCCTGCAGCTCCCGCCCACCAGCGACCTCGGCACCCTGCAGCGCTTCCTCGACGCGGCGTCGCCTGACGACATTGCCGATCCGGCCACGAACGTCGCGGCGGCGCTCCGGGTCTCTGAGCGGGCGCTGAGGAAAGAGCGGACGCTGATCGGATCGCGGGGGGTGGTCCTGCTCTCCGACGGCGAGCGGTCCGAAGGGGCGCTGGATCCGATCTTCGAGCTCTACCGCCGGGCCCATATCCCGATCTTCGCCGTGGGGCTCGGCACCCTCGAGGGCGCCCGGGTGCCGGCCGATTCCGGCGCCACGGAGGGACCCTGGCACCTCGACGACATCGGTCGCCCGGTGATCTCCCGGCTGGCGGAAGAGGATCTGAAAAAGCTGGCCCAGGTCTCCAACGGAGCCTACGCCCGGTGGAACGACCCGCGTGGTCTGGAGGAGATGATCCAGGCAATCAGCCATCTCGATGCGCGCATTCTCGGCAGCCAGGGTGCCACGGAGCCCAGCGAACGGTACCAGTGGCCGCTGGCGGTGGCGGTGCTTGCCCTGCTCGCTGACATGCTGTTCCGCGTTCCGCGTTCCGCGTTCCGAGTCTCGGGCGGACCGGCGGATCGGCGGACCGGCGGACCGGCGGGCCGACAGTCACAAATCGGGTCCGCCTCCTCACCGAGTCCACTGACCGCCCGTCCGCCTGTCCGCCTGTCCGCCCTGATGACGCTGCTGGCGGCCGGCACGCTGATGGGGTCCCTCTCCTGCACCGGCGGGCGAGCCGACCTCGTCCGGGGCCAGCAACTCTACGAAGCTGGGAAGTTCCTCGAGGCCTACGAGGCGTATCAGCGGGTGCTGCGGCAGGAAGGCGGGCCTGAGGTCCGGTACAATACCGGGAACACCCTTTACCGCCTGCGACAGTACACCGAGGCGGCGAAGACCTGGCGGGAATCGCTGAACGGCCCGAAAGACCTGAAACAGCAGGTGTTCTACAACATGGGGAACGCCTATGTCCGCGCCGCGGAGGACGCGAATGCCCTGAGCCGCTACCTCGACCGCGCGATCGAGGCCTACCAGGAGGCGCTCAGGATCGATCCCACCGACCAGGACGCCAAATGGAACCTGGAGCTGGCCCTCCGCCGCCGAGGCGATACCGGGGAGCCGGGCTCGCGCGGCCAGGGCGGCCGGGCCGACTATGGGCGGGGCAACATGCGGGACGAGGGCTACGAGGCCAACCGCCAGACCGCGGTCGGTGCCGTGGCCGGCGGCGGCCAGGGGGGCGATGAGGGGGAATCGGTGGAGGAACTGGATGAGCAGCAGGCCCGCGCGATGCTCGAGGAGGTGGAGCGGCAGCAGCTCTCCACCCACGAGGGGCGGCGCCAGCAGAAGGGGGGCGGTGCCCACCGCGATTGGTAGGTAGGAGTTGTGAATCCTCCCCCGTCCGGACTCGTCCTGCAAGCCTAGTGTGCTGTCGCGGGCCCGAGGCGCGTCCCCATTTCTGCCGCAGCTCCAGCCGCCTGACACAGCGCACGGAGGATTCATGCCTCCCGGGCACCGCAGAATCCGGCCTCGCGGATCGCTTGTGGTCGCCGCCGTGACAGCGCTGCTCACCACGACTCCGGTCGCCGGGCTGCCGCAGAGCGAGGCCGATCGGTCCGCCCTTGACGCATTGCGGGACGCACTGGAAAGCGTGGGCGACAGCCAGTCGCTTGGCGCAGCCGCGGAATGGCGTGGCAACTCCACCGTTCGGCTCCTGCGAGAGGGCCTGATTCTGCTCCGGCGCGGTGAGGTTGGGGACTCCCG